>JAFDXD010000134.1 GCA_018268135.1 Bacteroidota bacterium
GAGTATCCATTTTTGTGCTGTTTACATTTTCAGGCTCATTTGTTTTTTGAGTGTTACTGTTGCAAGATGTATAAACTGCTAAAACAGCCAATACAAAAAGCATCTTCAGATAATTTTTCATTTTTTCATTTTTTTTAATAAATAAATAAATACCGAAAATTCTTTTGTGATATTCACTTGTATGGCAATTAGTAAAATCCCTTTACAAGCTTTTTAGAGGTGAGCATAGCAGTTTTTAATAATGCATCTGCCTTATACTATTGTTGGTGAATTTGGCAGGTTTAGATTTTTTTCCGGGGATAGTTGATTTTGTAATGCTAACCTACTCATAAGATATAGTAAATGCAAGCATGTAAGGACGAAACTGCCCTTTTATTGTACCAATAAGATTATTTTTTATCAGGAAGGCTATTGTATAATCTTTTTTTGCTTCGGAAATATGGGCACTTTGGTTTTCTGTCGATTTTTAGAGCATGTTTGTCGTGATGTTGATTTGGGAGAATGGTAAGCAGTCTATTTTTATTTACAAAGGGATAACACTTTGAAATAGACTAAAACTTACTCCATTGAAAAAGCTGATTGCCACTATTGTATTAGTCGCTATAACCTATACCGCTTACTGTCAAAACCTGGAAGGTATCAGTAAACAAAAGCCTTTTGTAATGCACGGCAGTATTGGCGCCTCTGCAAGTTATTACCAGTCCAACGAATCGGTAGCTACCCGTCCGCCCTGGGCTTGGAATTTGTATGGCAATTTTTCCCCCACTATTTATGGTATTGCAATGCCGGTTTCTTTTGTGCTGAATCAATATGGAAAAAGCTATACACAACCTTTTAGCCAATTTGGAATAAGCCCTACTTACAAATGGGCAAAATTGCATTTAGGCTATCGCACTATCTCCATGAGCCCAATGGTATTTGATGGGCAAAGTTTTAGAGGTGTAGGATTGGAATTAAATCCAAAGCTATTCCGCTTTGCGGCTTTTTATGGAAAATTGAATAGAAAAATAAATGAAGATACCACCAGCGGCAGGTATGCACAACCTCAGTTTTCAAGAACGGGATATGGCATAAAAATAGGAATAGGAAACCAGTCGCATTTTTTAGACCTTATTTATTTTCATGCAAAAGATGATACCAGCTCGGCCGTTGTTATTAAGAAAGGAAGTATTCAGTCGCAGGAAAACTCTGTAATTGGGGCATCTTTTAAAAATACTTTTTTAAAAAAAATAACCTGGACCGGCGATATTGCTGCAAGCGGCATTACCAATGATCTTACTGCCCCTAAAGCAGATTCATTACCCGGATGGGTTTTTGATAAAATATTTGGCAGGCTGATGCCTTACCGTAGCTCTACCACCGTAAGCTTTGGCGGGCAAACAGCCTTGAGCATTGCATTAAAAAATTATAATACTACACTCGGATACCGGAGAGTGCAACCGGGGTTTAAATCTTTAGGCACTCCTTACATGCTCAAAGATATTGAGCTTTTCAACTGGATGAATAATTTGAATGTATTAAAAAGCAAACTCAATATCAATGCAACTTTTTCTGACCAGCACAATAATTTAAAGAAAGATTTAACCAGCCAAATGAATACCATGGTTACTAACCTGAATGTAAATGCAACAGCTACTCCTAAACTAAATATTAATTTTAATTATTCCGGTTATTTCTTACATCAAAGCGATGGCACTATTCATCTTACAGATTCGGTAAGGCTCTATCAGCAGGTGCATAATATCAGTTTGATGCCATCTTACATTATTTTCAACAGTAGCATGTCTCATACCATCAGCACGGTAATAAATTATATGTTGTTGAATGATGAAAACCCGGCTACAGCGCCATTTACAAGCAGTCATAATTTATCAACTTCTCTCAATTATACGCTGGGGCTTACCAAAAAGGCAATGAGTTTTTCGGCAGGTGGTAGTTTTAATCAATATGTGCAGGATACTACCCGGTACAGTACTTATGGCGTCAACCTGGGAGCTACAGCTCAATTTCTAAAAAACAAAAATCTAAATACACAAATTACCGGTGGCTATCTTATTAATAAATCATCTTTTGCCAATGCTCAAAGCAATTTCACTTTTTCTGCAAATGTGAGTTATAGTAAGAAGCATCATACGTTAAGCATTAATGCCAACTATGTATTTACGCCATATAATCCTATAAATACTGTCATTGAAAAAGCCTTATCGCAGGCGGTTACCAGCAGAAATTTTATGGGAAGCATCAGTTATAATTATTCTTTTTAAATGAAAAATAAATAAACATTTCATTCATAAAATATTACGGTCATGAGAAATATAACCGAAAGCAAAATAAAAAAAATGAGGTTGCTGATAATGTCAGGGCAATTAAAAGTAAATGCCAATTTTTTGGCAAAATTTTCTGGCAGGTGCCGTAGGGTTATTTTAATGTTTGCTTTTTCTTTTTTGTCAATTCTGTCTTTTGGTCAACAGATAAATTATTTTGTAAATGTAAATACTATCGCTGCGCCACCTGTAAATCCCTTAATACAGCAATACATACAATCGGGAAACATGCATTGTACTTTTACTTCTAATACGCAGGTAAACGTACAAGGCTATGCTGTTGGCAGAATTGAAAGGTTGTCGCCATCTCCATTTACCATTACTATGAATGCATCATTTCGCCTGGACCCCTCCATGGCAGTGAATCTTGTTCCTCATGTTCCTGTTGCACTCACCATACCTCAAATGCTTGCAGCCTTTGGCCAGTTTGATGAGCAATATTTAAATGTACAAGGTATAAATATCGGGGCATTGAAAGATGCAAATAATAATATCAAACTGCCTGCAGGTACTTACAAAATATGTTTTGCCGCCTGTAATATTGGCCCAAATCACGAAGTAGCTAATTATTACTCTGATCCACAGCTTGGCTGTGGCACGTTTACTATAGTGCAACCACCGGCTACCGATGCTGTTATTATTAATACACAGTTATTGCCTCCGGCAAATCCTGATATTGTAAAATATATTACTGATGGAAATGTAAGGCCCACATTAATGTACAATAATGGCCCATTTGGTACAGCCATTAATGTAAAAGTATTTGGTAAAATAGAATCATTATCTCCTAATCCATTTACTATTTCATTAAACCCATCTTATTTTCAGCAACCAACAGTTTCATTGTCTCCTAATTTACCGGTGCAGCTTACATCTCAGCAGGTAATTGCAGCTTTCGGAAATTTTAATGAAGCCAATCTGATTACTTCCGGAATTAATCTGAATGATTTAAAAAGCAAAACAAATGTTTTACAATTGCCCGAAGGCCTGTATCGAATATGTTTTTATGCCAGGTACGATTCTTCGGGTATGCCCGGTGGTTATGCATCTAATATAAACCTTGGATGTGCTAATTTTAATATTTGTTACAAAGCTTCTGCGCCACAGTTTACACAGCCTGTTAGTAATTTTAATATTCAAAATAATATCCCGGTTGTAAAAGCAATGTCGCCGGTAATATTTACATGGACTCCTCCCAATGCAACTTGTGGGCTCAACCTTAGCCAGCTTACTTACGATTTTGAATTAAGAGAAATGTATCCTTCTCAAACCATCACTGATGCTATTAACAATCCACCTTTGTTTACAAAAACATCTTTACACTCTTCTAGTTTTTTATTAGATACCATGCTATACAAGCAGGTATTGCAAAGAGGAAAATTATATGTAATAAGGGTGAAAGCCAATGCTGCGCTAAATTCTCCCATTGTAATTGATAACAATGGTTATAGCAGGGTAGAACCATTTGTTTATGGAGATACCGTAACTACACAGCCACCTGTTCCAAATCAAAATGTTCCGCAAGCGCCTACAAACTCTTCCATTACAACTTCCAATATTAAGGGAAAAGTGGTATGGTCTTTTAAAAAGGCAGAAGAAGAAATGCCTCCTCAAATTGATAATAGCATAAAAATGAAAGAGGAGGTTAATGAAAGGTATAATGCACCCGACCCTCAGCAGCAAAAAACGCAAACTCAAGAAGCAATAGACCCCAACGCCAGGTTTGTTGCCATGACTTCTTCCTATTCTGGTACTTCAAATTTTAAGGGAGAAAACTTTACTTCTACTTCTTCTACTACTTCTTCAGCGCCGCAGCTTACTGCTACCGTGGTGGGAGCCGGGGAGCTGATGGAAAAAAAGGATTTGAATATTGCATCTGAAAATGGTAAGATAGTTCATCCGCTTGAGGGTGCAACCGTTTTACTAATGGGTGTAAAAGTTAAAAATAATAATACCGGGTCAAATGGAAATGGTTTGATAAAGAACACATTGGTTTCTAACAATACTTTATCTAATCAATTAGGATTGATATCTTCCGGTCAAACCAAGAGAGGGGGAATGAATTATATGATAAAAGCCCCTTCTAACTACCAGATGGCAGACCCTTCAAATCAGGAAGAAGACCTTATTGGCTCTGGTACTACAGATGCAGATGGAAATTTCAGCATACATTTTATTGACCCTAAGTTTAAAAATATAAATCAATACAGCAGTATGCACCTGTTGGTGAATCATGAAGATTTTGAAACTTACAGCCAATATATAAAAATAGTGCCGCCTGATGCCAATGGCGATATGGATTTGGGAACGCTTCAGGTACTTGCAAAAACATTTCGTTTTACTCCTTATGTAACTAATGGTGGTGGTATGATGTTATTTACACAAAACGGTACGCCTTCAAAAATTGAATTATACTATCCTTCGGCATCATTCAACAGTAACTCGTATTATAGTTATATGGTTGCTAAAAGTTCTGACAGGTCTAAAAAAACTATTGCAGGAAAAGAATACATCAAAATAGCCGACTTGCAATATGGAGAAACCATCAATAAATTATTTTATCAGCATGGCAGTTCGGATAATTTTATTATACAAATCACCAGTAATAATAAAGAAGACTATCGCTCATACATGGGCGTAATACCCGTTACAACTGTTAGTGTAAGCGCTGATGGCAAAAAAAGTAATAATATAGATGAGTCTGAAAAAGTAATCTCAGTAAAAGAGCGATATACTTTAAAAAAGATTTTGCCATTTATTACCGGTTCGGTAAAAATATCTGCTGTTGATGAAACTAATGCTGCGAATAATCAACTTTTTTACGCCTCAGGAGCAGTAGTAACAGTGTCCTTCGATCCGGCAAAAGTGGTAGAGCGGTATTCTGATTCGGTACTTGGTGGCATTAAAACTTATCCGGCATCATCCGGAGAAAATGGTGAAGGTGCATCTAATACAAATGTGGAAAACTACGCAACCAAAGCGGCCATGAACACCAAAAACAGAAATGCTGGTAACATCACAGCAACAAATACCCGTAAAGGAAATAATAATTCAAACCCTTCCGGAAATTCACCATCAGGTGCAACATCATCAGGCAAAATGATATTCACCTCCAAAAAAGTAGATGCTTCTGTCTTCACAACAAATAAATTGATGATGGGACAATACTCTACCATTTCAGATGATGAAGGAAACTTCCGTATTGATAATCTTCCGGTGTTGCAGGACGGATCTTTTTTTACAGTTACCGTTACTACAACAGACAATATGGACAGTTCGCAAAAAACGCCGCTCACATTAAAACGTGGAGACTCGGCAGTTGTGAATTTTCAATTTAGCCCCGATGTTTATACTGTTACCGGAATAGCTGTTGATGAAGCCGGTAATCCATTGTCTAATGCAATATTAAAATGGAAAAGTGGTGGAAACCCAATTGAAGCTCAGTCAAACGGGCTGTTTGTAACATCTAATTACAAAGATGATTACATTACCATTTCTAACCCAGGCTATATTTCAAAAACAGTGTTTATTAAATTAAACAAAAATCAAAATAATAAATCTGGCAATAAAAACAATAAAGAGGCTCAGAAAAAAACAGGGAACCTTGTAGCCTCGCCAAACTATGAACCTAAGCTGATAGATAAATGGGCCAATGCATTATCTGAGCAGCCTTCAGTAAAATCTGCTGCAGCCAAAAGTGGAACATTATCTCCTTCCTTATTTGGATATGCTGCTTTTAATCCTTCTGCCCAAAATGGCAACACTACTACATCTTCAAAAAATAAAGCTAACAATAATGCTGCTTCCAATCATTTTGACAAAGGATTTGCTGAAATGTACAAATCACTTTTAACAGCAGGCGAAAACCCTGCCGGTAATAATGATGTGGGCAAGATTGGCTACCTCGAAAAAGGTTTTGTAAAAATAAATTTTGTGGTGAATGATGCAAGTTCTAAAACGGGAATTGCAAATGCGGTAATTAAGATTGATGGTGCTTTTGATACCACTACAGACAATAAAGGAGAAGTGCTTTATAAAGAAGGTGGCAGCAGTTTCACTTATACTGTAAGCGGCCCTGCAGGCAGCGACTACATCATTCAAAGCGGAGAAGTAGGGCAAAAAGTAATAGATGGTACGGTTACTACCGTTAATATTTTGCTGGAACATGGTATTCAATTATCGGGTAAGATTACTTCTAAATCAGCAAACATACCTGGCGCTAAAATATCTGTAGATGGTAAAGATTACATCAATACCACATCAAAGGCTGATGGCTCCTATTCATTCTATATACCCAAGGGAGAAAGTAAAATAGTAGTTACAAAAGAAACTTATTATGGAGCAAGTGTAGATAAAACTTTTACCACAGCTTCTATAGAAAATTTTGAATTGAAAGATGGCGGAGGTAAAAATATTTCAAAACTTTTGGGATTTGATATTGTGCTGAAAAGCGCTACGGACAATGGCGCCGGGCAAAAATGGACCGGCTCATTTGTAAATCTTAAATCCAATTCTTTATTTACAGCATCATCCGGTATCAATTTAAATTTTAGCAATATTAATGTAACATTTGATGCAGCAGGCAATGCTCAGGTGGCAGATAACAAAGTGCAAACAGATGCTACAGAGCTACCCTTGAAATTGTATGGTTACATTCCCATAAATATGGAAGGCTCCCCTGTAATTACTGTAACCAAAAACACAGATGGAAAAGGAGTGATAGGTGGAAAACTGCAAATCAATTTTGACCAGGTAGGCAGTATTGGTGGCATTGCTTTTGATAACGCAACAGCGCCTTTATTGCTGCCGCAAAATACTTCGATAGATGCAGATGTGCCGGTATTTACCAGCGATGGTAGCAGTACAGCATTAGGAAATTTTGTTTTCTCTTATGCCCGTGCAGATTTGAAAAAAGCTGCAGACAATGCTGTTGCCAATATGCAGGATAAAGTAAATAACGCAAGCGGCGATAATAAAGCAGCATTACAGGATAAATTAAATGAATTAAAAAATGCAGCTACATCCGCTGCTTCTTATTCATCTGGTAGTGCAAACATTCCTTCTACACTTGCTCAATATGCATCTGTAAAAGTATTTGGTTTTGAAGCAGGAATCAATCTGGCAAAATGTAGCATTAGTACTTCTGGAATAGATATGAACGGCTACCTTGTATCTCCCAACCTTCCAATAATAAGCTCATTACTTTTTGATATTGATAAGCTAAGTGTAGGTACTGGTTTTTCTGTAAAAGATGTTTCTGTAAAATCAAATATGCATTTAAAATTCAGTATTGCATCATGGTCTGCAGAAGTAAATGCAGTTTCTTTTAATATGAATGGATTTAAAGTTGGCGGAAAAATAGAAGTGCAGGTGCCCCAATCGCCAACCACCGATTTAGAATTTTCCAATCTTTCAGTAGGTTCCAGTGGCTTATATGGTGGTTCATTCAGTATGCCATCGGGAGGGTTAAATATTTTTAATATTATTAATTTACAAACAGGTAGTGTGCCTTTAATCTTTGGTGAAGTAGGCAACTCAGGGGTGTACAAAATTGGCGGCTCTGCAAAGTTTTCTTTTGCAAAATTGTTTACAGAAAGCATTGATGTTCCCTATTTTCAAATACAAACAGATGGTAAATTTGGAGTTACAGTGCCTGTAAATAAATCATTGAATGCCGGCTTTGCAAAATTTGCTTTGAACAGTATTACATTCAATACTACTACCGCCACCCCACAAATAGATATTGATGGAACTTTTTCAACAGATGTAAAATTAATTTCGTTCCGGGCCAGTGGCATACACTTTAAGCCCAACTCCGTTTCTATTGATAAAATAGGGCTTGGTATTGATATCCCCGGCACTTCAATAGATGGAAGTGTAGAGATGAAAGAAAATGGTTTTGCAGGAGGCGGCTCCTTATCTATTGATGGTACGCCGGTAAAAGTTGCAATAGATTTTCATTATTTTAAAACCAATACCAGTGTTGACCTTGGCGCCAACTTTGTAGCGAATGTAAAAATTCCTTTAGGTCCAGTCATTATTACAAAAGTAGGAGGTGGGTTTACCTATCGCAGCAATCCCGAATTTTTCTCTGTAACCATTACGGGTGGCGCAAGTGTTACAGGTTTTGAAACCCTGGTAGCGCTTGACCCTATCAGCATCACGGTAGAAAGCGGGCCAAAAATTACAGGTACAGCCCATGTAAAACTTGCAAGCAGCCTTGATGTTGCCCAGGCATCCATTGTCATAGATATTCCCAATTTATATTTTGCCGTTGGTATCGTTTCTGATTTTGAACCACTGCCTGATATTTTGAAAACGCATGTACAAGGCGACCTGATAGCCAGTGCAAAACCCGGAGACTCTTATTTCTTTTTTGGCGCCGGTATGGATGTAGATTTATTGGGGCTTATTCATTCAAGAGGTGTATTGGCGTTGGGTTTTGGTGTTAATAATGCACAAACCAGGCCTACTATAAGTTACTATTTGCATGATGCCCCTTCAGAATATTTAAGCAACGGAAGTTTTACGGGTATATACCTCAATGCGCTATCAGAGATGGGAGTAAAAGAGCAGGATGCACCATCATTAGATTTGGGTATAGTGTCTGGTAAATTGTGGCTTTACAGCAAAAGTAATTTTTCATTGATTGCTGATTTCAATAATGCAAATTTTCGTATCAGTGCAGGTATGCATTTTGAAGGGGGCATACAAGCATGTGTAATAGGAATTTGTGCATCTGCTTCTGCCAAAGCATGCGTGGACATTGCAGGCGGCTTTAATGATTCTCAGGGCTGGAATTTTTCGGCTAGTGCTAGCGGTGAAGCTTCGCTTGGTTTGGGGAGCGATTGCGATTGTAATAGTATCTGTACTGGTGCTGTTTATGCAGGAGCTAAAATATGTGTAGGAGCTGGCGCAAAAATAAGGGTTGCAACCAGGCAGGGCGGCTTGCAAGAGTTGAGCATGTTTATTGGAAGCAGGTCAGATTGCAATTAAATTTTAAAAAGACTAAAAGATTTTTTATGATACGCATTACAATATTTTATTTGTTTATTTTTTGCAGCCTTACTTGTATGGCTCAATCAAAACAGGGTAAAGATCAACTTGTTTTTTCTTCTCCCCAGGGAAATTATGTGTTACTCAACCTGGGAGGCGGTAGTTTTTCTGCGGGCAATTATTCAAATATTAATATTGAAAGAAGCACAAAAGGGGAAAATAAGTTTTCTAAAATTGCAGTTTTTTCTCCGATAAAAAGCTATGATGAGTTTATAAAATTTACCGGATCAGATTTAGCCACAGAATTCAAAAATTTTATAAAAGCTAAAAATAATGAAGCAGTTGTTTCATTTATCAATGCATCTCACCCTGCAAAAGAATATGGGCTTTTTATTTTAAACATAAACTTTTTAAGAGCCATTGGCCTGGCATATCTTGATGAAATGCCGCAGGATAAAACGGGGCAATATGAATACCGCCTTACTAAAGGTAATACAACGTTGAAACAACAGCCTGCAATAGCTTTCAATAAAAATGATTTGCCAAAAGGAACACTTCAAAGATTATATACCACAGATTCCATAGTAAGTTTAAGCTGGGGATTTTCTGCATACAATTCCAACTTACCATTACTGGCAAATGTGTACCGGCAGGATGATGGCAAAGGAAAATTTTATAAATACCCAAATAAAATAGCAATCAATACGGCTGATGTTAAGCTGACAGCTTTTTTTGAAGAACAATCCACTCCGGAACATTTATCCAGGTATTATATTGTGCCGGTAGATATGTTTGGTAACGAAGGAAATCCTTCAGACACTGCAACGGCCATTACCATTGATTTTAAAAAAATACCGGGTGTGCAATATGTAACTATTACAGACACGCTAAATGGTTTGCTTTGCCAGTGGAAACAACTTCCATTGAAACCTTATTATACCGGTATACAGGTGCTCAGGTCAAGAGATGCTACAAAAGATTTTATTGTATTAGATTCTGTAGCAGCAAATGCAGTTTCATATCTCGATAAACAAGTGCTGCCAAACGTTACATACTTCTATAAATTTCGTCCATTAGTTTATAAGCTTTCCAACTGGAATGAAATTATTGCTACCAGTTTTCATGGTACAAAGGGCTCTTCGCATAACCAGCCTTTAGCTCCCAAAAACCTACAGGCTTTTAATGAAAAGGAAAATGTTCGCTTAGTATGGGATGCCAATCAGGAGTTAGACTTATTTGCTTACTATGTACAAAGAGGCACTTCTGCAAAAAATATGGTGATTGTATCACCTGCTGTAAAAGAGGGTACATGGCTCGACACCACTGCCAACCTGAATGGACGGGTTAATTATTTATACAGCATAGTGGCCATGAACAATAATCAATTGAAAAGTGAACCTTCTGCCATTGTTGGCATAAGGCCCAATAGAGGAAATTATATTGAACCACCTGCAGGCATAACTGCAAAAGCAGATGGAAAAAATATTTCGCTTACCTGGCCCGATGTGCGCCGTAATGATAATACCATTGCAGGATATATTTTGTACAGGAAGAAATCAGGCGATAATGATTTTTTACCCATACAAAAAGAATTGATTGATCGCCCTTATTTTGACGATGAAACAGCACAACCCAATACCAATTATATTTATTGTGTTACTACGGTAGATCGCTTTGGGTATGAAAGTGGCCAATCGCCCACTGCATCTTATACTTTGGCCGAACGGGTTACAGCGCCATCAACAATTTTTGTAAGAAAATTATCAAGCGGAGTAGAAATTTCTTGGCCTAAAAATGAGAACAGCAGCATCATCTCGTATAACATTTATCGCAGGGGAGTAAAAAATAATGACTATACAAAAATTGGTAGCGCTAAGCCTGCCGATGGATTATTTGTAGATAAAAAATTTATTGCCGGCCAGTTAAATATTTATGCCATCAGCTTAGTAACCCCGGGTGGAGAGAGTGGTAAAAGTATAGAGAAAACAATTTTTATTGAAAAATAAATTAGGCCGCTTTGTTGATTTTAAAATCAAAATAAGTGTGTGTGCCATTGTTTATTTCTTCAGTCATTTTTCCGCCTAATTGTTTTGTAAGCAGGGTAATTAGCTGGCCTCCAAACCCGGAGCCTTGTATGATTTCGCCTTTGCCAACGCCATTATCAGACACTTCCAATCGCAGGTTGCCACCTAATTGTTTTTCTAATTTTATTTTTACATTACCATTTTGCCCTTGCGGAAAAGCATATTTAATTGTATTGGTAAGCAGTTCATTCACAATCAGGCCAAGGGGCACCGCTGTATCAATGTCTATATCAAGTTTTTCCATTGCCAGTTCTATTTTTACCCGTTTATCTGCACCAAAAGAGTCCAGGATGCTTTCACTTAAATTTAAAAAATAATCTTTCATTTCAATAGCGCCAAGGCTGGTGCCCTGGTATAATTTCTGATGCACTATTCCAATAGAGTGTACCCTGTTTTGCCCTTCCAGCATGGCTTCTTTGGTGTTGGGGTCATCTATTTGTGCAGATTGTAAAGCCAATAAGCTGCTCACTACTTCAAGATTATTTTTTACACGGTGATGAATTTCTTTCAACAGCAATTCATTCTCATTATTTTTTGCAGCTAATAATCGGTTGCTCTTGCTGCGATTTCGGTAGCTAATAAAACTAAATAAAAGCAACACTGCAAATAAGGCAGTTGTACCAATTGTGAGCCACTGTATTTTTTTTTGTTGAGAAATTTGGCTTTGTTGTGCTGTAATTGTGGCTTCTTTCTTTTTTGTTTCATACTGCGTAAGCAATTTACTCATGGCAGCATCACTGGCAATGGAAGCAATGCTGTCGTGTAGGGAATATGCTTTTTGTTTATAAAGCAGTGCATTTTTATAATCACCCAGTTTTTCATAAATTTTACTTACGTGGTCATAGTTTTCTACCAGGTTCGTCATGTCGCTATCGGCTTCTTGCATACGCACAGTTTCAAGCTGATAGGGGAGCGCTTCTTTGTAATTCCCCATTAGCAGGTTCACTTCGCCAATATTTGCTATACTGGCCGATACTGCCATGGGGTAATTAGATTGTTTGCCAAGTGCATTACATGTTTTATAATCCTGCAATGCCTCTGCATACCTTCCTAATTTTTTTAAAGCATTGCCCCTGCTGTTAGTAATATCCGCTTCATTAAATGGGCCTAAGTTTTGTTTTTTTGCAATAGCCAATGTCTGATTGTAGTAATCAAGCGCCTGTTGAAATTTTGCACTGGCTATGGCCACATTTCCTGCATTAAAATATACATAAAATTTTTCTCCATCTAATTGGTTTTGCTCGGCAACTGCAATAGCTTTTTGTGCATAATCTTCTGCTTCTTTAAGCCTTTCCTGCAAGGTAAGATCTGTGGATACCCTTGTAAGTGCATCACAAATGCCCTGTTTATCATTTATAGATTCTACGAGTTTTAATGCAGCCAAATCTTTTTCTAATGCTTTTTCATTTTCTCCCTTTTTTTTGTACACCCATGCCATTTTAAAAGCTGTGGTGGCCTGGCCTTTAGTGTTTTTTACAGCTACATATCCATCCATTGCTTTATTAAAAAAATAGAGCGCCGTATCCAGGTGAAGCAGGTTGGCATGCATTCTTCCCTGCATTTCATAAAATTTTGGTTGCCAGTTTTTATCCTTTATTTTATCGGCTAGTTGCCCTCCCATATCTGCAAATTCGAGGGCTTTTTTCATGTCGTTTTTAAAGGCAATATCTACCAGTTGCTGTATTAATTTTAATTTAGTAGTGTCTGTTTTTTCTGAAGCTAGTACATGTTCCAGGCTATCATAAGGAGTATTTTGCCCACTGGCAAATAGAGAGCTAAACAATAACAAAAAAAATAAGTGCTTCATTTTGTTTTGTAGTTAGTTTATAAAGTTTGTATTCGTTCCATCAGTTTTTCTTTCATTCCGGCGCTTAGAGGTATGGGTTTGCCTGCAATGATTACGCTGCTTTCTGCTACTTCGTCTATCCTGCCTACGTTAGCAAGGTAAGAGCGGTGTATGCGTACAAAATTATTTTTTGAAAACCTGTCTTCAATGGTTTTAAGTGTGATGGATAGCAGGTATTCTTTGCCGTTAGTAAATATCCGGCTGTAATTTCTATCGGCTTCAATATATAAAATGTCGTCAATGAGTAGTTTTATCATTTTGTCTTTATGCCTGATAAAAATGCGGTCTTTTAATATAAAAGTATCTACGAGGTTGTTATTTTCATCATGTTCTAATTGCTCATGCTCTGCCATACGGCTAATGGTTAGCTCAATGGCTCTTTGAAGATCTAATTGCTTAAAAGGTTTTGCAATAAAGGCAGATGGCCGGGTAGTTTTTGCTCTGTTAAAAGTGGCTTCATCTGCATTGGCCGTTAAAAAAATGATAGGGATTTTATAAAAATTATTGATATGGTTTGCAGTTTCAATACCATCTATTTCTCCTCTCAGGTTAATATCTAAAAGTACAATGTCAGGCCTGTCTTCCTTCAAAAGGGCAATGGCTTCTTCACCTCTTGGCAAAATTCCGATTACATCGTAGCCCATTTCATTCAACTGCATCGAAATTTTAGCGCCTATCAGCATTTCATCCTCTACAATAAGTATTTTTATTTTGCCGGTCATGGAGTTAAAAGTGGTGAAAGTAATTATCCTTTGAAGGTACTTTTCTTTTTTTGAAAAAAGATATCCTTTGTAAAAATATATTTTGAAAGTAATTATATGACTTTAGCAATGGGTAATTGGGGTTTATAAAGCAGCCTTACGATTTTGCCGCAATATGCTTTGCAATTTTCTTTGCATTCATTGCTATTTCTCTAATTTGCCCGGTAGGGCTTACCCGGTAGCCGCAAAAATATAGGCCGTCTTTACCAAAGTATTGTTGTTTGCCAATGGGATTACTGAGGTCTTCAAATCGCCTGCTATCGGCCTCTACAATATTGGCATCATCACGGTAATAGCCTGTTGCCATTATGATTGCATCAAAACTTTCTGATATCTTATTGGTAAAATGTACTGTATTTTTTTCAAGGTATTCAATGCCTTCTCTAATTTGTACCTTTCCATTTTTTATAAGTTTCATGATGCCTATATCTATCACCGGCGCTTTGGCATCTTTATGTATTTGTTCTATAGGCCCATATTTCATTTTTTTTAGCCCCCATTTTTCAATATTTCCAATGGAAAGGTTAATAAGCGGCTTACTAACTGTATCGGCTATACGAGCAGGTAATACATTTAAGAGTACACTTAATTGTTGTATGGGAATGCCACATAAATCTCTTGGTACTACATTTACAGCTGATCGTACACTCATTACCGGTATGGCTCCCTGTTCAAATAAATCTATGGCTATTTCGCAGGCCGAATTTCCAAATCCTACCAGCAATACTTTTTGGCCCATAAAATCACGGCCCGATTTGTATTCGTAACTATGTATTATTTTTCCGGTAAAAGTATCCTGCCCCGGATAGGTTGCCATCAAAGGCTTACCAAAAGCGCCTGTAGCCATTATAATATTTGTAGATTGTAAATCTCCCCGGTTAGTTTTTGTTATCCATTCATCTTTTTGTTTAAAAATTTTTATGGCTTCAGAATTAAAAATCGGCTTTATGTCCCATTGATTTTTATAATTTTCCAGGTATTGTATTACCTGCAGGCGGGATGGGTAGGCTGGAACAGATGTATCAAATTTTTTGTAAGGTAGGTTAGAAAGTTTTTTGTGGGTATGTAAATGCAACCTTTCGTAATGCTTGTGCCATGGCGCTACAATGGTATCCTGCTTTTCGATGATGATATAGTTGCAATTGTTTTTTTGCAGGCATGCAGCACAGGCCAATCCGGCAATACTTGCACCAATGATTATCGTATCATTTTGCATGATAAATAATTATAATGCAAAAATAGCTTTATCTTTTTATCTCTTTATTAGTTTTTTCCCAATAAATAAAAATATTACCGCAATGGCAATAAACAGAAGCAGCACCAGCAGTGCATTCAGCATGGTTTTTTCATAACCAATAGTTGATACATCTATAAATGGGTAAGGATAAAAACCGGAGATGCTTCCCCTGGCAAGGATAAAAAGAAAATACAGAAATGGATAAAGCAACCATTTAGTAATACGACGATAGGGGGTAAGCATATTTTTGGAATACAAACTCCAAAATATGATTACCAAAAGAGGGACAATACTGTGTAGGCATTCATCTACGAGGTACTGCATACCGCTGGGTTTCCATAATTGCCTTAAAACTAACTGGTACACTAAGCCTACGATAGTGATGTAAACTGTTACTGCGGTTAGTTTTGATGAGTTTAGATTTTTATTGATTAAAGTGGAAATGAAAAACCAGGCAACCATTGAATTGGTAAGTATGGTAAAATAGCTAAAGAAGCGAATGCTTGACTCCATTATATTTTCCGTTCTATTTTGCAACATTAATATGTATTGCATTGATACGGCAAAAATGGAAAGCCCTGCAATAATGAGTGCAAAAATATTTTTTCTTAGTTGGCTTGTCGGCATTGATGAAGAGTTTGTTTAAAATTTTTTGTGAAGATTAACCTATTTTCCTTTATGGTTAATGTGGTAATTTATCACTGAATTTGCCATAAACCCAGGTGCCTGCAATGGCGCTAATAAATGTAATGATAACCACCCCAAAGCCGCTGCCTATTTGAGCAAACAAAGGCCCGGGGCATGCGCCTGTAATTGCCCAGCCAATGCCAAATATTAATCCGCCATATATCAAGCCTTTGTCAAATTTTTTTTGCTCAAAAGTAATAGGCTCTCCACTAAATGTTTTTACATTATATTTTTTTATGAGCCATACAGATACAATCCCTACTACTACCGCTGTGCCAATTACGCCATACATAAAAAAAGATTGTAGCCTAAACATTTCCTGTATCCGAAACCAGCTTATGATTTCGCCTTTTACAAAAACGATTCCAAAAAAAATGCCCACCAACAAATACTTGATATTAGAAGAAAAACTTTCCTGCTTATTGCTGTTTTGCATATTTAAAATAATTTAAAGAAAAGAGGTAATAAAATATTTGCTGATAAAAAACCACCAATCATAAAACAACAGGTAGCAATGAGAGAGGGCATTTGTAAATTAGATAACCCCATAATGGAGTGGCCACTGGTGCAGCCACCGGCATAGCGTGTGCCAAAGCCAACCAAAAAACCGCCAGTTACAAAAAAGAATAAACCTTTTAATGTAAATATATTGTGTACATTAAAAATTTGCTGCGGCATTAGCCTGCTGTAATCTGTAATTCCAAATTTTGCCAAACTTAATTTTGTACTATCTGCTACTACCACATCATTGGGATTGCTTAAATAATGTGCAGCTAAAAAAGCGCCAATCAATATGCCTGTTACAAAAAATAAATTCCATATTTGTTTTTTCCAGTCATACTTAAAATATGGAATATTTGCAGGAAAACATGCGGCACAAATATGCCTTAGGGAGGATGATACACCAAATTTTTTGTTGCCCAAAAGTAACAGCAACGGTACAGTAAGCCCTATCAAAATGCCCGCTACCAGACAATGCCAGGGCTGCCTTAATAATTCTAACATAATTTAAATGTTAAGTTTTAATATTTGTTACGCCAATAATTATTGTGATATTGTTTCTCCAAAAGTAAGAAGATTATTGTCGGGGTCAAGTACAGAAAATTCTTTTTGCCCCCAGGGATGTACTGTTAATGCACCATTGGGGTGTATGTTTGCTTTTTTTTCACAAAGGTTTTGATACAGGTCATCTATTTGAGTAGCTCTAATATACACCTGTCCATAATTCTCTTTTGGTATCAGTGTGCTAAATTCAAAAAAATGAATTTGTATTTCATCTTTTTGAAGCATTAAGTAGCCTGCATAATCAGCGCTGCCAAAAATAGTAAAACCTAATTTTTCAGTATAAAACTTTGCAGTGGCGGCCTTATTTCTCATGGGTAATTTGGGGTGTATGTTTGTAAGCATTATATTACTTTATTTGTTGCTGTTAATAGTATTCATGTTTTTCTAAAATAAAACAATATTTTTGCATTCTAATATTTTTTGACTCCTTAGCTCAGTTGGTTAGAGCTACTGACTCTTAATCAGTAGGTCCAGGGTTCGAGCCCCTGAGGGGTCACTTCTTTTTTTTGTTTTTACTTTTCACCATGCAGCAAGAGGCAAGAGCCATTAATGATTACCTCCTGATTGGGGTATTTGTCATTAATAATCTGATACACTTCATTTTTTATTGTTGTAATCATTGAGTCATCTGCTTTGCTTAATGCACCCACTATTGGAGCAGCAATTTCTGTCATCATGTCCCAATAATTTTTTGCAGTACTAAAGTTAAGTTTACAGGGTATTTCTTTTTCTCCAATATTCTTAAAACCGGCATCATTAAAAATGTTCGACATTAGGCCTGGCTTTGCACATCTAAAAATGCCGGGTGCACCGGGTACCGGGTCGGGGAGTTGCAAATTTATTTTTATGCAATCACCAATATCTGTTACCCAGGTATTTTTCTCAGGCGTGCTCCATACCGTTGTAGCAAACTTACCACCGGGCTTTAATACCCTGCGTATTTCTTTTGCTGCCAATAACATATCCGGAAAAAACATAAAGCCCATTCTGCAACTTACAGCATCAAATCTATTATCGTCAAATGGCAATGCGCTTACATCGCAAACTTTACATTCTGCATTGGAAATATTTTTATTCTTAGCTATTTCATTTGCATAGTGCAGCATATCACCTGCAAGATCTGTGAGCACCACTTTGCCATCGGTAAGCAGGGCTGCAATACTCAGCCCTGGCTCGCCTGTACCCGATGCAATGTCTAAAATTATTTGCCTGCCTCCGGGTTGTAAAAATTGTATAATGCCATCAGATGCCGGTTGCATTTGGTCGTTTAATAAGCTGCGCCATTTTTTCCAGCCGGGAGAAAATTTATTCCAGGAAATTTTTTGTTTATTACTAATCTCTTGCAAATGCTCATTCATAACTTGTGTATTTATTTGTAGATGGTAAATGGAACAAGTTCTTTTACAAAACAAAAGTCAAGGTATATCTAATAAATGATAAATGAAAATGAAATGCAGATAAATTAGATATTATCCGGCAATGAAAATGCGCTTTTTAAAAGGGAAAAATTAAAAGGTTATACCAGTTTTACTTTGCTCAATTTCAGCATGATAATTACAGATAATACAATTAAAATACTATAACTAAGCGCCAGGTTGAATTCATTTTTTGCATGAATAAACAGGATGATAATTGAGCTGCAAATAGAAATTACAATATAACTCATACCACCCGACAAGCCACTTGCAATGCCCCCATTATTAGGAAAGCGGCTTAAGCAGTATGTAAAAAAATTATTGAAAGTGTACCCGGCTGCTAATTGAATAATAAATGCAAAAAATAAAAGCGTGTACAGGTTACCGATATACCGGCTGCTTATCAGCATAATGATAACAAAACAAACCTGAAGAAAAATATTTACAACCATTCTTTTATAAAACGGTTTGGCAATAGTAGCTTTGCCTATAAACCCGCCAAGCATCCATGCAATACCCAATAATAGTGAACTGTAGCCGGCTACAATGGGCGAAAAGTGAAGGGTATGCTCAATGATAAAAGGGCCTGTCATGTTGAAAATAATGACCATGCAATAGGCAAGGCCACACATTACCAGCCCAAGTATAAAGTCAGAAGTTTGAAGCATATTGGCATATACTTTGGCAATGCTTCGTAGTTTGAAAGGATAAAAATGATCCAAAGTTTCAAAGCTGTAAACATACTCTAACAACAAAAAAAGCAGGGCATAGCCTGCCAAAAAATAAAAATTGTACTGCCATCCAAATGCCTGTTGCAAATAGCCGCCAATAAACGGCGCAATGATTGGCCCTGTGCTCCAGATAATAGAAAACATACTTAAATAATGTTTCAAAGTATCTCCTGTAAATACATCTATAAAATATGCCCGCTTACCTACCACTATGGTGCCTACTGTAAGGCCATGCAATATTCTCATTGCATAAATAATATAAATGTTGTGAGTGTTGGCAATCACAATACAGCAAATCATAAAAATGATAAGACAAATCATACCCATTTTATACCTTCCAAAACTATCCAGCACACTGCCAATAAATAATTGCGAAAGGCCATAACTTACTAAGAAAAGTGTAAGTGTAAATTGTACTTCTATATTGCCAACATGAAGGCTGGTAGCCATATTGGGCAAAGATGGCAGATAGATATCCGTAGCAAAGCCAGATAAGGGCAATAAGGCCATAGCAATAAAATTGGCCATGCCCCTGTTTTTAGTTTTTACAATGGTAGGTTTGGTTTGCATTATTTATTTTAAAAAATAATTGGCAAAGGTAGCCAACCATGTTTTTATATTTTTCATTTTTATTTTCTGCACATAATTTCTATTAATCTGCTTTGAATAGTTATCTAATAGTTAACAAGCATTCTGCAAAGAAGGTTTGTATTAGCTTTATTAATCTTTTAATATTTAAATTTAAAAATTATGTTAGACGAAATTTTAAACATGGTAAAAGAGCATTTGGGCGGGCATCCGGATATTGCCGGAGCTATTACTCCCGAACAGGAAAATGCTGTACATACTGAAATAGCAAATCATCTTTCAAATATTGCCAGTAATCCGGCTGCTACAGCGCCACAGGCACAATCTACCGGCATTTTGGGCCAGTTAGAAAATGCAGTTGCCAATGGTGGTACAGCAGTTAGCGCTATTGAAGGCGGGCTTATAAGCAGCCTTACCAGCAAGTTTGGATTACCACCTTCGGTTACAGGCGCTATTTCCGGAATGTTGCCAGGGCTTCTGCAAAAATTTACTCAAAAAAATGCACAACAATAATAACCCAGGTTATTAGTTATTTGTAATATTTTTTTTGAAAAATAATTTGAAACAACCAATTGAATTGAGTTGTTTTTTTTATGCCCGGCAATCCCAATATTTTTTCACGGGTGTGTTCTAACTAAATGAAAACCTCCTCTGTGGAGATGTTCCTTTAATAAAATTTAACAGCCCAATAAATTTATTTCATTGGGAAAAAAATAGACAACAAAGTAATTTCTCTACTCATTTATCCCGAAGAGATTTGATGTTGATAGAATAGGATAGGAAAGGGTTGTACAACCCCGAAGGGGCGAATAATTTATTAATCTTTTTCCTAAAAATATTTGAACACTTTGGGTTCTGAAATTTACCTGCCTTTTTATAAATTTTTGATACGTTTTCGCCCCTTCTGCAGTTTCACTACATTTTTCACCGATGTTATTGGTTTATTCATCATTGGTGATAAGCACACAACGATGGCGAAGATTGCTGCGAAGAACAACATTGGTACAGATAATTACAAATTGTTTTAAATGCACAGATAGGTTCTGCACAAAAGCCATATTGTATATATGCGTTAGCGGAGAAACAATGGGCGGAATACCAGAAGGAAAGTGCCGGGATATGTTGCTTTATACCTTATGCGGATTAATAAATTTAAGTCCTTTGATATTGCTAAAATCCTTTTCGTTGATGGTAATAAGGGTATAATTATTAGCCAAAGCGGTAGCTGCAATAATAGCATCTGGTGTTTTAATTTTCTTGCCTTTTCGTATTGCTACACAATGAGTAATTACATCTGGGCTAATATCCAATACATTACTATCAGTAATAAATTCTTTTACGCTTAATGTAGTGTGGGCATCGGTATTCCAGCATAGCAATTCTATTTGTGTGATGATAGAAATATTTGGAACCGCATCTATGGCAATATCCATCAAAGCCATACCTGTAGCAGGAAAAGAAGCAGATAAATAATCAGAAACTACATTAGTGTCAATTAAATACTGTTCCATTCGCTACGCATTTGTTTGATGTGTTCGTTCAGATTTTGTCCTTGCTCTTTGCTGAGAATGCCTTTGTATTTATCGGAGAGCTTTGTTTTAGCAGGAGCAATATTTTCTTTCAGCACTTTTATCAAATGCAATTCTTCCAACTCGTGTAAAAGACCAACAGCTTTTTGGTTGGTTACTTGTATCAGCATTGTATTATCCATAAGTCAAAAATTATTTAGTGAGCAATGTATGAATTTAGCTTTGGCAAAGTAGGCATCCACAAGATAGGGAACCGCTTTTTTATCTGTTCTTTTTCCCGCCCTGCATCTTTTACCTTACCATCAGCCTTAACTTTCATAAAAAAATCAAAGGTCGATTCTTAAGCCTTAGAGAGCATGGTCATCATTTCTACATTCGGCTTTGTTTCCCTCTCTCATAGCCCACGAATAAAATGCAAATCTAAAAGTTCTTCCATTTCGCTCTGTGACTTTCTTTTTCGCTTGTGAAGGTTCTTCAATCTGTCTGCAAACACTTTTATATTAAGTTTTAGAGTAAAATTATCCAACAAATTTAGCTTAAATATCAGGCATTCGCAAGGTTATTTTTTCTGCCGCTGTAAGTGGCTTACCCGTGAGACCGTCGCCCCTTGTCTATCGGCAAACGTTAGATGAAGCTAAAAAAAACTAGCAAAGCTCACTACAAGATTTCCTTGTTTTTTTACTTCCACCATACAACATTGGAAGCAAGATTCGTCCTAAAAATCATTTACAGATTATATCAAGTTGTTTTATAGCCATAAATTCGCTTTTCACAAAAGCATTGCTGCATTTATGTCCTGTTGATTTATTTCATTGGAAGAAAAATGACAGCAAAGTAAATTCTCAACTTATATATCCCGAAGGGATTTGATGTTGATAGAATAGGATAAGAAACATTTGTACGACCCCGAAGGGGCGAATAATTAATTAGATATTCTTCCCCTCAACTAATATTAGAATTCAACAAAAAAGAACAAGCAGGTATTCTTATTGTTGAACAAAAAATAAAAGGATAAAAAGTTATAACAACTTCTGATTAGTGAAAACAAAAACTAAAGCTAATTTTTAATTTGTAAGTATAGCAGTATGTATTTCTCCAAGTATCGTCATTATATTGCCTTGTGGCGTATCGGTATATATGTTATTTTGTTGGCTCCAGGTTTTTTCCATGTCAAAAAAATCAGGATATTTTGTTGAAGAGCCATACAATTTTGCAGCCTGGTATTCAAAAAATTTATTCCATCTTGGCAAATACAAATCCTTTAAAAGCCCCTGCCATTCTTTATTTGCATAATCGTGCAAAATATTATTTGGCAAATTATCATTTCCCCAAAAGCTTATTTGTGCCCGTGCATTCCATTCAGCTAATTTTTTATCATCTTCATTCGGCATCATATTTTTTGCCTGTTCAAGCCATCTGCCTACTCTAAACATACGGTTAGTGCCCAGCCATTTATCTTGCAAAAGCAAGAGGTTTGTAAAGGCAGTTTTATTTTTTTCAAATGATGCTATGTTTTTAGATTGAATGGCATTCATCATATTTCTGTACACAATTCTTCCTTGTAAATTTATTGCCTGCCTCCAGGTGTCGGTTAAATCATATTGTAGCGTTTCAGAATTTTGTAAATTTTTATATGCTTTTTCAAAACACAAAGCAGCCTGCGTTATCAAATTGGGGTCGTACCACAGTCTGGTTGGGCCACAACAAGACGTGGTTGTAATAAAATTTGAATCGGGCCTTGCACAAAAAATAGATTCATATCCTCCCTGCCCATCGGTGATGGCCGGGTTGTACCCGCTATAAATTGTTTGTAGCAACAATTGCCAACCCTTCCTTAAATCTTCATTGATAACGCCATACCTTGCTTCAATAAACTCATCAAGATTTTGTTGAATATCAGGAATATTTTTTTGCCAACACCTGTCGAGTGCCCATTGGTACACTATTGCATTGTTTTCAATGCCTTCAGGTATAATGCCTGTGCCTTGCAGGAGTAAAGATGTTCCAAATTTTTCTTCAGCTTTTTTGGTTTCTGTATAGGCACGCATTAAAGTGCCGCCGCTAGTGGTTTTGCCGCCAAAGTTGGTAATGGTTGTCCATATCCACGGAAAATTTTGGTACTGGTTTCTACTAAGCCAGTTTTCTTCATCATCTCCTTTTAAATCTAATATCAAAGTATGCTTAGGGTCAAGACCATCTAATATTTTTGTAACAGGATTGCTTTGCCAGCCTTGCAATACCCATATAGAGCCTGGAAAATTTTCCTGCATATTTTGTTGTACAAGCTTTGCAGTTTCTGTTAAGTCTATCCCCTTGGTATTGCCGCCTTCATGAAAAAGATCGCCGCCAAGGTAATAATAATCTGAGCCATACAAGGCTTTAAAATTTTTATAATAAAGAGAAGAAATTTTTTTAAAAAGAGGCTCTCCTTGCGGTAGCAATACTGCCGGCCTTGCAAAGCCGCACCAGTTTCCCTGCTCTGCAAGGGTAGCATTAGGAAAATGATTTTTTAAGGAAGTGGGCACAATGCCTATAAAACCCTGGATGACCGGTTTGATATTTAATGCTTTCATGCGGCCTAAAATCTTTTGCTGCAATGATGTCCACTGTTTGATAATATTGTTACTTACCGGCCCTCCCCATCCCTGCAGGTTGCCCATTAGCCACCAGGCATTAAAGGCAGGACCGGGTAAAAATGCTTTTATTTCTGCATCTGTAAAGCCTAATTCCTGCAATGTTTTTTGCCATACTTCTTCTGTGCCAATAGGCGCCAGCATTAGGTTTACACCATTAAGCGACATCCAGTCCAGCTCTTTTTCCCAGTCATCCCATTTCCAAAAACTCATAGTATAATTATAAGTACAGTAGTTTAATGCATAGCGTAGCGGATACTGTGCCGATATGGTTTCAGTTCTTTTGGTTGCAGGCAGCCATGCGGGAATGTTTATATTATCGCCGGTATGCGACAGGCTTGAATGGCAATATTTTTTTATGTAATGGTATAATGCATAAGAGGCTGCATTGGTAGTATTGGCTTTTATAATTAGCTTATTGTTTTTGCAGGTATAGGCTGCGGTATCGTGTTGGGTAAAATTTATTTTTGAAAATATTACTTTTTCTTTAATGACCGGAAACCTTCTGCTAATAAGCATTTGCAATGCTTCAAAGTTTTGGGAATTAGCACGGTAGCCGGGCAAAAAAAATATGAATATCAGGCCAATAATTACAGGTTTCATTTTAATTGATTAAGCAATGATAAAGATAAAGGCAAAATACCGATTACTAAAAAGTGATGACTATAATAAATGGTATGCTTTGGTAGTAAGGGGTAACGATGTGCTTCTTTTCAGCATAATTATTTTCAATTTACACGCTGTCAATTTTATTTTAGATTTTCTGTCCTAACTTCAATGCTCATATTATCAGGAAAAATGTCGTTACATAGAAAAGTAAATCCATTTTCAAAACAAAACAATGATACCGGCTATTCCAGTAACAATAGCGCCACAGGAGGCCGTTTTCTAAATAAAGATGGTTCATATAATTTAAGAAAAGAGGGGATGCCTTTTTATAAAAGGTTCAGCATTTTTCATGATATGCTAAACCTTTCTTTATGGAAATTTGTTGTGGTAGTAGTGGCTTTTTTTATAGTTGTTAATTTGTTTTTTGCTAGTGTATATTTTGCATTAGGCAAGGCGGAGTTTGATGGGCTGCTAGCTGGCAGCAACTGGAAAATTTTCAGGCAACTGTTTTATTTTAGCATGCAAACCCTTACTACAGTTGGGTATGGCCATGTGAGCCCGGTTGGCGATGCAGTCAATATCATTTCCGGTTTAGAGTCGCTGAGTGGTTTTTTATTACTGGCCATTGCTACCGGTTTAATATATGGCCGTTTTTCAAAGCCACGCAGCTATTTATTATTTAGCGATAATGCATTGATAAGCCCTTATAAAGATATGACGGGGCTAATGTTTAGATTTGTGAGCTATAAAGATAAGCACACTCTCTCTGACCTTGAAGTAAAAGTAAACCTTGGCCTGCAGGTGTTGGAAAATGATAAACCGGTGTACAAATATTTTAGCCTTCCATTAGAGCGTACAAAAGTAGAAAGCATGGCAATGAGCTGGACCGTAGTGCATCCAATTGACGAAACCAGCCCTTTAAAAGATTTTACAGAAGAAGATATGAAAAATGCCGATGTGGAATTGTATGTGATGATAAGAGGGTTTGATGATGTATTTTCAAATTTTGTACAACATCGTACTTCTTACACCTACCACGAAATAATCTTCAATCATAAATTTGTACCCATGTACCACGAGAGTGAAGATGGCAATACAACTATTTTGGAACTGAATAAATTAAATACCTTCCGCCAGGTAAACTAATATAAAAATATAGAAACCGGTTGCTAATCTCAGTCAGTAAATTGAATTTTTTCAGGTAAAATTTTCATTTGATTTTATATTAAAATCCCCATCATTTCAATCACAAAAGCCGTACTTTTGCAGGCTTAAAAGCGCTAAGTATTACATGAAGAATATCAGGAATTTTTGCATTATTGCACATATAGATCACGGAAAAAGTACCCTTGCCGACAGGCTGCTGGAATTTACCAACACCATTGGCGAAAGAGATATGCAGGCACAGGTGCTGGATGATATGGACCTCGAAAGAGAGAAGGGCATCACCATTAAAAGCCATGCCATACAAATAAATTATGCTTACAAAGGAGAGCAATACACCCTTAACCTGATAGATACCCCTGGGCATGTTGATTTTAGTTATGAAGTGAGCAGGGCCTTGGCAGCCTGCGAAGGAGCCTTACTTTTGGTAGATGCAAGTCAGGGTATTCAGGCGCAGACAATCAGCAACTTATACCTTGCTATTGACAATAATCTTGAGATAATTCCGGTTATCAATAAAATTGATATGGAAGGGGCAATGATACCCGAAGTAAAGGATCAGATAATAGAATTGATTGGTTGCAAAGAAGATGAAATTTTACTGGCAAGTGGCAAAAGCGGTATTGGTATTGAAGAAATACTGGAAGCCATAATTGCCCGGATACCTGCCCCAAAAGGCGACCCCGATGCGCCGCTGCAAGCATTGATTTTTGACAGCGTGTATAATAGCTTTAGAGGAATAATTGTTTATTACAGGGTATTTAATGGCACCTTGCGTAAAAATGATAAAATTAAATTTAGCAACACGGGTTTAGAATATGGTGCAGATGAAGTAGGTGTATTAAAATTTGGCCTTAGCCCAACCAAAGAGGTGAGGGCAGGAGATGTAGGATACATTATTACCGGTATTAAAAATGCTAAAGAAGTAAAAGTTGGCGATACCATCACTACTACGGTAAATCCTTCTTTAGAGCCTATTAAAGGCTTTGAAGATGTAAAGCCAATGGTATTTGCCGGAATTTTTCCGGTAGAAACCGATGCATTTGAAGAGCTGCGTGATTGTATGGACAAGCTGCAATTAAATGATGCATCACTCACTTTTGAATTAGAAACCTCACAGGCATTGGGCTTTGGATTTCGCTGCGGATTTTTAGGAATGCTGCACATGGAAATAATACAGGAAAGGTTAGAAAGAGAATTTAACCAAACTGTTATTACTACTGTGCCCAACGTAAGCTTTATAGCTACTACCACAAGAGGCGAAGTAATAAAAGTGAACAATCCTACCGAAATGCCCGATGCTACCAGGATAGAGAAAATAGAAGAGCCTTTTATAAGGGCGCAAATGATTAGCAAGCCCGAGTATGTAGGTAATATTATGACGCTTTGCATCAACAAAAGAGGGATATTGATAAATCAGGGATACCTCACTCCTTCAAGGGTAGAGCTTACATTTGATATGCCACTCACAGAAATCGTTTTTGATTTTTATGATAAATTAAAAAGCATGACCCGTGGGTATGCATCCTTCGATTATCATCCTATTGAGTACCGCTCTAGCGATATTGTAAAAATGGATATCTTATTAAACGGTGATAAGGTAGATGCTTTAAGTGCATTGATACATAGGGCAAGAGCCCAGGATTTTGGCCGCAAACTTTGCGAAAAATTAAAAGAGCTTTTGCCAAAGCAACAGTTTCAAATAGCCATACAGGCAGCCATTGGCGCCAAAATTATTGCAAGGGAAAATATTAGCGCCATGCGTAAAGATGTTACCGCAAAATGTTATGGAGGGGATATCAGCCGTAAACGCAAATTGCTGGAAAAACAAAAAGAAGGGAAAAAAAGAATGAAACAAATAGGCAATGTAGAAGTACCACAGGAAGCCTTTTTAGCAGTGTTGAAACTGAATGACTAAGTATTTTCAATTTCCTTTTTGTTTGTTGCAGTCCATATCTTTAAGGCACATAGCTTCATGTACAGCTTTGGGCTGTAAGATAATTAGGGCAGCTATAAATTCATTACATTATCCTGAAAATATAACTGCACATACTTTTTTTTAAGCAACACAAATGAAATTTTTTCCGGAATCGGCAATACAGCAACTTGAATTTGATAAAATAAAAAAACTATTAGAGCAACATTGCCGTACAGAATATGCCCGTCACCGCTCCTTAAATTTAAGGATACACACCAGGATAGAATTTATACAATTGGCATTACAACAAGCCAATGAGTTTAAAATGTTATTGCTTAGCGGGCTTTATTTTCCAAATGATTTTACTGCTAATATTTCAAAAGAGTTAAAATTACTTGCTATCCCCGGAGCCAGCCTGTCAGGCGAACAATTTTTACTGTTGCGCCGCCTGGCCGACAATGCAGGTAATATCTTCCGTTGGTTTACAGTAGAGGTAAGGCAAACTTACCCAGGCCTCAGCAAAGTAATAGAGAATAATTATTACGAAAAAAACATTAAACTTTTAATAGATGAAGTGCTGGATGAAGCTGCTGTAGTAAAAGATAAAGCCAGCGAAGAATTGGCAGAAATTCGCATGAATCTTTACCGCAAGCGAAATGACCTGCGCCGGGTTTTTGACCGCATTGTACAAAAGCTAAATAAGCAAGGCTACTTAGCAGATATTGAAGAAAGCTTTATGAACGGGAGAAGGGTGCTGGCGGTGTTTGCAGAGCAAAAGCGACAGGTAAAAGGAGTACTGCACAGCGAAAGCGACAGCCGCCGCACCAGTTTTATAGAGCCCGAAGAAACCACAGAATTAAACAATGAAATTTTTTCGCTTGAGTATGAAGAGCAAAAAGAGGTATATCGCATCTTACGAAAGCTTACCCAACAGTTAAGCATATACGCAGCTTTGCTGAAAAGTTATCATGATATTTCCGGTGAGTATGATTTTATAAGGGCCAGTGCAAAATTAGCTATTGATATAAATGGAAATTTTCCGCAACTGCAGGATAGGGCACATGTAAACCTTATTAATGCATACCATCCCTTATTGTATGTGTATAATCAAAATAATAATAAGCCCACCATTCCCGTTAATTTAAAATTGGATAATACCAACAGTATATTGGTAATAAGTGGCCCCAATGCAGGCGGAAAAACCGTTACGCTTAAAACGGCTGGCCTGCTACAGGTAATGATGCAGGCGGGCCTGCTGGTATCAGTAAGCCCCGATAGCGAAATGGGCGTGTTTAAACAATTGATGATTCATATTGGCGATACCCAAAGCCTCGAGTTTGAATTAAGTACCTATTCATCTCACTTAAAAAATATGAAGCATTTTATAGAGCAGGCTAATGGCAAAACCCTGTTTTTTATTGATGAATTAGGAAGTGGAAGCGACCCTAGCCTTGGCGGGGCTTTTGCAGAAGTAATTATGGAAGAGCTTGCATTTAAACATGCTTTCGGAATAGTAACCACTCATTACCTTAACTTAAAAGTAATGGCCAATAAAGTAAAAGGTATTATAAACGGGGCCATGCAGTTTGATGAAAAAAAATTATTGCCACTTTACAAACTGCAGGTAGGCAAGCCCGGTAGTTCTTATACTTTTTCCATAGCAGAAAGAATTGGCCTTGATAAAAAATTGATTTCCCGTGCACGTAAGCTGGTAGATGAAGATCATTTTAGGCTCGATAAATTATTAAACAGAACCGAGCAGGATTTGCAATTTATTGATCATGAAAAATTGCAGTTGCAAAAATTATTGAAAGAAAATGAGCATTTAAAAAAAGAGATGCAGCAAGTATTGCAAAAAGAAAAACACAGGCAGGAGATAGAAATATTACAGCAGCAAAATAAAATATCTCAACAAAAATTTGATTATCTCAAAGATATGGAGCGCCGCCTAAAAGCCATGGTAACAGAGTGGCGCAAGGCAGAAAATAAAGAGGAAGTAGTAAAGATGATACAGGCATTGCTATTTACCCAAAAAGAGAAAATGCAAAAAGAGAAACATCAAAAAAAGCTGAATGAAAAATTTGTAGAAGTAGGAGGGGATATAAAGGTAGGTGATAAGGTAAAAATGAAAAAAAACAGGCAGGTAGGCCAGGTAACAGAGCTAAGAGGCAAAAAAGCCATTGTACAATTAGGAGCCATACCCATTACAGTATCATTGCAGGATTTGATAGTGGTAAACGAAAAGAAGCCCATTGAAAATGGCTAAATAAAAGGCTCAGTTTTAAAAATTAAATTGCTGAAATCCTTTGTAGTATTGGCTTTCAGTCATTCTAAAAAATTATTTCATAAATTTTTTGGCAGTTACGTTTCAAGGCTATTATTTTGCACCCGGAGAGATGGCAGAGTGGTCGATTGCGACGGTCTTGAAAACCGTTGACTGTAACAGGTCCGGGGGTTCGAATCCCTCTCTCTCCGC
>JAFDXD010000135.1 GCA_018268135.1 Bacteroidota bacterium
GTAAATATTTACCTTTGTAAAAAAAAGTTTGGAACTCAGCAATAAAAAAGCATACTACGAATATTTTTTTGAAGCAAAATATATTGCAGGCATTGTACTGCGTGGTACCGAAATAAAATCATTAAGGGCAGGTAAGGCCAGTTTTAATGATAGTTATTGCATGTTTCACAATGGAGAATTGTTTGTAAAAAGCCTGCACATATCAGAATATGCTTTTGGCACTTATACCAACCACGAGCCCATGCAGGAAAGAAAATTACTGCTTACAAAGCGTGAATTAAAAAAACTGGAAGGTAAAATAAAAGAAAAAGGCTATAGCATCATTCCATTAAAAATATTTCTCAGCGATAAAGGCCTGGCCAAAATAGAAATTGGCCTTGGCAAAGGAAAAAAGAATTACGATAAAAGAGAAACCATTAAGGCAAGAGAAAATGAACGGGATGTAAAACGTAAATATGGAGTATAGTTTTTTTATGCAGCCTTGATTTTTTTGTTACTTTTTGTATCAAGACAAAAAGTAAATAAAGAAAAACCTAATAGGAATAAAGTTTTGATATAAAATACCTAATCCTGTTACTGTTAAATAGTTCAAAAAACTATTTAATTTTTATCAGAATATGAAATTTACAATGTTTTTTAAAAATTTTATTTCAGAAAATAAAATGCTTAATCCTCTGAGTACAGCATAAATTGATTGGGTAGAGGATTTAACAAAGCAGCCCTCTCATTTTAGAAAAGAGCTACTTTATTTATATTTATCTTTTACTTTGCAGCGGTTGTTTTTTCTTTAGCAACTTTTGGCTTAGCCGCAGCTTTTGGGCCGGCCTCTTTTACAGCAACTTTCTTTTTAGCCGGGGCTTTTGGCTTTGTTTCTTTTTTTGGTTTTGGGTTTACATCTAATACCTCATCTACTGTTATGATACAGTTTTCTATTTCGTAGCCAGATACCGGCACGTAGTTTTGGGCATTATAATCATTTACCCATCTGCCATCATTTAGCAAAAAACGATATTGATAAGATCTTCCTGTTTCTAACTGTGTTGATACTTTAAAGGAGCCGTCTTTTTGCTTTTTCAATACAATTCCTTTTTCTGCATTCCAATCATTAAAATCTCCTAATAATAATGCTTCAGTAGCATCTGCCAAAGCTTCTGCAGGCAATGTAAAAGTTACTTTCTTTTTCATAGTTGTGTTGTTTTACAAAATTTTTTAAACAAAAGCCCATAAACATACGTCTATGGGCTTATTGCAATTGATGCTGCAAATATAGTAAAAATTTACATACTGAAAAAGTTTGGGTTATTGCTCCTCATGCTTGCTTGTTTTTTCAAATTTGTCTTTAATGATATTTTGCACAGGTACTCCATCTATTTTACTCTCCAGCCAGCTTACAATATCAAGGTATTGATAAGAGCGTCGATTGTATTTGCTTTCCGAAATTTTTTCTAATTTATCTCTTAGCTGTACAAATGATTTTTTTACATCTTTTGGTTTAGACGATAATGAGCGCCTTAAAAAAGTAAATACTTCAGCCAATACTGCATCAAGATTTTCCATTTTTGATAAAAACCGGTAAACAGATTTTATGAGGTACTCAACCAATATCATATTTCCCAATTCGTAATGAGCAATTAGGTGAAGCAACCTTGCAAAACATTGAATGTCGGTGCGTAACTGTCCTACTCTTAAATGTATGATCCGATTTAAATATACAATGGCATTTTCATTATCGCCAGAGCCAAAATACAAGCTTGCTATTTTATAATAAAAAACAAGAACTCTGTGAGTATCAATGTATTGTTGATATTGCTTCAATTTTAATTCAATAGGATGCACCAGGCTTAATCCTTCTGTAAAAGTGCCTTCTAAAAAGTGAACATTTATTTTTGCGGTATAGAGATATACAAAGGCTTGTATCTCCAGGTTTTCATTAAATGCTCCGGATATGGCATAAAATTTTTCAAAATGCTCCAGCTCTTTCAGCATCTTTTTATGCCTGCCAATAATAAACAAAGCATTTAAAAGATTGTGCATGGCTTTTACATATAAAAAGGGATCTTCCTTTTTTACCTCGGGGTGTTTTTCAAAAAGATGTACCCATTTTTCGGCATGACGGTAATATTTTGTAAAGTCGAGTTGAATTATATAATACCAGCAATAACTTTGGTGCAAATATGCTTTTCCAAAAAAACTCACTTGCTCTTCGTTAATGCCTGCAATGTTTTTCCTAAAAATTTTTTCAATTTCATGGCTATGCTTTTCATCGGTTACGTGCCCATTGTCGAGATAAAGCTCATACATTCTCAATGCAAGGTTTGATAAGTGTGTAACTTCATTAATTTGGCCAATTACATAATTGGTTTCATCAATAAGTGCACCTGCCCTACCCTTTAGGCTGCGGGTAATATGTCTTCCTTCAATATCTTTTTCAAACTGAAGAATCTCAAGGGTAAGAATAAAATGACTGTTTGCCTTTGCCAGGTTTTTAGCCTTGTCCAATATTTTAAGGGCTTGTAAAATCAACCCCCTGTTATATAAAATTTTTGCAAAATCTATCTGCTCCCTTATTTGAATTTCCAGGTTTTTTACACTGTGCAGCAATCTTAAGGCTTTGAGCAATTCTCCATACAAATGTGCTTTAATATTGGGCAATTGCTGGCGTACGATAGTGGGGCATTTTTTTAGAATTTGCTCTTCATTATACTCACGAATACTTTCTAAAGCATCAAAAAGCTTTACAAATTTTGCCTCTTCATTTGACTGGTTTCGGGAAATATATAGTTTAAAATGGCGCTTTTCGGCAGCCGTTAGTGACTTTATCAACAAAAAAAGAGAATCATTAATATTGTTTGGCATCGTAAATTATTTTGTCAAAATGCCATACCACAGGCACTTTCATGCATTTAACCCACGTTTTTAGCAGCGTATTTAGCCTTTATTTTAATTTATTTATACCTGATAACAAAGGTAATTTACATGCTACTCAAACTTACATGAAATTTTTCATTCATTACCGGTTACTTGTTTGAAAAGAAAAATAGATACTGGTAGGTTTCGTAGGAACATTTTATACATTTTTAAAATAAAAAATAAGGCAAAATTGCCCAATTAAGTTTCAAACTATACTATCATGGCAGAAAATAAAATTTTCATTTTTGATACTACCTTAAGAGATGGCGAACAGGTGCCCGGTTGTAAACTAAATACTGCTGAAAAAATAGAACTCGCCTTGCAGCTTGAAGAACTGGGCGTAGATATTATTGAAGCAGGCTTCCCTATCTCCTCTCCCGGCGATTTTTCGTCAGTAAACGAAATATCTAAAGCAATTAAAAATGCATCTGTATGTGGCCTTACCCGTGCAGTACAAAAAGATATTGAAGTAGCCGCTGATGCTTTAAAATATGCCAAACGCCCACGCATACATACGGGCATCGGCACATCTGATTTGCATATAAAAGCAAAATTTAATGCTACCCGTGAGGAAATATTGGAAAGAGCCAAACAAGCTGTAAAATGGGCTAAAAATTTTGTAGATGATGTAGAGTTTTATGCAGAAGACGCCGGGCGTACTGAAAATGAATATTTAGCTCGTGTAACCGAAGCCGTTATTGAAGCCGGCGCCACTACGGTAAACATTCCGGATACCACAGGCTATTGCCTACCACATCAATATGGCGAAAAAATTGCTTACTTAATGAACCATGTACCCAATATTGACAAAGCAGTTATTTCCTGCCATTGCCACAATGACCTTGGCCTGGCAACAGCCAACTCAATCTCGGGCATTATCAATGGGGCAAGGCAAATAGAATGTACCATCAATGGCCTGGGCGAAAGAGCCGGCAACACTTCCTTAGAAGAAGTAGCCATGATTATTCAGCAACATAAAACCCTTGGATTTTATACTGGAATTCAAAGCCGACTGCTTAATCCTTTAAGCCGAACAGTATCTGATGTAATGCGCATGCCGGTGCAACCTAATAAAGCCATTGTAGGCAGCAATGCTTTCTCGCATTCATCCGGCATACACCAGGATGGATTTTTGAAAGATGCTTTAACATATGAAATCATTAATCCCGAAGAAGTGGGTGCAGACAGTTCTAAAATTGTACTAACAGCAAGGAGTGGACGAAGCGCCCTGGCTTTTAGGTTTCAAAAATTAGGATTTCAATTTGACCGGAATGATGTAGATACTCTGTACAACGAATTTTTAAAAATAGCAGATAGTAAAAAAGAAGTAAGCGATGACGACCTGCAAATAATCGGCAAATCACATTCAGCACAAACGGCCTGATAACTTTGGATAAACAGCTTAATGATACATTAAAATTTAATAATCAACGATTCCAATAGGAGATATTAATATGAGCAAAACATTATTTGAAAAGATTTGGGACAAGCATATTGTAAAAACAATTGACGGCGGCCCCTCTGTATTGTATATTGATAAGCATTTAATACATGAAGTAACAAGCCCTCAGGCATTTGCCGGAATAGAAAAGCGTGGAATACAAATTTTTCGCCCAAAACAAATTGTGGCAACGGCAGATCATAATGTACCAACGCTCAATCAGCATTTGCCTATTAAAGAGCAATTAAGCCGCCTGCAGGTAGAAACATTAATAAAAAATTGTGCAAATCATAATATAGAATTGTATGGTCTGGGCCATCCTTACCAGGGTATTGTACATGTAATAGGCCCCGAGCTTGGTATTACTCAACCCGGCATGACCATTGTATGTGGCGATAGCCATACCAGCACCCATGGCGCATTTGGCTCTATTGCATTTGGTATTGGCACCAGCGAAGTAGAAATGGTATTTGCTACACAATGTTTGCTGCAAAGCAAGCCTAAGCAAATGCGTATAAACGTAAACGGTAGTTTAAAGAAAGCGGTGCTTGCAAAAGATATTGTACTTTATATACTTGCCAAAATATCGGCCAGTGGCGCCACAGGTTATGCAGTAGAATACGCAGGCAGCACCATTAGAAGCTTATCAATGGAAGGCAGGATGACCGTGTGCAATATGAGTATTGAAATGGGCGCCCGGTGCGGATTAATAGCTCCGGATGAAACTACTTTTAATTACATGCAGGGCAAAAAATTTGCACCACAAGGCAATGATTGGGATAAGGCATTACAATATTGGAAAACATTGTACAGTGATGACGATGCAACATTTGACAAAGAAATAAATATAGATGCCGCCGATATTTCGCCAATGATAACTTATGGCACCAACCCGGGTATGGGAATTGGCGTAAATGAATTAATACCATCTGATAGTGCCATTAATGAGGGCGACCGTCCATCATTTGAAAAAGCCATGAAATATATGGGTATTGCCCCCGGCGCTGCCATCAAAGGGCAAAAAGTAGATTATGTTTTTATTGGTAGTTGCACCAACAGCCGTATTGAAGATCTCAGGCTGGTAGCAAATTTTGTAAAAGGAAAACATAAAGCAAAAGATGTAGAAGTGTGGATAGTACCGGGTAGCAAACAGGTAGAGCAGCAAGCCAAAAATGAAGGTATAGACAAAATATTTGAAGAAGCAGGGTTTCAGCTAAGGCAGCCGGGATGTAGCGCATGCCTGGGAATGAATGAAGATAAAATTCCGGCAGGTAAATATTGCATCAGCACCAGCAACAGAAACTTTGAAGGAAGGCAGGGCGCAGGTGCCAGAACTTTACTGGCTAGCCCCTTAAGTGCAGCAGCAGCAGCCATTACAGGGCATGTAACCGATGTAAGCGAACTGATTTAAAAAAACTGAAACGGTAATGTTTCATAAAAACAGCAACTTAATACAATGAGTAAAAATAAAATAAGCATTATACACTCCGGGTTTGTGCCACTAAATATTGAAAATGTAGACACAGATCAAATTATACCTGCCCGCTTTTTAAAAGCCACTACAAGAGAAGGGTTTGGGAAAAATCTTTTTAGAGACTGGAGATATGAAAATGATGATGAAACAAAACCCAAAAAAGATTTTGCTTTAAATAATCCAAAGTACCGGGGAGAGATACTGGTTGCTGGTAAAAATTTTGGATGTGGTTCCTCAAGAGAGCATGCTGCCTGGGCAATACACGATTATGGGTTTAGAGCAGTAGTAAGTAGTTTTTTTGCAGATATATTTAAAAACAATGCCTTGAATAATGGGGTGTTACCCGTTACCGTTAGTGAAAGTTTTTTGAAAAAAATATTTGCATTAAATGAAGATGCTACCATCAGCATTAGCCTTCCTGACCAAACCATTACTATTGACGCAACAGGTGAAAAAGAAAATTTTGAAATAAACAGTTATAAAAAGGAGTGCCTAATAAATGGATTCGACGACATTGATTACTTAATCAACATTAAAAGCGATATCGAAAAATTTGAATCTGCAAGGAGCATATAATTGATACATGCAAAAATCAACCATTTTAGAAGTCAATAATCTTACGGTACAATTTGCGGGTAAAAAGGTACTGAATAACCTTTCTTTTACCATAAAGGAAGGCGAGACTCTTGCTATTGTTGGCTCTTCAGGAAGTGGAAAAACTACATTAATTAAAACCCTTGCAAGCAGGCATACCAATGGAAGTGTTGCCTTTGCAGGCGCTCCCCGTATAGCTACTATTTCTCAGCAGCATGTATTTAAAAATCTTTCTAACACTTCTAACTTTTATTATCAACAACGATTTAACTCTTGCGATTCAGAAGATGCACTTAGCATAAATGATGTACTGGCAACAACCGGGTGTAAGGAAGATAAAATTATAGAAACCCTTCAGGTGTTAGGGATGAGCCATTTAAGGTTTACCAGGTTAATCCAACTATCTAACGGAGAGCATAAACGCTTTCAAATTGCAAAAGCCATATTGCAAAATGCAGAATGGATACTTTTTGACAGCCCTTATGCAGGCCTTGATGCTTCTGCAAGGGATTTATTAAATACCATCATCACTTCGCTTATTTCAAAAAAAATAAATATCATCCTTGTAACTTCTTACGGCGAAATGCCCTCATTTGTTACTCATATTGCCGAATTAGAAAAAGGAAATTTAAAAGAAAAAATAACGCTGACAGCTTTCAATAATAACATTGCCACTAATAATTATCAAAAACATCTGCCTTCAATTGATATTAATACATTAGCAACAGTATCTGGTTTTCAGGAATCAGAAAATTGTACAGTGATACTCAAAATGGTTAATACTAATGTAAGGTATCAGCAAAAGCAAATTCTTTACAATATTAACTGGAGAGTAAACAGAGGGGAATGTTGGAGTATTATCGGACATAATGGTTCCGGTAAATCAACCCTGCTCAGCCTCATTACCGGCGATAACCCACAAGCATTTGCAAATGAAATATATTTATTTGGCCAAAAAAAAGGGAGTGGAGAAACCATTTGGGAAATCAAGAAAAAAATAGGATATGTATCACCGGAATTGCATCATTATTTTGATGCCAGCAGTACTTGCTTTGATGTGGTTGCCTCTGGTTTATTCGATACCATTGGATTATTTAAATCACTCAACTCTTCACAAAAGAAATTAGTAAGGCAATGGATGGATTTGTTTCATATAAGTAAGTTTGAAAAAAATGCTTTCAGGCAATTGTCTAATGGGGAGCAAAGGCTTGTGTTGCTTGCCAGGGCGCTTATTAAAAACCCACCTTTACTGATTTTAGATGAACCATGCCAGGGGCTTGATGCTGAAAATGCTACATGGTTTATTTCGCTTATCAACAATATTTGTAAGAATCAAAATAAAACATTGATTTATGTTACACATTACGAACATGAAATTCCTGAATGTGTAACCAAAACATTAAAACTACACCAGGGAAAAATTGCAGTTTAAAATAAAATAAAACCCATGATAAAAAAAATAGCAGTATTAAATGGAGATGGTATTGGGCCGGAAGTAACCTCCCAGTCTGTAAATATTTTAAAAGCCATTGCTGAGCAATATGGCCATCAGTTTGAATTTAAATATGCACTGATAGGAGCTGATGCAATTGACAAAACAGGTAACCCACTGCCTACCGAAACTATTGACATTTGCTTAGACAGTGATGCCATTTTATTTGGTGCTATTGGGCACCCCAAATACGATAATGACCCTACAGCCAAAGTGAGGCCGGAGCAGGGTTTGCTCGGTTTGAGAAAAGCCCTTCAACTGTATGCCAATATCCGCCCGGTTACCACCTACCCTACCCTTCATTTTTTGTCACCTTTAAAGAGTAAAAATATTGAAGAAGTAGATTTTGTAATATACCGTGAGCTTACGGGTGGTATATATTTTGGCAAAAAAACATTAAGCGATGATGGCCAAACAGCATCAGACGATTGCGCATATACGAAAACAGAAATAGAGAGAGTTGCTCAGCTTGCTTTTAAAGCAGCCCAGCAAAGAAGAAAAAAATTAACGCTGGTAGATAAAGCCAATGTATTAGAAACCTCAAGGCTTTGGCGGAAAATTGTACAGGAAATTTCTTCACAATATTCTGACGTAACGGTAGAATATTTATTTGTAGATAATGCTGCAATGCAAATTATTTTAAATCCAAAACAATTTGATGTAATCCTTACAGAAAATATGTTTGGAGATATCATTAGCGATGAAGCCAGTGTTATAAGCGGCTCGCTTGGGTTGCTGCCTTCAGCATCTGTAGGTAACAGAACAGCTTTATTTGAACCCATTCATGGGTCGTACCCACAGGCTGCCGGTAAAGATATTGCTAACCCCATTGGCTCTATTTTATCTGCTGCAATGCTGCTTGACCACCTTGATTTAAAAGCAGAAGCTGCATTGGTACGAAATGCAGTGGCCTGGACTATCAACAACAAATTTGTAACAAAAGATATTGATCCTATCAATTTCTATTTTACTACCACAGTTGGCGAGTTGGTGATAGATTTTATTAAAAAGAATTTTGCCGAGAGAATTCATGATGAAAATATTGAGTTGAGAAAATCAACCATTATTTAAAAAAAATAAAAAAGTTCTTTGTTTATATAACAGGCAGTTGTACTTTCGTGGCATAATTTTCTTCATGCAAAAAGCGAAAGTATATAATGTAATGAATGCCATCAGCAGTATTATTATTGTGGCTGTCATTATTATTATTCCTGCTCTGCATGGAGGAAGCGCTATCTTTTAAAATAACAAAATTAAAAAATACAAAGCGGTTCATCTCCAAAAAGGTGAACCGCTTTTTTTATTTATATATTATACTTAAGAATTAGTAACCATCAATTAGACATCTGAAAAAATAAATATGAACGAACTAAATAAACATTCAAAAACACTCACCCAGGACGATACCTTACCGGGTGCACAGGCCATGTACTATGCCATTGGTTTTAAAGAAGAAGATTTTAAAAAAGCACAGGTTGGTATAGTAAGTATGGGCTGGGATGGTAACCCATGCAATATGCATCTTAATGATTTATCAAACCTGGTAAAAACAAGTGTAAACGCTGTGGATGGATTGTTGGGGTTAAGATTTTATACCATTGGAGTAAGCGATGGTATTAGCATGGGAACCGATGGTATGCGTTATAGCCTTGTAAGCAGAGATTTGATTGCAGATAGTATTGAAACAAATGCAGGTGCCCAATATTATGATGGCATTATTGCCATACCCGGTTGCGATAAAAATATGCCTGGCTCTGTAATTGCCATGGGAAGGTTAAACAGGCCGTCCATTATGTTGTACGGCGGCACCATTGAGCCAGGCCATTACAAAGGCGAAGACTTAAATATTGTAAGTGCATTTGAGGCATTGGGGCAAAAAATTGCAGGCAATTTAGATGAAGCAGATTTTAAAGGAATTGTACAACACAGTTGCCCCGGAGCAGGCGCTTGCGGAGGCATGTACACAGCCAATACTATGGCAAGTGCGATAGAAGCCCTTGGCATGAGCCTGCCAAACAGTAGCAGCAACCCGGCTTTAAGCATAGATAAACAAAATGAATGCAATGTCATTGGTGAAGCCATCAAAATATTATTAGAAAAAGATATTAAGCCTAAAGATATCATGACAAGAAAGGCTTTTGAAAATGCAATGACGATAGTGATGGTTTTGGGTGGAAGCACAAATGCTGTACTGCATTTAATAGCCATTGCAAAAAGTGTTGATATCACATTAACGCCAGACGATTTTCAGGCGATTAGTAATAAAGTGCCGTTGCTTGCTGATTTTAAACCTAGTGGAAAATACTTAATGGCAGACTTACATGCACATGGCGGTGTGCCGGCAGTGATGAAATACTTATACAGCAAAGGTTTGTTGCATGGCGACTGCATTACGGTAACCGGTAAAACAGTGGCAGAGAATTTGAAAAATGCGCCTGATTTAGATTTTGAGAAACAAAAAATTATCATGCCATTAGAAACACCACTAAAACCAACAGGGCACCTGCAAATATTGTATGGCAACCTGGCAGAAAAAGGAAGTGTAGCAAAAATTTCAGGAAAAGAGGGTGAGCGTTTTGAAGGAACTGCAAGAGTATTTAATGGCGAAAAAGATTTAATATCCGGAATACAATCGGGCAAAGTACACAAAGGTGATGTGGTCGTCATACGATACATCGGGCCAAAGGGAGCACCCGGTATGCCCGAAATGCTAAAACCCACAGGAGCTATAATAGGCGCAGGTTTGGGAAAATCTGTTGCCTTGATAACTGATGGTAGATTTAGCGGCGGTACACACGGTTTTGTAGTTGGGCATATTACGCCCGAAGCTTATGATGGCGGATTAATTGGATTGGTAGAAGACAATGATATCATTGAAATAGATGCTGTCAACAACAAGCTGACTTTAAAAGTATCTGAAGAAATTATTGCTCAACGTAAAAGAAATTGGAAACAGCCTGCATTAAAAGCCACTAAAGGAGTTTTATACAAATATGCTATAAGTGTAAAAAATGCAAGTGAAGGTTGCGTAACAGATCAGGCACAATAAAATACTAAACAAAAAAATTATTATGGAAACACTAGAAATTGCAAAAGCAAAAAAGGCAAAAGCAGAAACAACTTCTATTTCAGGCTCAGTTGCTGTGTTAGAAGCTTTGATAGCCGAAAATGTAACGGAAATATTTGGTTACCCCGGCGGCGCTATTATGCCAATCTATGATGCATTGTATGATTATGAAAGAAAACTTCATCATATTTTAGTAAGGCATGAGCAAGGTGCCATACATGCTGCACAAGGCTATGCAAGAGCCAGTGGCAAAACCGGGGTAGTATTTGCAACCAGTGGCCCCGGCGCTACAAATCTTGTAACGGGCCTTGCAGATGCCATGATAGACAGCACTCCTGTAGTATGCATTACCGGCCAGGTATTTGCCCAACTATTAGGCACAGACGCTTTTCAGGAAACAGATGTAGTAAATATAACCACTCCCATTACCAAATGGAATTACCAGGTTACAGATGCATCTGAAATTCCTTCTGTATTAGCTAAAGCATTTTATATTGCTTCAAGCGGCAGGCCTGGCCCTGTGCTGGTTGATATCACTAAAAATGCCCAGCAACAATTATTTGAATATGCCGGGTATAAAAAATGTGATCATATCAGGAGCTATCGTCCTAAACCAATTATCAGGAAAGAATATGTAGAAAATGCAGCGAAGCTGATAAATGAAGCAAAAAAACCATTCGTAATATTTGGCCAGGGAATTATTTTAGGCAAGGCAGAAAAAGAATTCACTGCTTTTTTAGAAAAAGGAAATTTACCAGCAGCCTGGACCATTTTAGGTATGAGCGCCATCCCTACAGATCACCCATTGGGGGTTGGCATGTTGGGTATGCATGGTAATTATGGACCAAATGTATTAACCAACGAATGTGATGTTTTAATAGCTGTAGGTATGCGTTTTGATGACAGGGTTACCGGCAGGCTTGATAAATATGCAAAGCAAGCCAAAATAATTCACCTTGATATTGACCCGGCCGAAATTGATAAAAATGTAAAAACAACCGTATCGGTATGGGGAGATTGTAAAGAAACATTGCCGATGCTCACAGCATTAATTGACAAAAAAGATCATAAAAGCTGGCTGCAAAAATTTGCGACACTTAAAAAACAAGAGGATGAAACCTGCATCAATGCTGAACTAAACCCTACTGGTGAAGAAATGACCATGGGCGAAGTAATCAAAACCCTGAATGAATTAACAAAAGGAAATGCAATTATAGTAACTGATGTAGGCCAGCACCAAATGGTAGCTTGCCGCTATGCAAAATACAATAACAGCAAAAGCAATATTACCAGCGGAGGGCTTGGCACCATGGGTTTTGCATTGCCTGCAGCAATAGGCGCCAAATTAGGAACGCCTAACAACACTGTAATTGCAATAGCCGGTGATGGCGGATTTCAAATGAACATTCAGGAACTGGGAACCATTATGCAATCAAATATTGGAGTAAAAATATTGGTACTAAATAATCAGTTTTTAGGAATGGTGCGTCAGTGGCAGGAATTATTTATGGACAAAAGATATTCATTTACAAATATTACCAGCCCTGATTTTGTAAAGGTTGCCGAAGCATACAATATTCCCGGAGAAAAAGTAACCGACAGATCAGCCTTAAAAAATGCATTGCAAAAAATGCTTGAAAGCAAAGGAGCTTATTTGTTAGAAGTAATGGTTGGTAAAGAAAACAATGTATTTCCAATGGTACCACAGGGCTGTAGTGTGAGCGAAATAAGATTAAAATAATCCACTTGAATAAAAAATGAAATAACGATGACAACACAAAAAACAAATATACCTGCTGCCGCTACTGTTGCCACAGGGCAAAAAGCAGAATACAGCTTAACGGTTTATACAGAAAATCAAATTGGATTGTTAAACAGAATTGCCATTATGTTTTCTCGTAGAAAAATAAATGTAATTAGTTTAAATACATCGCCTACTGAAGTAGATAGCGTACACCGCTTCACTATTGTAATTAATGAAACTGAAGAAGTTGTTAGAAAATTATGCAGGCAAATTGAAAAACAAGTAGATGTTTTAAAAGCATTTTATAATACCGATGAAGAAATTATTTGGCAGGAAATGGCCTTATACAAAGTACCTACGGATGAAGTTGCCGAAAAAGTAAAAGTAGAAAGGCTTTTACGAAAGTATGGTGCAAGGGCGGTAGTAATTAGAAAAGATTATACCGTATTTGAAACTACCGGACACAGAGAAGAAACTGACAGCCTTATTAAAGCGCTGGAGCCTTATGGACTGATAGAATTTGTACGAAGCGCAAGAGTGGCTATCATTAAAGACAGTAAAGGATTTCATGAAAAATTAAAATCATACGAAAAATCAGATCCCGGAGAGGAATTAATAGAAAACGAATTTTTGAATCAACAGGATGAAGTATTTACAATGTAAAATGAATACCAACAGACAGGTATTGAAACCAATTTTTTTTTGAATCATTATCTGTGAACGAGCCATTTGAAAACACATAAAATAAAATTTTAAAAAAAATTAAACTAACATTAAAACAAAAAAAAATCATGGCAACATTAAATTTTGCAGGAACTGAAGAGAATGTAGTAACAAGAGAAGAATTTCCCTTATCTAAAGCCCAGCAGGTTTTAAAAAATGAAACAGTGGCAGTAATTGGCTATGGTGTACAAGGTCCGGGACAGGCTTTGAACCAAAAAGAAAATGGCATAAATGTAATTGTAGGCCAAAGAAAAAATTCGAAAAGCTGGGATAAAGCGGTGCAGGATGGATTTGTAGAAGGAGAAACTTTATTTGAAATTGAAGAAGCCCTACAAAGAGGAACTATTATTTGCTACCTGCTGAGCGATGCTGCACAAATTGCAATGTGGCCTACCGTTAAAAAATATTTAACTCCGGGAAAAGCATTGTATTTTTCGCATGGCTTTGGTATTACCTACAATGATCAAACAGGTATTATACCACCTGCAGATGTTGATGTATTTTTAGTAGCACCAAAAGGAAGTGGTACTTCATTGCGCCGTATGTTTTTGCAAGGCCGTGGATTAAATAGTAGTTACGCCATTTTTCAGGATGCAACAGGCAAAGCATTTGACAGAGTAGTTGCATTGGGCATTGCCATTGGCTCAGGCTATTTATTTGAAACTACTTTTAAAAAAGAAGTTTATTCAGACCTTACCGGCGAAAGAGGTACACTCATGGGCGCTATACAAGGAATATTTGCAGCACAATTTGAAGTGCTTCGCTCTAAAGGCCACTCTCCTTCTGAAGCATTTAACGAAACAGTAGAAGAGCTTACACAATCATTAATGCCATTGGTGGCAGAAAACGGAATGGATTGGATGTATGCCAATTGCAGTACCACCGCACAGCGTGGCGCATTAGACTGGTGGAAAAAATTTAGAGATGCTACCCTTCCAGTATTTAACGATTTGTACAACAGTGTAGCCGAAGGTAAAGAAGCTGCAAAGTCTATTGAAAGTAATAGCAAGACTGATTATAGAGAAAAATTGAATGCAGAATTAAAAGAACTGCACGATAGTGAACTATGGCAGGCAGGCAGAACAGTAAGAAGCCTACGCCCCGAAAATCAATAATCCAAAATCAAAAAACAGCCATGTAGAAATCAGCATTACTACATGGCTGTTACCAATTAGAATAAAATGAATAATACATCAGCTACCAGTGTAAAGGCGCTCCATTTTGAAGAAGCAGCCAAAAGGCTGAAACCCGTAGTGTATCAAACTGCCCTGCAGCTCAATCATCATTTATCGGCAAAGTATAAATGCAATATTTTTTTAAAAAGAGAAGATTTGCAGGTTGTACGCTCCTATAAAATTAGAGGGGCATACAATATGATGAGTAGTATTTCAAACGAAGTATTGCAAAAAGGCGTAGTATGTGCAAGCGCAGGTAATCATGCACAGGGGTTTGCATACTCTTGCAAAAAATTAAACTGTAAGGGAGTGGTTTTTATGCCGGTAATTACGCCAAACCAAAAGATTAATCAAACTAAAATGTTTGGTGGCTCTTTTATAGAAATAAAATTAGTAGGCGACACTTTTGACGATTGCGCCGCTGCGGCAAAAGAATATACCGAACAAAATCACATGACTTTTATTCCTCCCTTTGATGATTTAAAAATTATTGAAGGCCAGGGCACCGTTGCTGTAGAAATATTTGAAGAGCACCAGCAGGTGGACTATTTATTTATACCCGTTGGTGGCGGAGGATTATGTGCAGGCATTGGCTCCTACTTTAAAACATTTTCTCCTCATACAAAAATAATTGGAGTAGAGCCTGAGGGCGCTCCTTCTATGTTTGAGGCATTAAAAGCCGGCAAACCCGTAGAGCTTGAAAGTATTGACAGATTTGTAGATGGAGCATCTGTAAAAAAAGTAGGCGATATCACCTTCTCTATTTGCAAAGATGTGTTGGATGACATGCACCTGGTAGCAGAAGGTAAAGTATGCTCTACCATTTTAAATTTATACAACGAAGATGCCATTGTAGCTGAGCCGGCAGGCGCTTTATCCATTGCTGCACTGGATGATTATGCTGAAGAAATAAAAGGAAAAAATGTAGTATGTATTGTAAGCGGCAGCAATAATGATATTGACCGTATGCAGGAAATAAAAGAACGCAGCCTGCAGTATGAAGGTTTAAAACATTATTTTCTAATACGCTTTGCTCAGCGCCCGGGTGCATTAAAAGAATTTGTAAATCATGTATTGGGGCAAACGGATGATATCACCCGTTTTGAATATATGCAAAAGCATAATAAAGAAACCGGCCCTGCCCTTGTTGGTATTGAGCTTAAAGCTAAAGAAGATTACGATTTACTCTTAAAAAAATTAGTGGAGTATAAAATTAATTTTACAGAATTAAAGCAGGGCGACAATGCTTTTGGCTATTTGGTATAGTCAGGCATCTTTTTATATCCTTTTTTTTGACATAATTGATTTTTTCTTTAAAACCCTTTATAGTAAAGGGTTTTACAAATTTTAGCCCCGTTGAAGGTCGTAAAATAAGGAGAATTTTAATAAAATATTTATCAGTATAAATCTTATTTTGAGAGGAACGGGTAGAGAAATTTGAAGCGCTTATATTAAGTATTTTAAAATAATAAATTAGAGTTTATCCCATGTTACAAAACAAAGGCTTATACCAACCCCAATTTGAACATGATGCTTGTGGCATTGGCTTTGTTGCCAATGTACGGGGGTCAAAATCGCACCAACACATTTCAGATGCCCTCACCGTATTAGAAAATATGGAGCATCGTGGCGCCTGTGGTTGCGAAAACAATACAGGAGATGGAGCAGGCATTTTAATACAAATGCCCCACGAATTTTTCTTTGATGAGTGCTTAAAACTCGGCGTTCATTTGCCATCATTTGGTAAATACGGTGTTGGGGTTGTATTTTTTCCAAAAGAAATAAAGCTGAGAGAAGAATGTAGGGATATATTTAACCGCTCTGCCGAAAAATTAGGGCTGCAGGTACTTGCCTACCGCAAAGTGCCTGTAAACACTGATGATATAGGCGATTCGGCACTAAGCGTGGAGCCCAATATGGAGCATGTATTTATAGCTTCGCCAGACAATATTACTGACCCACAGGCCTTTGAAAGAAAATTATTTGTACTGCGAAATTATGCTTCGCATACCATCAATAATACCATTAAAAAAGATGAAATTGGTTTTTATATAGCTTCTCTTTCTTATAAAACAATTGTATATAAAGGGCAACTAACGAGTACGCAGGTACGAAATTATTTTCCTGACTTGAGCGATAAAAGATTAGTGAGCGCCTTTGGTCTGGTACATTCCCGATTTGCAACCAACACTTTTCCATCGTGGAAACTGGCACAGCCTTTCCGTTTTATAGCACACAATGGCGAAATAAATACTTTACAGGGAAATGTAAACTGGTTTAAAACCGGGCAACATGCATTTTCATCTCCCTATTTTACCAAAGAAGAAATGGACATGATTGTACCCATCATTACAGATGGACAATCAGACTCTGCCTGCCTGGATAATGTGATAGAATTATTAACGCTTTGCGGCAGAAGCCTGCCACACGTTTTAATGATGCTGATACCCGAAGCATGGGATGATAATGAACAAATGGATGCCGTAAAAAAAGCTTTTTACGAATTTCATGCATCATTACTTGAGCCCTGGGATGGCCCTGCTTCTATTTCATTTACCGATGGAAAAATAATTGGTGCAACACTCGACAGAAATGGATTACGCCCATCACGCTATTGCATCACACACGACGACAGAGTAATCATGGCTTCAGAAGCTGGTGTACTTCCCATAGCGCCTGAGTTAATAAAAGAAAATGGAAGGTTGCAACCGGGCAAAATGTTTGTGGTAGATATGGAGCAGGGGCGTATTATAAGTGATGACGAATTAAAACAAACCATTTGTTCGCAAAAGCCTTATGCAGACTGGCTAAACCAATATAAAATAAGATTGGAAGACCTGGCAGAACCAAGGGTTGGGTTTACACATCTGTCCGATGAATCTATTTTAAAATATCAAAAAGTATTTGGCTATTCTAAAGAAGATATTGACAGCATTATAAAACCCATGGCATTAAATGCAAAAGAGCCAATTGGCTCCATGGGCACCGATACGCCTTTGGCAATTTTAAGCGATCAGCCACAGCATTTAAGTTCATATTTTAAACAATTATTTGCACAGGTTACCAACCCGCCTATCGACCCCATCAGAGAAAAAATGGTGATGAGCCTCTCCATCTTTGTTGGTAATATTGGTAATCTTTTAGATGAGTCGCCCTTGCATTGCCATAATGTAGCATTAAAACAACCCATCCTCAGCAATACCAAATTAGAAAAAATAAGAAGTATTGATACCGGTATTTTTCAGGCAAAAACTTTGCAGACTTATTTTAGAGCAGATGGTAAACCAGGCTCTTTGCAACGTGGCCTCGACAGGCTTTGCCGCTATGCCGAAGATGCAGTAAATGATGGCTATGAAGTACTCGTATTAACCGACCGGGCAGTAGATAGCGACCATGCTTCTATCCCCACATTGCTTGCTACTGCTGCCGTACATCATCATCTTATTCGTAAGGGTATGCGTGGACAGGTGGGTATAATTGTAGAAGCCGGCGATGTGTGGGAAGTTCACCATTTTGCCTGCCTGCTTGCATTTGGAGCTACAGCCATTAATCCTTACCTGGCGCTCTCTACCATTCGCAGTATAAAATATAATGGCTCTTTAAAAACTGATTTTACGGCCTATGAGTTACGAAAAAATTATATAAAAGCTGTGGGCGATGGCTTGCTGAAAGTGTTTTCAAAAATGGGCATATCCACGCTTCAATCATACCAGGGTGCACAAATTTTAGAAATTCTTGGCCTCAATAAAGATGTAGTTGATAAATATTTTACAGGCGCAACTTCACGTATTGAAGGCATTGGGTTAGATGAAATTGCAAAAGAAGCATTGGCAAAACACGCTATTGCATTTAGTCAAAAAAGTATTCCCGTAGAGTTATTGCCCGCAGGAGGTATTTACCAATGGAAACGCAAGGGTGAATTTCATTTATTCAATCCGCAAACCATCCATTTGTTGCAACATTCTACCAAAACAAATGATTACAATTTATTTAAAAAATATTCTAAGCTGATAAATGATCAGTCAGAAAAAGCCGCTACCCTACGGAGTCTTTTTCAATTTAAAAAAAGCAGGCCATCTATTTCTATTGATGAAGTAGAGCCTGCCGAAAATATTTATAAAAGATTTGCAACCGGCGCCATGTCATTTGGTTCCATATCATGGGAAGCCCATACCACATTAGCAATTGCCATGAACAGGCTTGGAGGAAAAAGCAATACCGGCGAAGGAGGAGAAGATGAAACCCGTTACAATCCTCTGCCTAACGGTGACAGTATGCGAAGTTCTATCAAACAGGTAGCTAGTGCAAGATTTGGGGTAACCAGTTTATATTTATCAGAAGCAGATGAAATACAAATTAAAATGGCTCAAGGCGCCAAACCCGGTGAGGGCGGGCAATTGCCGGGATATAAAGTAGATGACTGGATTGGAAGAACAAGGCACTCCACACCGGGTGTAGGATTAATTTCTCCGCCGCCTCATCACGATATTTATTCTATTGAAGATTTGGCACAATTAATTTTTGATCTTAAAAATGCAAACCGTGCCGCAAGAATAAATGTAAAATTGGTAAGCAAAGCAGGCGTGGGCACTATTGCTGCCGGAGTAGCTAAAGCAAAAGCCGATGTTATTTTAATTGCAGGCCATGATGGAGGTACCGGCGCCTCTCCCCTGTCAAGTATTCGCCACGCAGGATTACCCTGGGAGCTTGGCCTGGCAGAAGCACAGCAAACTTTATTGAAAAATAAATTAAGAAGCCGGGTAGTATTGCAAGCCGATGGGCAAATGAAAACCGGCCGTGATATTGCAGTGGCTGCCCTGCTTGGCGCTGAAGAATGGGGCGTAGCAACTGCCGCCCTTGTGGTAGAAGGATGTATTATGATGCGCAAATGCCACTTAAATACCTGCCCGGTAGGTGTGGCTACGCAAGACCAGGATTTAAGAAAACAATTTACCGGCAATCCAGATCATGTTGTGAACTTTTTTAGATTTATAGTACAAGAGTTGAGAGAAATAATGGCAGAACTTGGATATAAAACTGTAAATGAAATGATAGGCCAGGTGCAGGATTTAGAAATGAAGCATCATATAGACCATTGGAAATATAGTAAACTGGACCTTTCACCCATTTTATTTAAAGAGCCTGTATCTGCTTATACCAGTATGTACAATTCTGAAACGCAGGATCATGGCTTGCAAAATGTATTAGATTGGAAAATAATAGAAGCCTCTAAAAATGCTTTGGAAAATGCACAAAAAATTGAAGCAGTTTTTGAAGTAAAAAATACTGACCGCACTATTGGTACAATACTAAGCAATGAGGTTACAAAAAAATACAAAGCTGCCGGGCTGCCTGAAGATACAATACAGTTAAAATTTAATGGTATAGCAGGCCAAAGTTTTGCAGCCTTTGCTACCAAAGGCATTACCATGGAGTTGGAAGGGGCTGCCAACGATTATTTTGGCAAAGGGCTAAGTGGGGCAAAGCTCATTATTTACCCTCCCAAAAAATCAAATTTTGTACCTGAAGAAAACAATATCATTGGTAATGTAGCTTTTTATGGAGCTACTGCTGGCGATGCATTTATAAGAGGAAAAGCAGGCGAGCGTTTTGCTGTTCGCAACTCTGGCGCTAACGTGGTGGTAGAGGGTATTGGCGACCATGGATGTGAATACATGACCGGAGGAAGAGTGGCAATATTAGGTGATACAGGCCGCAATTTTGCAGCAGGTATGAGTGGCGGCATTGCCTATTGCTATGATGTTAACGGACATTTAGAGCAAAATTGCAATAAAGAAATGGTGGACCTCGACCCCATAAATAATGAGGATGCTAAAGAGTTATTTTCCATGCTGCAAAAACACCAGCAATACACCAACAGCAGCGTTGCAAAATTTGTACTTGACGATTTTGAAAATCAATTACTGCATTTTGTAAAAGTGTTTCCAAAAGATTATAAAAAAGTGTTGCAGGATAAACAGGCTAAAATAAATGCAGAAAAATAAAACTAAAAACAGTTTTATAAAAAATAGCTAAGATTATCAAAGTACAAAATAAAAATTGAGGCAGCTATAACGGTGAAGCATATCTGAAAAAACAGCAGAAGCAAATAAAAAATTGAAAAATTAATACAACATAATTAATACAATGGGCAAACCAACAGGCTTTAAAGAATTTACAAGAGAATTACCAACCAAACGCCCGGTGGCAGAGCGTTTGAATGATTACAAAGAATTTGTAAATCTATATCCCGAACAGAAATTGACAGAGCAAAGCAGCCGCTGTATGGATTGTGGTGTACCCTTTTGCCACAATGGCTGCCCTCTCGGAAATGTAATTCCAGAGTTTAATGATGCTGTGTATAAGCAAGAATGGAAGCTGGCTTATGATATCCTCACTTCTACCAATAATTTTCCGGAATTTACCGGCCGCATTTGCCCGGCGCCATGCGAAAGCGCCTGTGTACTCGGCATAAACCAACCTGCTGTGGTGATAGAGGAAATAGAGAAACATATAATTGAAATAGCGTTTGAAAAAGGATTTGTACAACCAAATATTTGCAATGTACGCACCGGTAAAAAAGTAGCCATCGTAGGGAGTGGGCCGGCAGGCTTAGCCGCCGCAGCCCAATTAAATGCAGCGGGGCATTGGGTAACAGTGTTTGAAAAAGATGATGCAGCAGGTGGCCTCTTACGGTATGGCATACCCGATTTTAAATTAGAAAAATGGGTGATCGACAGGCGTATCAGCATCATGGAGCAAGAAGGTATTGTGTTTAAATACCATGCAAATGTGGGAGTAAATATCAGTATCAACGATTTGCTGAGAGAGTATCATGCTATTGTATTAACCATTGGCTCTACCGTACCAAGAGATTTAAACATTCCAGGCAGAAATTTAAATGGGGTACATTTTGCCATGCAGTTTTTAAAACAGCAAAATAAAAGAAATGCCGCAAAAGACCCTTTTGCCAATGCATCTATCGAAAGCAATATTTTAAATCAGGATATACTTGCAACCAATAAAAATGTGGTAGTAATTGGCGGTGGAGATACCGGCAGCGATTGTGTAGGCACGTCTCATCGTCAGAAAGCAGCTTCGGTTACCCAATTTGAATTATTGCCAAAACCACCCGAAAGCAGAACAGCACAAATGCCCTGGCCAAGTTATCCAATGATATTAAAAACTTCTTCTTCGCATGAAGAAGGAGGCGACAGAAAATGGGCCATTGCTACTAAAGAATTTATGGGCGATGATAAGGGAAATTTAAAAGCACTGAAAATTGTATCGCTTGAATGGAAAACCCCGCCAACCGGTGGCCCGGCAGGCTTTACAGAAATACCCGGCAGCGAAGAAATTATTAATTGTGAACTTGCCCTGCTGGCAATGGGTTTTTTGCATCCGCAAAAAGAAGGCATACTCAATGAACTTGATATTGCTTTAGATGAAAGAGGAAATGTAATGGCTACAGAAAAAGATTACAGTACCTCTATCCCTCGTGTGTTTGCAGCAGGCGATGCAAGGCGTGGCCAATCATTGGTAGTATGGGCTATTAGCGAAGGAAGAGAATGTGCACGAAAAGTTGATGAAAGCATTATGGGCTATTCGCTTTTAGAAAATAAAGACGCTGTTTTACAAAAAGCACTTTAGCAAAATGATGTCAGCGCCCTACTCTATTTTTTCAAGGAAAAAAGTAAGGCTGCACTTTAGTTATTTATTAAGCCCATGTACATTTTTTCGGTCTACTTTTAATAGTTGATTGTCTCTAAAAACAAATGTAGAATCTTTGTTAGCTAACCAGCTAATTAATTTTACAATACCCAATACATTAATAATGAGCCCGAGCAAAATACCAATTATATAATCTGTGGTAGTGGCCATTTTGCCTTCCTGTATTATTTTAAAGAAAAAGTAAATACAGGGAATAAAAAATAGCAAGCTTGTGGCCATACCAGCGTTGTAAAATGTTTTGCCTTTAATGTTAAATATAAAAATATGCGCTATTACATTTCCCAACGAAACCAGGATAGTTGCCATGCCTAACCATACCAATTGCTCCCCGGCTAAAGCGGCAAATAAATAAAGCGTCCATCCCATCCATACATTTATAATTAAAGAGGTATTACTATTTAATGGATACCTATTGGGAATATTACTTTTAAAAATTACCCTGTTAATCATTCCCGGAAAAGTGCCTACTATCCTGTATTCTTCTAATTGATGCAAAAAAAGAGACACTAAACTTAGCCACATTAATATTTTGTACCCAGATAAATTTGTATAAAAGAAATACAAATAAATAAGTGTAAATATTGCAAGAATTCCACCAATGTCGTACCAATGATTTCTAAATAAATTCATTTAAATATTTTTTGTTATTTAGTAAACCGGGAAACAAACAAAACCAATTAGGCATAAACATTCTTTGAGATTTCAAAAAAATTTTTAGCCTTTACACTATTTAAATAAAGAATAAAAATACAGAAAATGTACAAAGCCAAAGTAAAGGCTACCCGAAAGTAGCCGCATTTATACTTACGAAAAAAACTCATTTCTCAAAATAAAATTTCAACATGAATAAGGTTCATGCCAGGCATAATTGCATTACTTAACTTTAGTTTTTCTATTTGAAGTGATACTAGTTAAGTATGTTAAAATGCTAAGCACATTCTTGTACAATGATCAATTCAATGCATTATTTACTTCTCCCTGTCATGAAAAATATATTACTAATTTTAAATAAAGACTATCCAGTTACATACCCCGAAAAAGAAAAAATTAAAAGGAAAGTAGGCAAATATTTCACATATATTCCAATAAAATCATATAGCTATAAACGCACATTTTTATGATATATATCATCATTTACGCAAAGTGAAATTTATTAAATATTTAGCATGTAAATAGCTGTTTTTAAGTAATTTTGCACGTTCATTAAATACGATATGTAGTTATACCGGCCACTTGCCAAACAGTTGCCTTCTAAATAAATAACATGAAAAAATCTCACATCATTATTTTAATCGGAATTGCAGTACTTATTGGGTGCTTATTAGCCTATTCAGCAGATTTCTCTACCTATGATACGGTAAGCTCTGCCAGGCAAAAAGAAGGCAAGTTTGTGCACCTGATTGCAAAGCTCGATAAAACCAAGCCCATTCAATACGACCCAATCAATAATCCCAATTATTTATCTTTTTATGCAATTGACAGCCTTGGTGGTCAAACTAAAGTAGTGTACCGCAATAGTAAACCAAACGACCTGGAAAAAAGTGAACGCATAGTGATGAAAGGAAAAATGCAAAGCGACCATTTTGAATGTAGCGATATTTTATTAAAATGCCCCAGCAAATACAAAGATGATAAAGAGCAACTTGAAAAAACAGTTCAGGAGCAACAAGCCACCTCATCTACTAATTAATCTTTTTGCAAACCTAACTGTGTCATGATGAAATTTGAAGGCGAACATTTATTCCCCGGCCAATTAGGCCATTTTTTTGTAATCTTATCTTTTATAGCTGCGCTCATTGCTACCATTTCTTTTTTTACGGCAAGCCGTCAACAAGATCCTCTGCAAAAGCAAAGTTGGCTTCGTTTTGCCCGTATGGCGTTTTTTATTCAGGTAATTGGCGTTATCATTGTTTTTAGTACCATTTTTTATATATGCTCTCATCATTATTACGAGTACATGTATGCCTACAAGCATACATCGCAGGAGCTTGAGTATAAATATCTGCTGGCCTGTATTTGGGAAGGACAGGAAGGTAGTTTTTTACTTTGGACAATTTGGCAAAGCGTAATTGGCATCATCCTTATATTTAAAAGCAAGGAATGGGAAGCCCCGGTAATGTCGGTGATAAGTCTTGCTCAGTTTTTTTTATTAATGATGATATTGGGCATTTATTTTTTTGATATACGAATTGGTAATAGCCCTTTTACATTAACCCGAAATGAAATTGCAGGACCTATTTTTTCGCAACCCAATTATTTAAGTTTTATAAAAGATGGTATTGGGCTTAATGTTTTGCTTCGCAATTATTGGATGGTAATTCATCCACCAGTATTGTTTTTAGGCTTTGCCAGTACCGTTGTACCCTTTGCCTATGCGTACGCAGGGTTGCAAACTAAGCGATATGGCGATTGGATAAAACCACTTTTGCCCTGGGCATTAATGAGTGCAACCGTATTAGGTGTTGGTATTATGATGGGGGGCAAATGGGCATACGAATCTTTAAACTTTGGCGGATACTGGGCCTGGGATCCAGTAGAAAATGCATCGTTTGTTCCCTGGCTGATACTAATAGCAGGTTTACACACCATGGTAGTATATAAGGCTACAGGGCATTCTCTGCGGGCAAGTTATTTATTTGCTATGCTTGCCTTTATTTTCATTTTATACTCTACCTATCTCACCCGTACCGGTATATTGGGCGATACTTCGGTACATGCATTTACAGAGGCAGGCAAGGCCATTAATTTAATGATACTTCTGTTTTTATTATTTTTTGCCGTGTCGGGTTTAAGTCTCTTATTTTTTCATTATAAAAAAATACCTGCTATCCACACTGAAGAAAATACCAACTCACGGGAGTTTTGGATGTTTATCGGCTCCCTTGTTATTTTTCTCACAGCCCTATTTATCAGTGCAAAAACCTCTGTGCCGGTTTATAATAAAATATTTAATACCCATATTGCCCCGCCTGAAGATGTAGAATTTTCATACAACAAAATAGTGGTACTGGTAGCCATCATTGTAGGTGTGCTTACCGCCATTACCCAATATTTTAAATACAAAACTACCGGTAAAGCATACCTGCTAAAAAATATTGTATGGCCCACCGCTATTGCAGCTGCTTTGGCTTTACTATTAGCTGTACTATACCCCTATACATTTTGGAAACATGGCGTCGGCTTCTTAGGCGCAATTTATTTAGCCTCCTTTGCCTGTATCTATGCAGTGGTAGCTAATGCATTTTATATTTTTAAAATACTAAAAGGCAAATTTGTAAATGCCGGAGGCTCGGTAGCACACGCAGGTTTTGCTCTTATGATAGTGGGTATGCTCATTTCTGCCGGAAACAAGGAGGTAATTAGCAGCAGCATGGTAAATGGTATCAACTTACCAGCCAGCAAAGACCCCATGACAAAGCAGGATGATGATCCTAAAGAAAACCTCACACTTATTCGTGAGCTTCCTACAAAAATGGCCGATTACCAGGTAACCTACATCAAAGACTCTGCAGGTCATGAAAAAGGACGTAACTTTTATGAACTGCATTTTGAAAGAAAAAACCCGACTACTCAAAAAATTACCGAATCATTTGTACTACAACCGGATGTGTATATAATGAAAGATAACAACATGAGTAGCAACCCCGATACCAAGGCTTATCTTACTAAAGATATTTTTACCTATGTTACTTTTGCTTTAAATAAAAATTCAAATACTGACACCAGCACATTTAAAGTGAGAGAGTTAAATGAAGGAGATACTACGTTTTACAGTAATGGAATGCTCATTTTAAATAAAGTAGAAAAGAACCCTTCTCAATCAAAATTTGACTATGATAAGGCTGCCATTGCCCTGCAGGCAGATATTACTGTAATTAGTAAAGACAGTATGCATTACAAAGCCAAGCCTTTAATATTGGTAGATAGCCTCGGTATCAGCCAGGTAGATGACACCGTTTTTGCTCAAAACCTGTATGTAAGGTTTAGTGGCGTTACAGATACTCATAAAATTAAAATAGGTGTAAAAGAGTCAGACAAACTCATAGATTTTGTTACCGTAAAAGCCTATGTTTTTCCTTATATCAACCTGGTATGGTTGGGGCTAATTATTATGGCCGTAGGCCTCGTAATGAGTATGATTAAAAGAGGAAATTTTTCTAAAACACAATCTATTGCCATACTTGTATTTGTAACAATAGCGTTATTCTATATGTTTTTACTGGCTAACCAATAGACCTTCATGCAACTTTAAGGTTACTTTTCAAGTCTATTAGTATTAAACCATAGAGCCTTAGTATAATTTTGTACTTATGTATTTGTTGCACCAAAAAAAAATCTATTGTTTCCTCATCGGCATTAGCTTTCTTTATATAATGCCGGCTACATTGTGTGCACAAACCGCTATCATCATCAACGATAGTCTATTGCGTGAAGCTGTTATTTACAATGGCGACACTATTGAAGCCAAAACACTCGATAATGTTTATTTATATGCCCATCCTAACGAGGCGCAGTTAAGTGCATTGGCAAAGTACAACCGCTTACGCAATGCAGTGTATGTAACCTACCCTTATGCCCGGCGTGCAGGCTCCATTATGAATGATATCAATACACAATTGCTAAAAATACCCGAAGAGTCCGACAGAAAAAAATACATCAAAACCAGGGAAGCAGAGTTAAAAAAAGAATTTACCGAGCCACTCACCAACTTATCTATTTATCAGGGCAAAGTATTAATGAAACTCATCAATCGGGAAACAGGCAACAACTGCTATGAAATCATTAAGGATTACAGAGGCGGATTTACTGCACGTTTTTATCAAACAGTTGCTTTCTTTTTTAACAGTAATTTAAAGCAGCCTTATGATGCAAAAAATGAAGATGCCCTCATCGAAAAATTTGTGATGGAAGTGCAACGTATGTATGGTTTTAGAGATATTGCAAAATCAAAAACTCTGTAAATCATTCATTATCCACACAGGTGCATAATCCCTTACGAGATAACTGTTCAATTATGCTCAAAACCCGTATTTTTATTGTACCTTGCGCACAAATTACCACACGCTTTTATGAAGTTAGATGTTTTGGCTTTTGGGGTGCATCCTGATGATGTGGAATTGAGTTGTGCAGGGGCGCTGCTGGTAGAAAAACTACAGGGCAAAAAAACCGGAATTATCGACCTCACACAAGGCGAATTAGGCACAAGGGGCTCAGCAGAAATAAGGCTTAAAGAAGCAACAGCAGCAGCAGCCATTTTAAAAGTAGATATCAGGGAAAACCTTGGGCTTGCTGACGGTTTTTTTAAAAATGAAAAAGAAGATCAGCTAAAAGTAATAACAGCCATCAGAAAATATCGGCCGGAGATAATATTTTGCAATGCTCCCGAAGACAGGCATCCCGATCATGGCAGAAGCTCGAGACTGGTAGCAGATGCGGCATTTTTGGCAGGATTAGTAAAAATAGAAACATTAAGCGACGAAAAGGTACAACTACCTTGGAAAACTAAATATGTATTTCAATACATACAAGATAGGTTTATACAACCAAATTTTGTAATAGATATCAGCAATGTATTTGAGGATAAGCTGGAATCCATAAAAGCTTATGGCACACAGTTTCACAATCCGGAAGATACAAGTGGGCCGCAAACATATATTTCCACACCCGATTTTTTAGACAGCGTAATTTATCGCTCTAAAATGTTTGGAAAAATGATAGGTGTAAAATATGCAGAAGGCTTTATTTCAGAAAAAATGATTGGCATCAAATCAACAGATGCCTTTATTCAAAATATTACGTAAAAAAAATTAAAATGGGTACATCATCAGTAACTCCAAAGTTTAGAAACATTCATGGTTCTAATTTTCACCAGGAGCTCAAAAAAAGAGTAAACAATTATTTTATTGAAAACAATAAAGCCAGTACCGGCAATTTTTCACTCTATTTTAAAGCAGGCCTGCTATGGGCGCTTTACATTGCATTGTATGTGCATGTAGTATTTTTTACACCCGGCATTTGGGTAGGCATTGCAGAATGTGTAATGATGGGCGGCCTTACTGCTGCCATTGGTTTCAATGTAATGCATGATGGAGGCCACGGTAGTTTTAGCAACAGCAAATTTTGGAATTATATAGCCGCATTTTCTGTAAATGGCCTTGGCGCAAGCGCCCTTATGTGGAACAATAAACACAATATTGTACACCACACTTATACCAATATTGATGGCGTAGATGATGATATTGAAATAAAACCAATGCTACGCATGTGCCCCACACAAAAAAAATATTTAATACACCGCTACCAACATATTTATGTGTGGCTACTTTATACCATGCTGCTCATCATTTGGGTATTTGCTACAGATTATACAAAATATTTTAAAAAGAAAGTAGGCATTGTAACAATCAAAAAATTAAGCATCTTCAATCATATAGCATTTTGGATAGCTAAAGTAGGGTACTATTTTATGATGATTGTATTACCAATTTACATGGTAGGTTTTACAAGTTGGCTGGTAGGCTTTCTTATCATTACCATGTTTGCAGGTTTTGTATTGAGCGTAGTATTTCAGTTGGCGCATACGGTAGAAGATACAGCCTTTCCAATAGCAATGGCCAACACCAACAATATTGAAAATGAATGGGCCATACATCAAATAGAAACCACAGCAAATTTTGCCACCAAAAATAAACTCATCTCATGGCTCGTAGGCGGTCTTAATTTTCAAATAGAGCATCATCTCTTTCCAAAAATTTCGCATGTGCACTACCCTGCCATCAGCAAAATTATCAAATCTACCTGTGCAGAATTTAATGTAAAATACATTGAGTTTAAAAAAATGCGTCATGCTGTTCTATCTCATGCCATGCACTTAAAACGGATGGGCGTAGCATAATATTTTTTTATAGAGGGGTAGAAGCGCCGGCAAAAGTTTTTCAATAAAGCTGCAAGCCTGCTTTACGCCTTTACTCCGGCACAAAGCCTGCACACAAGCCCTCACCGGGGTACCGGCTCCAATCAGGGCTATTTATCTCGTCAGCATATTTTCATGGCAACATTTAACATACCCCTATTTATTAAATACTTCACACTGCAATAAATAAGTAGCATAAAAAACCAAATGCTAACAGCCTTTAGCAACCCAATAAAATAGCCTAAATTTGCAGGCACAAAAAATGTTATGAGCGAAGAAAAAAGCCTCAATTTTATTGAAGAAATTATTGAAGAAGGAATAGCCTCAGGAAAATATAAAACCATCGTTACCCGTTTTCCGCCGGAGCCTAATGGATACCTGCACATGGGGCATGCTACCAGCATCTGCCTCAACTTTGGCCTTACAAAAAAATACCCGGGCTATACCAACCTGCGCTTTGACGATACCAACCCCATTACAGAAGATACAGAGTATGTAGAAAGTATAAAGGAAGATATAAAATGGCTGGGCTTTGAGTGGAAAAACGAACTGTACGCCTCCGACTATTTTGATGAATTATATAACTATGCCGTACAACTTATTAATAAAGGCCTTGCTTATGTAGATGATTTAACCTCAGAAGAAATTGCAACATATAAAGGCACCCCTACCCAGCCCGGTAAAGACAGCCCTTACCGCAATCGCACAGTAGCCGAAAACCTTTCCCTGTTTGAAAAAATGAAAGCCGGCGAGTTTGAAGATGGCAGTAAAACGCTAAGAGCAAAAATTGATATGGCGCATACCAACATGCTCATGCGAGACCCTCTGATATACCGCATCAAACATGCCCATCATCACCGCACTGGCAATAAGTGGTGCATATATCCCATGTACGATTTTGCCCACGGCCAAAGTGATTCTATCGAACATATCACCCACTCTATTTGTACTTTAGAATTTATACCTCACAGGGAGCTATACGATTGGTTTATAGAAAAATTAGAAATTTACCCATCGCATCAATACGAGTTTGCCCGCCGCAACCTTAGCTATACGGTAATGAGTAAACGAAAACTGCTGCAACTGGTAAATGAAAAACATGTAAATGGCTGGGACGACCCTCGTATGCCCACCATAAGTGGCATGAGACGAAGGGGCTTTACCGCCAGTAGCATCCGCAAATTTTGCGATACCATCGGCATTGCAAAAAGAGACAATGTTACCGATTTTAGCTTACTGGAATTTTGCCTGCGTGAAGATCTCAATAATACCGCCTTGCGTGCCATGGCAGTTTTAGACCCTATAAAATTAGTCATTACCAATTACCCTGAAAATGCTACTGAAGAGCTTTTGAGCGAAAATGGCCCGGATGAAATGCAGGGCAAAAGAACAGTGCCTTTTAGCAAAGAACTTTGGATAGAAAGAGAAGATTTTTTGGAAGTACCCATAAAAAAATGGTTTAGATTAGCACCCGGTGCAAGCGTAAGGCTCAAAAGCGCTTACATTGTTACCTGCACCGGTTTTGATAAAGATGCACATGGAAATATCACAACAATATATTGTACTTATCACCCCGATAGTAAAAGCGGTGGCGACCATAGTGGCCTCACAGTAAAAGGCACTATTCATTGGGTATCGGTAGCACATGCAGCCACTGCAGAAGTGCGCTTATACGACAGGCTTTTTAAAGTAGAAAACCCTTCAAATGAAGAAGGCGATTTTAAAGATTATATAAACCCCGGCTCTTTACAAATCATTAAAGCCTACATTGAGCCATCGCTCCTGTCTGCGTCTATTGATAAGCGTTATCAATTTTTACGCAAAGGTTATTTTTGTGTTGATAAAGAATCTACAGCCGATAAACTGGTATTTAACCGAACTGTTACCTTGAAGGATACCTGGGGAGGCAATGCAAAAAAATAAATTATTCCTGTTCCTGTTTTTTATCCAGGTTCGGAAAAATTGATGCGGCTAATATTACAAAGGGTAATATGGCCACTAAGTGTATAGCCGGGTATTTTATTAATTCGTTTTCAAATAATGCGCTGGTAAATATGATGTAAGTACGAATACCATAAGCGGCCAATACTGCCGCAACAAAAAGATTGACTCTCTTTGCCCATATTTTTTTACTAAGCATACCAAGCAGTAATAAAAAGCTAAGAAAACTAATAGCGTACCCAGACTTGCCATAATAATTTCCCGTAGGAAATGGGGTTACATTAAAGCCATTAAAAGTTAAATTAACATTGTTATAATGCACCCAGGGCATAAAACAAGCTGCCAATAATAGCAAACAAGCTGCAATGCCTGCATAATGTAATATTTTGCTCAACATAAATACTATAATAAAAAAGCCCCGAAATCAACTGCGGGGCAAGTTTTTTTAGAGGTCCCGACCAGATTCGAACTGGTGTAGAAGCTTTTGCAGAGCTTTGCCTAGCCACTCGGCCACAGGACCATTTATCATTAAAAAATCAACCTCTAATAAAGGTTGATTTTTAGTGTTGCAAAAATAGGGTATTTTTAACCATAATTTCAAAAAAATCAGTTGCCGGTTTTTTCTTTATTTAAAATTTAAAAAAGTAAAAAATGAATAGTATAGAACCTTCTGAATTAATTATCAACAATCGTGGAGCCATTTATCATATCAACTGCAGGCCCGAAGAAATTGCAGATACCATCATCACCGTAGGCGACCCCGATCGTGTAAAAGAAGTGAGCAAACATTTTGATCAAATTGAATATAAAAACAATCACAGAGAATTTATTACACATACCGGATATATTGGTAAAAAAAGAATATCGGTAACCAGCACCGGCATTGGGCCAGACAATATTGATATTGTATTAAATGAACTGGATGCTTTGGTAAATATTGATTTTGCTACAAGAACCATCAAAGAAAAACTTCAATCTTTAACCATCATAAGGGTGGGCACTACCGGTTCTTTACAAAAAGAAATACCGGTAGATAGTTTTGTAGCAAGCACCCATGGCCTCGGGCTCGACAACCTTTTAAATTTTTACCAGCACAGCAACAATGATGAAGAAAAGCAAATATTACAGGCATTTGACACACATACCCAATTGCATCAGGGCATTTCATCGCCATACATAACCGGTGCAAGTGTATCAGTTTTAAAAAATTTTGTAGAAGGTTTTCATCATGGCATTACAGTTACCTGCCCGGGTTTTTATGGTCCGCAGGGGCGTGTATTGCGTATGGGGCTTACACATCCTCATTTAATAGACAGGCTTACTACCTTCAATTTTGGCAATCACCGTATTAGTAATTTTGAAATGGAAACCTCAGCAATTTATGGCATGGGAAAAATTTTAGGCCACCATTGCTTATCCTTAAGTACCATTGTAGCAAACCGTATTTCAAAAGAATTTAGCAAAGACGGCACAGCTGCTGTAGAAAAATTAATTATTAAAACTTTAGAAACCATTTCTAAAAATTTATAATGACACATATATTTTATAAATACCAGGGCACCGGAAACGATTTTATCATTTTTGACAACAGAGATGGCGCCCTCAATAATATCAGCAACAGGCAGGTAAAGCATCTTTGCGACAGAAGGTTTGGCATTGGCGCCGATGGCCTAATGCTCCTCAGTAAAAAAGAAGGCTACCATTTTGAAATGATTTATTATAATGCAGATGGCAATACCAGCTCAATGTGTGGCAACGGCGGCAGGTGTCTGGTAAAATTTGCATCTACAATGGGAATACATGCCCCCACTTATAAATTTATTGCATCAGATGGGCCTCACGAAGCCGAAATTGAAAATGATGGCACTGTGCGTTTGAAAATGAAAGATGTAAATAATGTAGAAGAACATTTGACCTATTCGGTGCTCAATACAGGCTCGCCGCATTATATAAAATTTGTTACCGACATTCATCGAATAGATGTAGTAAATAGCGGCAGAGAAATACGCAATAGCAAAGCTTTTGCCGAAAAAGGTATCAATGTAAATTTTTTGGAGCCCACCGGCGAAGATTCTATTTATGTACGTACTTACGAACGGGGTGTGGAAGATGAAACGTATAGTTGTGGCACCGGAGTTACAGCAGCTGCTTTGGTAAGCGCCCATAATCACAGGGGGTTTAATCATATAGAAGTGCAAACTAACGGTGGCAACCTGAGTGTAGAATTTACCAAAAAAGATGATACGCATTTTGAAAACATCTGGCTTTGCGGGCCTGCCGTTCTTACATTTAAAGGCGAAGTAGAAATTTAAATAATATGTTTAACATTAGAGTGTATGGTATTTTAATAAACTCCAAAAATCAGGTATTGGTAAGTGATGAATTGATACGAGGGCAATACATTACAAAATTTTGTGGGGGCGGTTTAGAATTTGGCGAAGGCACTATTGATTGCCTCAAAAGAGAATTTATGGAAGAGATGAATTTGAAAATTGATGTAACCGCACATTTATACAGCACAGATTTTTTTCAGCAAAGCGCTTTTAATCCTGAGCATCAAATTATTTCTATTTATTATTATGTAAAAGCTTTGGAGGATATTACTGCTGCTATCAAAACAAAACCATTTGATTTTGATGATGAGCAAATGCGCCTGTACCAGCAAACCGGCGAAACGGAAACTTTTAGATTTATTGACTGGGACGATTTTAATGAAGCATCTGTTACACTTCCGATAGATAAAGTAGTAGCAGGATTATTAAAGAAAAAAGAAAACTAAAAAAACAGATGAACAATTTTTTACAGCGTGAGATTGTTTTAGAAAATGATATAGCCCGGTTAGAGCCGCTCAATGAAAATCATTTTGAACCACTGTGGGAGCAAGCTAAGCATGAAGAACTGTGGACCCTCTCTACTTTTAGCGTAAAGCAAAAAGACGATTTTAGAAAGTATTTTGATATTGCCCTTACTGATAAATTACATAAGCGAAGTTGCCCTTATGCAATATTCGACAAACGTGTAAGTAAATATGCCGGCAGCACAAGGTTAGGCAATATTGTGCCGGAACATAAAAGGCTCGAAATTGGCTGGACCTGGTACGGCCCGTCTTTTCAACGAACAGGGTTGAATAGAAATTGCAAATTTTTATTACTAAGATGGGGCTTTGAAACCCTTGAATTGAACAGGATAGAATTAAAAACAAGCCTGCTAAATATGCGCTCTCAAAAGGCTATGGAACAAATTGGCGCTGTAAAAGAAGGTATTTTTAGAAATCACATGATTAATCCTGATGGCAGCTTAAGAGATTCGATTTATTATAGTTTTATCATTCAAGACTGGCCTGCAATAAAAGACAGTATTTTTAAAAATTATTTTTGATTAGGATTATGTAGAATGAGAGAAAAAAGAATTTGAGAGGCTTAGGTCTTCGGCCTCATAAAAAAAGCGTTAAGAAAATTTGAATGGCAGCCGTTAAGAAATAAAATTAATGCTGAAAAAGCTGAATGTTGCAGGTAGTTGGTAAGTCGCACTATAGCTGGGACATGGTCTATGGTCTGAACTAATTTTATTTTAGGCGGACATACAAATTTTTAGCTTTTTTTATGCAGCCTTGATTTTTTTGTTACTTTTTGTATCAAGACAAAAAGTAAATAAAGAATAACCTAAAAGGAATAATGGTTTGAAATAAAAATACCAAATCCTGTAAATGATTGATAAAATCATTAATTAAATAAAGCTAAAAAATCTATCAGCCATAAGCCGGATTCTGTTCCCGGCAAGCCGGGAGGCTATCATTTATCTGGCTGCAACATTACTGTTGCAATCTTGCTGCCTACCCTTCCGGTTATTTCTGAAAAAATCAAAAATAATAAACGAGCCATTTATTTCTTCTTTCGAAGACACCGGGTTTACATGGCATTACAGCACACAAGGTTTACCCACAAATATTGTTACCAATATTTGTCGTGAGCTCTTACCTCACGTTTTCACCTTTGCCCCGGCAAGCCGGGATAGTTATTTTCTGTGGCACTGTCTCTCCCCGCTTTTAAGCGGGGGCCGGCTGTTAACCGGTGTGTTGCTCTTTGCTGTCCGGACTTTCCTTACCGCATTTAATACGGTACGATAGCCGGCTGATAGAAATACAAAATTAGTTTTAAAATACTTATTAAATAAATTCTTTATCAGGATGATAAAAGGAGAGAAAAATATCCGGAGTTTTTAAAAACAATAATATTTTATTTTTAATATTTATAAACTTAGTGAATATGAAAAATAACATAGTAATAGTAAAAAAATGAGAGAAATTGACTGCTGTAAATCACTTTAGGAATGATATTTGCCTATTGTACAAAGTAAGTTTACAATCTTACAGTATTTAATCAGATTGTTATTTAAACTTATCTAATATTTTTTCCTAATAAAATTTATAAAATGATGAACTACAAATTTTTTCTACTTCCCATTTTTGGCTTTTCCATTGTTCTAAGCTCTTGTGTTAGCAAAAAAGCAATGAAATCAGAAAAGGTACGATATGTAACCCTGCAAACTCAATATGACAAATTACAGGCCGACCTAAAAAACTGTAATGATCTATCTGATGAAAATGCAAGAAAAAAGAATGAACTAATGGCAGAGTTAGACAATCTTAAAAAACAAAATGAATTTTTAAAAGATAACAATTCACAGGCATTAAAGCAATTAGAAAACCTCTCTGTTATTTCAAGTTCACAGGCAGAAAGTATCAAAAAATCTTTGGATAATATTGGAGCTAAAGATGCATACATACAAAATTTACAAACTGCCATGGCAAGAAAAGATTCATTAAATATGAATTTAGTAATGAACCTAAAAGGCGCTATTGGCAACCTTGATGACAAGGACATTAATATTAAAGTGGATAAGGGGGTTGTATATATTGATATTTCAGATAAATTGTTATTTAAAAGCGGCAGCTATGACATTACTGAAAATGCAAAAACAGTACTTGGTAAAGTAGCCCAGGTTTTAAAAAATCAACCAGACATAGAATTTATGGTAGAAGGCCATACAGATAATGTGGCCTACAAAGGAAATGCATTTTTGAAAGACAATTGGGACCTAAGTGTAAAACGTGCCACAGCAGTAGTAAGAGTGTTGCAAAATCAATACGGCCTCGACCCAAGCCACATGGCTGCAGCCGGACGCAGCGAATATAAGCCTATTGCAGATAACACTACAGCAGAAGGCAGGGCTGCTAACCGTAGAACAAGAATTGTAATTTTACCCCAGCTTGATCAGTTTTTTAAATTACTGGAACATAAAGATTAAATCTTTTTGAATAATAATTAAAAAGGAGCTGTTTTAAATTACTGCTCCTTTTTAACTTTGCTTTGTAACTGTTGCAAATTTTTATAAACCCCGGTGATTCATTTTAAAGAAAAAAATCTTTTCGAGAATAATAATTTTGTTTTCTATTTCAGTCTCTCTTTAATATCCAGCTTATATTTTCTTGCATAATCTTTGGCTACATCGTAGCCTGCATCTGCATGCCTGATTACCCCCATACCCGGGTCGTTACGCAGTACACGGCTTAGTCTTGCTGCCGCCTCTTCTGTACCATCGGCTACAATTACCATCCCTGCATGAATACTATAGCCCATACCTACTCCACCGCCATGATGAAGACTTACCCAGCTTGCGCCGCCGGCAGTATTTACCAGGGCATTTAATATTGGCCAGTCGGCTACGGCATCACTCCCATCCAGCATTGCTTCAGTTTCACGGTTGGGCGATGCTACACTACCGGTATCTAAATGATCTCGCCCAATTACTATGGGAGCTTTTACTTTGCCTGTGCGAACCAGTTCATTAAATGCCAGTCCGGCTTTTTCTCTATCGCCCTGCCCTATCCAGCATATTCGTGCAGGCAACCCCTGAAAAGCAATTTTTTCCTGAGCCATTTTTATCCAGCGTATCATCCCCTTATTTTCAGGAAATAATTCCATCATAACGTTGTCGGTTACACGAATATCTTCAGGGTCGCCACTTAAAGCAGCCCATCTAAAGGGGCCTTTTCCTTCGCAAAATAATGGGCGAATGTATGCAGGCACAAAACCGGGAAAATCAAATGCATTTTGCAATCCTCTTTCTTTAGCCCTTGCCCTTATATTATTTCCATAATCAAATGTGATAGCTCCTTTTTGCATTAATTGCAACATGAGCTGCACATGCAAGTACATACTATTATAACTCAATTGTATATATTCATCAGGGTTTTGCGCACGCAAAATATTTGCCTGCTCATTGCTTAAAGTATGAGGTACATACCCAATTAATGGGTCATGGGCAGAGGTTTGGTCTGTTAAAGTATCCGGGATGATGTTTCTATCTAACAAGCGTTGTAATAAAGTAACAGCATTGCATAATACTCCGATGCTTACGGCTTTGCCTTCCGATTTATATTTTAATGCTTTATCAATAGCTTCATCAATATCTGAATATTTTTCATCGAGGTATTTTGTTTCTATTCGTTTATCAATCCTCCATTCTTCCACTTCTGCTATCAATGCTACCCCTTCATTCATAGTAATAGCAAGAGGCTGAGCGCCACCCATACCACCAAGGCCGGCAGTTACATTTAAAGTGCCTTTTAGAGAGCCTCCAAAATGCCTGGCAGCAGCAGCTCCATAGGTTTCATAAGTACCTTGCACTATCCCCTGCGATCCAATATATATCCAGCTTCCGGCTGTCATTTGCCCATACATCATCAACCCTTTTTTTTCCAATTCGTCAAAGTGTTTCCAATTAGCCCAATTGGGTACTAACTGGCTGTTTGAAATTAAAACCCTGGGAGCATCTTTATGAGTTTTTAACATGGCAACCGGCTTACCACTCTGTATTAAAAGGCTTTCATCTTCTTCTAAATCTTTTAAAGCTTTTACTATTAACTCCAGCGATTCTAAATTTCTTGCAGCTTTGCCCCTGCCGCCATACACAATTAATTCCTCTGGCCTTTCGGCTACTTCAGGGTCAAGATTGTTGAGCAACATTCTTAAAGCTGCTTCCTGTATCCAGCCTTTGCAATGCAATGCAGTACCGGTTGGTGTTTTGTATTTAGCAAAATCAAAATTGGCGGTAGTAGTCATCATGATAATTTTTTATTTCAATACGGTATTATTAGATTGGTTTATTCTGGTAATATCAGGCCTCTTTATTTAAAAATGAAAATGCTTTTTCCATATCCTCATGCATCACTCTGTCTGCATCATTAAAAGTTACTACTTTTCTGAATGATGCAATAATTTTTTGCAAAGGCTCAGATGTAGAAAGAGGTTTTCTAAATTCTATTGCCTGTGCGGCAGTAAGTAATTCTATTGCCAGTACTTTTTGCACATTGTCCATTACTCTTTTACATTTTGTAGCTGCATTGGCACCCATACTTACATGGTCTTCCTGATTGTTGCTTGACGGAATGGTATCAACAGATGCAGGTGTGCAAAGCTGTTTATTTTCACTAACAATACCTGCTGCAGTATATTGTGGAATCATAAAGCCCGAATGTAAGCCCGGGTTTTTAACTAAAAATGCTGGTAACCCTCTTTGCCCTCCTATTAACTGATAGGTTCTTCTTTCACTAATGCTTGCTAATTCGCTCATAGCAATGGCAAAAAAATCTAAAGCCAATGCCAATGGTTGCCCATGAAAATTGCCGCCACTCACAATCAAATCATCATCAGGAAAAATATTGGGATTATCTGTTACAGCATTTATTTCTTTCATAAATACACTTTGTACATAATCAAATGTATCCTGTGTGGCGCCATGTACCTGAGGTATGCATCTAAATGAATAGGGATCCTGCACCTGCACTTTTTTCTGTGAAGAAATTTTGCTACCGTCTAACAATTCCCGTATTTTTTTTGCTGTAGTTAACTGCCCTTTGTGCGGCCTTAATTGATGAATATGCTCATTTAGTGGCTCGCTCAGGCAATCAAAGGCATCAAAACTAATTGCAGAAATTACATTTGCCCAATCTAACAAACGCTCTGCCTGTATTAAAAGATAAATTCCGTAAGCGCTCATAAATTGAGTGCCATTTATTAAAGCAAGGCCCTCTTTGCTCTGTAATTTTATAGGTGCCCAATTAAGCTCATCCAATACGGCTTTTGTAGAAGATTTGGTATTTTTAAAATTCACTTCGCCTAAGCCAATTAATGGAAGGCTTAAATGGCTCAATGGCGCTAAATCGCCGGAAGCACCCAATGAACCTTGTGTATAAATAACAGGAAGTACATTGTAATTGTACATATCTACCAGGCGGTTTACTGTATCAATTTGTACCCCTGAGTGGCCATAACTTAAAGATTTAATTTTAAGCATTAGCATCAGCTTCACAATAGATGCAGGAACTTCTTCTCCCATGCCGCAAGCATGAGATTTCAGCAAGTTGCTTTGCAATTTTTCCAATTGGTCATTATCAATTTTTACATTTTGTAAAAATCCAAACCCGGTATTGATGCCGTAAAATAATTGCTGAGTAGTTTCCAGTTTACGATCCAGATATTCTCTACACTTAATAATTTGTTGCTGAGCAGTGGGAGTAATTGAAATTTTTTGTTGAAACTGAAGTAACTCTTTTAGTTGCTCAAATTCAGTTGGGTTTCCGTCAAGCGGCAATTCATTATCTTTCATCTGGCGTTAAGTATTAATACTAATATTTATGCCGCAAAAGTATGAAAAGAAATGTAGCCACTTGTAAAATACATAATAGATAGAGCTTAAATTGAAATATTATTATCTTATTGCTTTTTCAGAGCAATTTTACTATCTAATATGCCCATTTTTTAAAAAATAAATGCTTTAAGTATTATTTATTTTGAAATCAAAACTTCATACTTATCAAGTTTTTCTTTAATTACTTTTTGTCTTGATACAAAAAGTAACAAAAAAATCAAGGCTGCATAAAAAATGCAAAAAATTTGAATTGAGTTTATTCTACTCAATTCTAAAGATTTATTTTATTTGCAAAAATATCAAAGCACCACATTGTTGCAATAGTCGAAAATTGCCAGTACGAATACTGGCAAATATATTTTTAAAGAAACATCGGGTAATGACACTGAGTATTTTTTTTAGAAACCCGGTATTTCTTTATAATCTTTTGGAATCTCAAACATACTCTCCGAAAAATTGTCATGCGAAATTTTAGTTAGGTTTGAAATTACAGAAGACTTTTCGCTATGCATTTGAAATTTAACAGGAAAACCTGTGCAATCCATTTGAAGCAATTGATTAGCTACATCATTATTGTAAGCTATTCCCATGCTCTTTGCAAATTTACTTTGCATAGCTGCCGGCATCGGAATATCTTTTGTCATCCACAAATCGGTTGTATCATTTGAATTCATAAAACTTTGAATGCCTGAAAACTTCATTGTTTTAATTATTTGGGCATGTACGCAATTTAACCCTTGTATTGTTTCATTGCCAACTTTTGCCACTGCATAAGTAGTATGTTTGTCTAAAATGTTATCTTCTGACTTTGCTGTGTCAATTTTATTGATGGAATAGGTTTTTGCACTATCGTCTATAAGAATAGATTGCGTGGGTTTGTTCATATCCGAAATACCTATCATTATTAAAGAAGGTTTTCCATCATTCATTTTGTACATTTCAACCCTACCCTTACCGGTATGCGATAAATAAATTTTTTGTAACATAGCCATTTCAATATTTTCGCCTTTAGTGTTCATACTCATTTCAAGATAAGTATCCTCTCCTCCTCCTGATGAACTTATGTCAACTTTTTGACTATTGCCTGATTTGCTGCTATTGGATTGGCAACTAAGCAGTGTAGCAGCCATTAATAATGTCATTGCAATTTTTGATGTCATTTTCATTTTTTTGATTTGAATGTTTAATAATTTTTTTTACTTTAATACAAAAATTGGCAGGTTAAACTTTCCATTGGTTACAGGCAATAGTGTTTTACCATCTTCAGCAATCACAGTTCCGGAGAAGGTGCCTGATACTCTTGTATCTGACAACTGATCTACACTAATTGTAATACTGTTTACATGAGGGTCAATTTTTACATCTGCTCCGTGCCCCGTCGCCCCGGTGTAAGTACACATATAAGCAGTATCATTTATTATATCATTCTCTTTTGTAAAAGTGCAACTACCTGTTTTAATAGGCACTTCAAATGCAAAGGTTGAAACGCTGCCATCTGTGGCGCTGGCGTTAGTTAATATTAAGGATAGTGTGTTATCACTTTTGTTGACATTTGCTTTGTACCCCTCCATTAAACTTCCTTTTTCATTCACCACATTTCCATTTACAGAAAAAGAATAAGACCCCTCATTATCGGACAGGCTATTAGATGCCTGAGTGGAATTACTGGAATTGCTTTCTGAAATATTATTTTCTGAGGTTTTGATTGAACTGTTACTACAACCACTGGCAAATAAAATAACTACCAATAGAATGGCTGAATAAATAATTTTTAAATTTTTCATGTATGAGTATTATATTTTGGTTTATAAATTTTAAAGATTAAAAACTAATAACAACTAACTATAAAGTTTAAGCGCAAATTGGCTAAAGTAAAACCTGCAAAAAAAAAGTAAATTATTTGTGGCCTCCTGCGCCTGCTTTCATTAAATTGGTAATAACTCCGTTATTAGCAGCCATTTTGTAGTTGGCCGGAATTTCAAAAAAACTATTACTTACTCCAATAAAAGTTGCTTTAGTAAGCGTCATACTTGCTCCAGAGTTTTCAACAATAATTTTTACAGGGTAACCTGTTACACCGGCTTTTTTTAGGGCATCGTAGTAACTTGCACTTGACCCTGAGCTTGCAGTGGCAGCTGCTTTTTGATACACATCGTACCCCGGCACTGCAGTACTCATCCACATATCCATCATCATTTTATGGCCCTTTACTAGTATATGCTTACAAGGATATCCATTTACGTTTTCGCTACCAATTTCGTGTACAGAATAAGAAGAAGCATCTTTGTTTAACAAGGCCTGATCAATAATATTAAGAGAATATTCTTTGTTTTCATCATCCAATGTAATTCCATAATTTGGCATATCTGCATGTGATAGCATTACTATTGGCTTTGAGTTAATATGATACCCTGCAGCCCCGGCAATCATAGCTGCCAAATTCATTTCGCCCCTTGCATGACCATTGCCAGTAAACCAATACTTGGTTATGCTGTTGCTTGTAACCCCTTTATCGGTAGTAATGCTATTAGTAACTTCATAATAAACACACCTGGTATTACCCTTTGAGCCAGTAGGCTTAAAAGCATTTATTGCTTTAGCAGAGTCTTCAGCCGATACTCCATTGCCACCCATCATATTTGCCAATGATTTCGCCAGAAGGTCGGCAGTAGAGGTATCGTTGGGGTTATCTTCTGCTGCTTTTGCAAAGCCCCCTAATACTCTATCCTTATCGCTTTTGTCTCCACTATTGGGAGTAGAGGGTTTTTGAGTAGGATCTATTTTATTTAAAGCTTTGTCCGTAGCGTTAGATGCAGAATTATTTACATGATTCTGAGCAGTATTTTTTACAGAATTAATAATATTTTTTAAAAATTGTGCATGTATGGTTACCGTAGTACATGACAGAAAAAAAGTAAAAATGATTATTTTTTTTCTATGAAGGATAGTTTTCATAAAAATTAAGTTTAGTTGATAATGAATTCAAATTTTACACTCTTTATTCAATCAAATTCAAGTTATCGACAAACGTATTTTTATAATCGTCAGAAATTTTTAAAGGATAATGATGGTGCTTTTTTTTTACCTAAAGTGCTAAATAATATTACTTATGTGAGTATATTTTAAAAAATTGATTTGCAAATAATAACCAGTCAGGAGGAAGATATTAGCAATTATATTTTGAAGAAATAAAATTGGGTTATTTAAAACCCTAAAGAAATTAATTTATAAAAAAGCTCCCTGCTAAAAAAACAGGGAGCTAACGGTTATAGAAAAAAAACAAAAACTAAGAGACTATTAATGTTGTGCCCACCAAAGCGGAGTTAATACCAAGTCATCGCCATTCAATGCAGCTTTGGCCTGGTTATAACCATTAATGTTTGAATTTTGCAAGCCAGATGGATATTTCATCCTTTGAGGGAAAAATTTCACACTGCTGGTCATATAGGTAGATGCTGTTAAATCCGGTAAAGTAGGAATTACATCTTCTAACACTACATTGTCAAAGAAAGGCAAACCCAATCTTCTGTGGTCGCTCCAGGTTTCTAATGGAAGCCATGGAGTTTGTGCTATAAATTTCTGAGTAATGATTTTAGTTAATAAATCATTTCTTACTGTACCATTTTGATATAGATTATTTACAGGATAGTTCACTACCATTGTACTTGTATCTACTAAATTTAGTCCATCAACATAGGTCATGGTACGAGATGCACCGGGCTCTGTAGTATTTGTCCAGCTAACAGAAGTACCGTTTCTATTATAATCTGTAGAAGTTAAATAAGTAGGAAGGAAACTTGAAATACCCCAATATGCAAAGCTACTGGAAATACCAGATTCATAAGCAGTTTGTCCGCTTACTGGTGTAGCCCAACCTCTTACAGCGCCTTCAGCTAAAAGGAAATAAGTTTCCCAGGGAGCAAAGAATACTCTTTTAGCAGTTTGGCCTCTAAACTTTTGAGACAAAGTAGGAACCATACCCATGGTAGTAGTAATATCAATGGCTTTAAACATGTGATCGCCATATCCGCCTTTTACTCCCCAGTTACCATCGGGAACCCCGTTCCAGGTATATTTTGCATCAATATTCCTAATTGTATGCATAGCAGCATCTTTAATGGGGCCTACAGTTACATTATTAACTGCTCCGCAAGTACCACTTGGGAAAGAGGGATCGCTACTATTGCCCGGCATGTAAAAAATTTGAAATGCACGAGGGTCAATGGTATAAGGTAAACCATCCATCCAGAAAGCAGAATAAGGATTATTGGTTTTTGTGGTAAGCTGAGCTGGAAAGTACTGACCAACATAATTAGCCGGTTTAACATTGGCTTGTGCTAATGCCTGCTCAGAAGGCGAAGCAATTACACCTGCAATTTGATCAGAAGATTTTACACTACCTAGACCTTTCATTAGGTTATCTAAAGTTGTAGATATAGGCAACTGATACCAGCATCTTGTATATGCACCGGATAAATCATCCCATCCTGGTTTTTCCTGTATCTGAAATATTTGATTGTTATTAGTTAACAAAGATTGTGAAGCCGCTGCTTCAAATTCTGTTTTTGCTTTAGCAGCGTCAACTTGTGATAAGCGCATTGCCAGTCTTAACCTTAAAGAATTGCAATAAGCTTTCCAATTAGTAAAGTTAAATGCATAAGCAGGGTCTTCTTTTGTTACGGCATTATCAGTAACTGTTACAGAAGGGTCTAATTTAGTATTAGCATCTTTCAATTCATCCAGCATATAATAATACACTGATTTTACATCAACAAAGTTGGGGTTTACACCCTGAAATCCGTCGATGGGCATAGGACCATAACAGTCACTCATTTCGCTAAGTAAATAAGCACGCCAAATACGAGATACCTGTAGGAGGTTATTGGTATATGCTTTGGAAGTACCCGCTAAAATCTGCTGATTGGCTACTGAGATAGCGCTATTGATAAAATTCAAAGCACTCGATTGATTGGCATAAACATTGGAAGTCCAGCCATCATCGTAACCTCCCCAAGAGAAAGTGGCGCCATCAGCATCACCCATTTGCCTACCGGCTGCTACCCAATACAATACAAAACCACGCTCAGATACATCAGGATTTTGCTGAGCTTTAATGATTGAATTATCAATAAAATATTCTACCTGTACCTGATCGGTACTTGCTGCTACAGGATTGGTGTTTATATCCTGAAACTTTTTACATGATAATAACAGCAGCGGAGCAGCCATTAATATCAAAATATAATTTTTTAACTTTTTCATTTTTTAAAAATTTTGAGATGAATAGATTAGAATCCTAAAGCAAGGTTTACATAAAAAATCCTTGAAGTAGGTGCAGCTCCATTTTCAAAACCTACGGCCGGAGTACCGGTTGCATAAGAAGATTCTGGATCTATACCATGCATGTGGCTTGATATAAGCCAAACATTATTGCAGGATACTGATACGATTGCTTTTTGTACAAAGCTTCTTTGCAACACACTCTTTGGTAAAGTATAGCTAAGCTGAATATTTCTTAAGCGTACATTTGAAGCGTCGTATAAGTTGGCTTCTGTAATGCCAAGGTTTCCACTACCTGCTAATCCACTTACCCAATATTGTTGTGTAGAAATTTTTGTAGTGTTTGGTACATATTTATTTTGACCAGCATCAAATACTACACCTGGCACTATTAATGAGTCTCTTCCATTAGCAACTGTCCATCCGGCAGTACCGCTTCTTTCCATAGAAAATGCTGTACCGGAGAAAATTTTACCACCAATGCGGGCATCAATTTGAAATGATAAACCAAATCCTTTATAAGAGAATGTATTGGTAAAACCTAACAAGGCATTTGCCTGTTGGTTTCCTAATCGTACAGGAGCACCTGGTGTGGGTTGGGGTAATCCGTTTTTCAAAATCCATTTGCCATAACTAGGATCAGTAGGGCTGGAAACTCTATAAATTTGTGAACCATATATTTCACCATATTTCTGACCTTCAACCGCTAAAATTTGGATATTGTCAAATCCACCTAAACCATAACGTGGCACATTTGGATAAATTGATTTAACCACATTATTGTTATGAGAATAATTGAAACCTACTGTCCAGTTTAATCCTTTAGGATTGCTTAACACCTGGCCATCTATTACTAATTCTACACCTGAGTTTTGTACATCACCTGCATTAATTTTTTTAGAACTGTAACCACTCAATGGGTCTAATGGTAAATTAATCAACTGACGGGTGGAGTTTGTTTTATAAATAGAGAGGTCAAACCCAATCCTATTATGTAAGAAACGCATTTCCAAACCGCCTTCTATAGATTTCATTAACTGGCTTCTAACGGTAGAATCGTATAAAGTAGAATTGCTGTAAGCAGTAGTATTTCCGTTAGGATCGTTACCAATAAAATAAGTATTGTATAATTGATAAGGATCAAGATCGCTACCTGCCATTGCATAAGTACCTCTTAATTTACCATAGCTAAGCCATGAAGGCATATTTATCCCTGTTTTGCGGAACATATCTGTAAATACATAAGACAAACTTACAGATGGATAAAAATAAGATTGGTTTGCTTTACTTAAAGCTGATGACCAGTCATTTCTGAAAGTAGCATTTAAGAATAAATATTGATCAAAGTTTACATCAACTGAACCGTACAAAGAATTGATTTTCTTTTGGCTGAAACTTTGTCCAAAATCAGGCATACCTACTGAGTTATTGATAGAGAAAAGATTGGGTACATTTAGTTTTGAAGTAGAAGCATTGAGGGCGCTATTTTGATAAGACATTAAATTACCACCCACCATTAAAGCACCGCCTAACTTACCAATTAAGTTATCTTTAGATGCTGTAAACATGGCGCTATAATTTGTTTGCTGATAAGTTTGTTTACCTAAGCCATAGCTGTTGTTACTTAAAGACCCTGTATATACTTTTGACTCCGTATTGGTAGTGTACATATCTGCACCGGCATTTATTTCACCTTTTAACCATGAAGTAAAGTTGTGCTTCAATGAACCGTATAAAAAGAACCTGTTTCTGATATCTGAGTTTTGATTATACTTAGTAGACCAATAAGGGTTGGTACCACTTTTATTATACCAAATCATTTTGCCCAAATTGTCAGTAGCGGCACTAAATTGAGTAAGGTCTAATGTTACAGGCAGGTTGTAAATAGAGGCAAACATACCTGAATTTTGTCCTACTAGAGAGCGGTTGTCGGCTTCGGCATTAATGAATTGGATTTTAGAATCTAATGTCCAATTTTCGTTATTTCCAAATTTTGTAACGGCTCTAGCAGTAATGTTGTTTCTAATAAGTTTTGAACCCGGAACCATACTCTTAGCATCAAAACGATTATAAGAAGTATAGATTGAAGTAGATTTATATTGTTGTTGAAAAGATATTTCCTGGTTAGAAACGATGCCTGTATTAAAAAAATTAGCAGCGTTATCATAAGCCCTTAGAGGTGTATTTTTACCAGACCAGTCATTAACTAATTGACCAGTAATTTTTGGTCCCCAGCTTGTACCGGCAGATGAATCGTAAATTCCGGTACTTCCTTGTCCAAACTGATTTTGCATATCTGCCCTTGTAAATACTTTTTCAAAACCCACAGAGGAAGAAACGCTAAAACCTAAGCCAGGTTGTTTTTTACCGGTTTTGGTAGTTATTAAAATTACACCATTACCACCCAAAGAGCCATAAAGTGAAGCAGCAGCCGGGCCTTTAAGAACAGTTATAGAAGCTATGTCATCTGCATTGATATCGCTAAGGCCATTACCCATATCTAAAGAAGGGTTCCAAAAATCGTTGGTAGCGCCAATACCTACACGTCCGGTAGAGTTATCCATTGGTACTCCATCTACCACTATGAGTGGCTGAGAAAGACCGCTAAGTGAGTTATTACCACGAAGCAGAATTTGTGATGACCCACCCAATCCATTACCCGAACGGGCAATTTGCAAGCCGGCTACTTTACCGGTTAATGCATTGGTAAGGTTTGGCTCCCTTGCCTGTACAAGCGATTCGCCTTTTACATCCTGAGCTGTATAGCCAATAGATTTTTTTTCTTTTTTAATGCCCAATGCAGTTACAATTACTTCATTTAATTGTTCTGTATTTTGCTTTAAAGAAACCGTTACCGGGCTACCAGCGGTAACTCTTACATCGGTTGGAGTATATCCAACACTTGAAATTTGCAAAGTTGCAGTAGAACCGGGTATTGCAATGGTAAAATTGCCCTGTGCATCTGAAACTACAGATGTTTTGGCACCTTTTACTTTAATTGTAACACCGGTAAGTGGGTTACCAGAATTATCGGCTACTGTGCCGCTAACACTTTTTTTACCCTGTGCAAATGCAATAAGGCTGCACATGCTAATAAATGCAACCATTAATAAGCGCATTGTTTTTTTCATAACAGTTGTGTTTTTAAATTGATAATAGAAAACATTTTACTTTTTAGTATTTATTTGATTAAAAGGATTTTTTTTTGTTTATGTTTTTCAGAATGTGGATGATAGTCTATTGTTTTATTTTCCATTACCAACGCTGCAGCGCCATATAAAGCAGCATTATACCCAAGTTTAGATACTTCTATCACTGTATTTTCGGCAAGCCTGGGAATACAATGTTTATTTAAAGCCTGCTGTATGGGAGCTTCCCACATTTTACCTGCAAATGCGCCAAGCCCACTTAATATTACAATTTCAGGATTTAATAAATGAATTAAAATGGCAATCCCTCTTCCAATATTATACCCCGCATCTGAAAATAATTCTACTGCAAATTGATCTCCTTTAAGCGCAGCATCAATTATCATTTCATAATCTGTTTCGTAATGCCCCGTCGGAAAATCTTTTGCTAAACCAGATAACCTTCCGCCCTTAAGCCCCTCTTTTGCTTTTTCTATTAATACCTGCAAAGAAGTTTCTGTTTCGAGGCATCCCGTTTTACCACAGCTACAAAGCTTATTGTTGTTAAACATTGGTATATGGCTAAACTCTCCGGCAAAACCATTTTGACCTCTATATAATTCTGCATTTAAAATCATTCCTAAGCCTACCCCCCAGCCTACATTTATAACCATTGCATTTTTTTTGCCTCTTGCTCTTCCCATTTTTAATTCTGTGAGGGCAATGATGCTCGAATCGTTATCTATCAACACTGGGATTTTTAAGGCATTTTCAATACATGCATTGATACTTTCCCCATGTAAGGTTTTTAAAAATGAATAGTTGATACCTTTTTTTACATCAATAAAGCCGGGCATGCTAATGCCAATGCCGGCAAATTTTTCTTTTGAAATACCTGATGCTTTTATAAAGCCCTGGATGTTTGAAATGATTTCAGTTAGGGCATTTGGATTATTGGCAAGCTTTAGTTCAATTTTTTTTACATCGCCTACAAAATTATGATGCATATCAAGTATAGCAACTCTTGTAATCAACTGATCCATTGCTACTGCTATGATATAAACCTGACCGGCATTTAATTCATACTTCTGTGCTCTTCTTCCTCCTGTTGACTCTGCTAATCCTGTTTCTAAAACAAAATCACTTTCCATCAACTCATTTAATACTTTAGCAGTAAGTGGTACGCTCTTTTTTATCAGGATACTTAATTCGGCACAAGAAAGACTCCCGGCAAAATATAAATGCTTTATTATTTGCTGATGATAATTGGCCTTTTTTGCAATCATACTACTTGTTAGTTGGTAATAACTTTACTAATAATTTTGCCAAGGTAAAATTACTTTTTAAAATATTTAAATAAGTTTATTGCTTTTTTTAAAAAAGTTATTAACATTTTAAAGAATTTACTAAAAGCAGATTTTATTAGATAATTTTTATTAAAGTATATGTAATTATTGTATCATATAATATTTCTTATAGGTAGTAAGCAATTGATAGAATACCAGATTGTAATTAAAAAACCTGGGAAAAGAGTGGAATGAATTTTCCTTAAAATTTTAATAAAGGGTTGGTTAAGGTAATAAAGTGGACAATGCACTGAATCTACAGTTATAAAAACAATTGGTTTTTTCCGAAAATACCAGATAATTATTGGTGCCTATTTCCAAATCATACACTACATTATTTACTTGGGATATGCCGCCGCAGGCTGAGCCGCCAAATTCAGGTTTACTTACTTTAACTTTATTCAACACAATTCATAATAATTTCTGCCTTTAGACTAACCAACTTCCTGAGAATTTTAGAGTACAATTCTTCATTTTCATTTTTGCAGCCATCACGGTTGTTTCCCTTTTCTTTTTTCAAAGAAAATACAATAAATATTATATTATAATTTAGTATATGTGTAATATTTATATGAAGTATTCCTTTTATTTCATGTTTTATACTTATTTTATGTATATATTTTTTGAATTATTCTAAATTTTTAAGATTGTGTTCGACTAATTGGTATGTTTATTTAGATTTGGTGTAAATTATTTCATATATTATTAAACTTAATGTAACAAATGAAAAAAACATCCCTACTTAAATTTGCACCATTTTTTGTACTTGGCATTGTTGCCATTGCTGCGGTTTTCATTCCATCACTGCCAAATTTTGATGATGGAAAATTTAATGCTGCTGACATTGCCTGGATATTAGTAGCTACTGCCCTGGTATTTTTAATGACACCCGGGCTTGCATTTTTTTATGGAGGTATGGTACATAGAAAAAATGTAATCAGTACCATGATAAAAAGTGTAGTGGCTGCCGGAGTGGTAAGTGTACTTTGGGTAACTGTAGGGTACAGCCTGTGTTTTGGAGATACTATCGGTGGCTTTATTGGAAATCCTATGACTCATTTATTTTTTAAAGGAGTAGCTTCCGGCAAAGCTGCATTGCAGGGAGGTGCGCCACTTTCCATACCATTGTTATTGTTTGCCATGTTTCAATTAATGTTTGCCATTATTACTCCGGGGCTGGTAGTTGGTGCAGTGGCAGAGAGGATAAAGTTTACAGCCTACATATTATTTATAGTATTATTTAGCTTGTTGGTTTATGCACCACTGGCACATTGGACCTGGCATCCACAGGGATTTTTAGCTAAAATGGGTGTTCTTGATTTTGCCGGAGGCACTGTAGTTCATATTTCAGCAGGATGTGCTGCATTGGCTGGTGCAATGGTGTTAAAAAGAAGGCAATCTCATATTGAGCATAAAGAAATTCCGCCTGCAAATATTCCTTATGTATTAATTGGCACAGGTTTACTTTGGTTTGGCTGGTTTGGTTTTAATGCAGGCTCTGCATTAGCAGCCAATACTCTTGCCGTATCTGCATTTGCTACAACCAATACTGCAGCCGGAGCCGCAGGCTTAAGCTGGATGTTTTTTGATGTCATTCGGGGTAAAAAGCCATCAGTACTTGGTTTTTGTATTGGAGCCGTTGTAGGTTTAGTTGCCATTACACCCGCCGCTGGTTTTGTAGCAATACCTCAAAGTATTTTTATTGGTTTTATCGCAGCTATCATTTCTAATATTGCGGTGCATTACAAATCAAAATCTAAATTGGATGATACCTTAGATGTATTTCCATGTCATGGACTTGGAGGTATAGTGGGTATGATATTTACAGGCATATTTGCTACCAAAACGGTAAATGCTGCCGGCGCAGATGGTTTATTTTATGGTGGCACTGCATTTTTTCTTACACAACTAAAGGGCCTTGCAATTGTGGTGGCTTATAGTTTTAGTATGTCTTATGCCATTTTTAAATTTATCAATTTTATATTACCTATCAGGGTAAGCCAGGAAGATGAATTATTGGGATTAGATGAATCGCAACATGATGAAAAATACACTCAGGGTACATTACTTGTACATACGGATGGAGAAATAAAAGAAACCTCTATTGAAGCTTAAAATAAAAAGGTACAACTGTAATTGAACTTCTCGACAAAGCTCAAAGTTGTACCTCTTCTTTAATTATTAAACTTATTACAATGTTAAGAAAACTCTCTTTATCATTTGGCAGTTTTATGTTATTTTTTTTAGCTACGGCACAAGATAGCAGCAAGACTCTTACTTTTTCGGGTTCTGTAGATGCCTACTACCGGTACAATTTTTCTGGAAAACAAAATAATTTCACCAGTTTCACCAATTCTCAAAGCTCATTTGAATTAGGCATGGCATCAGTAAGAGCCGATGCTACTGCCCTTAAAGGAAAAGCAACAGCCACAGTAGATTTGGGCTTTGGCCCTCGAGCCGAAGAGTTTTCTTATCCTGATGGTGAAAAAAGCGCAGGCAAAAATGGATTTGCAACGTTAACTGCATTAAAACAGGCGTTTATTACTTATAATGTCTCACCCACTGTAAAACTTACCGCCGGTAAATTTGCTACTCATGTTGGGTACGAGCTTTTAGATGCAACTTCTAACAGGAATTATAGTATGAGTTATATGTTTACCAACGGACCATTTTCTCATACGGGTTTAAAAGCAGATATTACAGCAGGCGCCCTATCCATGATGATTGGAATTAGCAATTTTACCGATCAGGCAACATCTACTACATCTGTAAAAAACCTGATTGCACAGGTAAGCGGCACCGGATTCAATAGCAAGCTAAAATTTTACCTCAATTATTCTGGCTTTACCGGATCTAAAAATGGAGATAATCCAAGCGGGCTACAATCTTTGCAGCAGGCAGATGCGGTACTAACGGCAACGATTAGTAGCAAATTTAATATAGGATACAATGGTACCATACAATTTAGAAAACCAACCATTGGCAATAATGGAAACTGGTTTGGCAATGCTTTGTATCTCAACTTAGACCCCACAGAAAAGTTTGGCCTAACGCTAAGAAGTGAATACATCAGTGATGAAAAAATGATTTTCTTCACTACAAAAAATATTTTTGCAAACACTTTATCTGCCAATATTAAACTTGGTCCCCTCACTGTGATACCGGAGCTGAGGTTTGAATCTGCCCAAAGCTCCATTTATACTAAAAGCAATGGAGCAGGTGTAAAGTCAACAGGCACGGGGCTTATGGCGGTTGTGTATAAATTTTAATACCAATAATTTTAAAAGAAAATAGTACATATAAAAAGCCGGAGGTAATTTACTTCCGGCTTTTTTATTCCACTTCGTTTGGTGGTAAAAGTTTAGTCTTTTATTTTATCAATATAAAATGACTGGCATTATAAATCTATTCTTTTTAAAGTAGGAACCATAAAGTGCATAATTATCCATGCTATTAGATAAGATAACCCACAAATAAAAAACATGATGTAATACCCGGTATCTATTTTCCCTAATTTTTCAAAATATACAAACATATTTTTTTGAACGGCCCATGAAAGTACAATACCACCAAGACCTCCGGCCATGCCACCAATACCTGTAACCACCCCTACTGTTTTTTTAGGAAACATATCGCTCACTGTTGTAAAAATATTTGCGCTCCATGCCTGATGAGCAGAGGCTGCTAACCCTATTAATATTACTGCGCCCCACATATTCACACTGCCAGCCAATTGAGCAAACACAATGGGAAAAACACAAAAGGCATATATCAGCATTGATGTTTTTCGGGCTTTAAAAACAGGCCAGCCTTTATTTATTAAATACATTGGCAAAAACCCACCATAAATGCTTCCAAACATTGCCATGATGTACACTACTGCTACCGGAATAGATACCTGCGTGCCTACAAGGCCATATTGTTTGTTCAAAAAATCGGGCAACCAAAAAAGATAAAACCACCAAATAGGATCTGTAATAAATTTTCCGATGGCAAATGCCCATGTTTGCTTATAACTTAAAAGTTTAGCCCAGGAAATTTTCTCTACTGATTTATTATTTTGCTGTGATTCTTCTTCTTTATCACTGTGTATATAATCGAACTCGGCTTTGCTTAACCTGGCCTGCTTTGCTGGTATTTCGTAATAAATAAACCAAAGAATTAGCCAAATAAAACCAATACTGCCGGTGATAATAAAAGCCCATTGCCATCCAAGATGTATGGCTATCCAGGGTACAGAAACAGGCGCTACAATTGCACCAATACTAGAGCCGGAATTAAACACGCCAGTAGCATAAGCCCTTTCTTTTTTAGGAAACCACTCTGCAGTAGCCTTAATAGCTGCCGGAAAATTACCGGCTTCAAATATTCCTAAAAATCCACGGGCAACCCCAAAGCCGATAGTACCTGTAGCTATTGCATGTGCTACGGCTGAAATACTCCACATTAGTGTTGATAAGGCATAGCCAATTTTGGTCCCAAGCCGGTCTATCAACCTGCCTGCGCCAAGCATACCAATGGTATAGGCTATTTTAAATACAATTTCAATATCGGCATAATTTTTAATCTCAGCTACCGCATCCCAATGAAAAGCCTCTGCTATAAAGGGTTTCAGCAGGGATATGACTGCCCTGTCTAAATAATTAATAGTGGTAGCTAAAAATAATAAGGAACATATTGTCCACCTGTATTTACCTATGGCAGCCTGCATTTGATTTATATTACTAATTAAAAAATCATCTTTTAGTTATGCAAAGATTTTATTTTACCCAATATTTCTGCAGCAAGTTTGGTAATACCGGCATAATCTTTTTGTTGCAGTATAGATTTACTGATGAGTTTACTTCCCATCCCTACGGCGCATACGCCTGCGTCAAACCATTCTTTTAAATTTTCGATTGTAGTATCCACACCACCGGTTGGCATAAAATTCATTGAAGGAAAAAGATCATTAATTGCCTGTACATAGCCTGGGCCAAGTACATTACCGGGAAATAATTTTACCAAGGCCAGGCCAAATTGCTCTGCTTTTAAAATTTCTGTAGGAGTCATACAGCCTGGTATCCATAAAATTTTATTATTGTAAGCAATATCATAAACATCTTCTGCCACAGCGGGGCTTATTAAAAAATCAGCTCCGGCTTTTATAAAAAGCTCTGCTTGATGAGCATCTTTTATGGTGCCTGCACCTACATATAGATCTGTATATTTTTTTTCTGCAACTTCCTTCATGGCAGAAAAATTTTGCAATGCCTCTGCTCCCCTGTTTGTATATTCAATAAGCCTAACCCCTGAATGATACAGGGCTTCCATAGTATCCATACAAACTTTTGCATCTGCATGAAAAAATAAAGGCATTAAACGTTGCTCTTTTAGTTTTGCAATTATTAAATCTCTTTTATCCATTTGCTGTTATTATTTTTTTGATGTCGTCCACTGTGTTACTGGTAGTGTCACCTTTAATGTGTAATTTTCCAAAAGCTGCGGCAGCAGCAAATTCAATGATATTTTGAGTCGGGTGATTATTAAAAATTCCATAAATAAGCCCGCCCATAAAGCAATCGCCACTCCCTACTTTATCTACAATATTTTGGGCATGATAGGTAGTAGAATGAAAATTTGCTTCTTTACTTTTTAAAGAAGCAAAATAACGGATGCCATCATTTTCATCAAAGCGAAAAGTATTGGCAACAAATTTACACTTAGGAAAGCGTTTCATTATTTCATCAGCAGTTTTATCTGCCTGAAGCAAATAAGTATTTTTTGTTGCGCCAGAATGTGAAAATCCACTATCAACTTTTACTTGCAGCAAACTTTCTGCCGACCATACATTACCCATTACTACATCACAATGTTGCACTATTTCAGGCATTATATCTATAGGATTTACGCCATATTGCCAAAGTTTTGCTCTATAGTTTAAATCAATAGACACGGTAATATCTTTATCTGAAGCGGCTTTTACTGCTTCAAGGCAAACGGCAGCCGCCTGAGCACTTAGTGCAGGGCTTATAGCACTTACATGCAGCCAGGCAATATTTTCGAGCGCTTTGTCCCAATTAATTTGGCCGGGATACAAGGATGAAAAGGAAGAATGGTTGCGATCGTAAATCACTGCATTGTGTTTCATATCTGCCCCCTGAGGCAAATAATAAATACCGATTCTTTCTCCGCAAAGAATAACATTATTTACAGCAATATTTTTTGAGGCAATAGCATCCAAAATTTCTTTAGACAAAAAATTATCAGGAAGAGCCGAAATATAATTTACGGGCAAACCCCAATTAGCAAGTGCAGTAGCTACATTTAATTCTGCCCCACCCACATACATTGGCATCAACGATTCTTTAATAAATACGCCCTGCATCCTGGGAGAAAATCTTAAGAGCAACTCTCCAAAACAACAAATTATATTACCTGACTTTTGCAAATTGTAAAATTATATTTTAAAGAAATTTTGCTTACAACAAAGTATCAACCGGCGCTGCATCCATATCAGTAAATTCCTGATTTTCGCCTGCCATTGCCCAAATAAATCCATAGTTCATGGTGCCACATCCAAAATGTACAGACCATGGAGGCGAAATAACCGCTTCATTATTTTGCATTACAAGATGGCGGGTTTGCCTGGGTTGCCCCATAAAATGAAATAATCTTTGTCCATCTGGTATATCAAAATAAAAATATACTTCAGTGCGGCGAGTATGAGTATGAGGTGGCACGGAGTTCCATACACTGCCACTATCCAACACCGTTAGTCCCATTACCAATTGACAACTTTTAATGCCATTTAAATGAATGTATTTGTAAATGGTGCGTTTGTTACCAGTTTCCTGGCTGCCCATGGCTACCGGAGTAGCCTGCTCTTTTGTGCACAAGGTATTTTCATATTTTGCATGTGCAGGCACTGAAATAATAAAATACAGTGCAGGATTACTGTTTACCTCGCTTTTAAAACTTACCTGTTTTGTACCTTTACCCAGATAAAGACAATCTAATTTACTGAGAGAAAAAGTTTTCTCATCAGCCACCACACTGCCCTGCCCTCCTACATTTATAATACCTATTTCTCTTCTTTCTAAAAAATAATCAGCTTTTAGTTCATTTATTTCAGGCAATTTCAAAGTATTATTTACCGGCATTATTCCTCCTACTATCATACGGTCGTAATGAGTGTAGGTAAGGTTTACGGCATCAGGCACCATTAAATTTTCTATCAAAAAATTACTCCTGATAGCTTCTGTATTCATTGCAACCGTTTCGGCCGGGCTGCTTTCAAATCTTATATTCATTACATATTTTTTTTAAATAAAATAATTATCTGCCCATCCATCCTCCATCCACTGTAAGTATAGTACCATGCACGTATTGAGAAGCATCAGATGCTAAAAAAACGGTAGCTCCCTGCAGATCTTCTGCCCTGCCCCATCTTGCTGCCGGTATTCTTGCTAAGATAGCTTTATTTCTATCTTCATCGCTTCTTAAAGCAGATGTGTTATCTGTAGCAATATATCCGGGTGCAATGCCATTTACATTTATACCCTGCGAAGCCCATTCATTTGCAAATGCTTTTACAAGGCCTGCAATAGCGCCTTTGCTGGCTGTATATCCAGGAACAGTTACACCGCCCTGAAAACTCAGAAGAGAACAGGTGAAAATTATTTTACCGCTTTTAAGAGGCAACATTTGTTTGCCAATTTCTCTGGCAAGAATAAATGGTGCATCTAAATTAATATTTAATACTTCATCCCAAAGGGCATCGCTATGATCAGCTACCGGCGCTCTTTTAATAGTGCCTGCATTGTTAATTAAAATATCAATCTTGTTATTTTCTGCCAATACTTTCAAAATAAAATCATACACATTTTTTCTTTGAGAAAAATCAGACTGGTATGCTTTAAATTTTCTTCCAAGAGCCATTACTTCTTTTTCTACATCGCTACCTACCGACTCCAGAGAGTGAGATACCCCCAAAATATCGGCACCTGCAGAAGCAAGAGCTATCGCCATAGCCTTACCAATTCCCCTGCTACAACCCGTTACCAGCGCCGTTTTCCCTGTCAGGTTAAATTGTTTTAAAATATCCATTGCAATGATTTAAAAAGAAAAATATTGTTTAGCATTATGGTAACAAATATCCTCAATTATCTTCCCCGTCCAATTTAGGTCAGCAGGCAATTCGCCATTTTCTATTTCGCTGCCAAACAAGTTGCATAAAATTCTGCGAAAGTACTCATGCCTGGGGTAAGAAAGAAAACTTCTTGAATCTGTAAGCATACCAACAAATTTACTCAACAATCCCATGTTTGACAAGGCATTAATTTGTTTGATCATTCCATCTTTTTGATCTAAAAACCACCATGCTGATCCCCATTGAATTTTTCCGGCAGATGAGCCATCATTAAAATTACCAATCATTGTTGCCATTACTTCATTATCTGCAGGATTTAAATTATAGAGAATGGTTTTGGCCAGTTTATTATTTTGATCTAATGTATTTAAAAATTTAGCCAATGATTTTGCATGAGAAAAATCGCCGATAGAATCCCAGCCGGTATCGGCGCCCAATGACTGATACATGCGGCCATTATTGTTTCGCAATGCGCCCAAATGAAATTGCTGTACCCATCCCTTTTCTGCATCTAACTCTGCCAAATAAAATAGTACCGCAGATTTAAATTTGCGAACTTCCATCAATTCTAAATCTTTAGAACTTCTTACCTTATTAAAAATCGATTCAATTTCTTTATCTGTATAATTTTCAGCATAAATTTCTTCGAGGCCATGGTCAGAGAGGGTGCAACCGTTTTCATTAAAAAAATGATGCAATACTTTTAGTGCATCCAAATAATTTTGATAAGAATTTATCTCAAGGCCGGAGGCGGCTTCCATTTTTTTCAAATATTTACAAAACAATTCTGCGTTAGACACTTCCATTGCCGCATCTGGCCGAAATGCAGGCAATACCTTTATTTCAAATCCATCTGCTTTTATTTTTTTATGATGTTCTAAAGTATCTACAGGGTCATCAGTAGTACAGATTACCTCAACCTTCATTTTTCTCAAAAGGTTTTTTACAGAATACTCAGGCAAGGGCATTTTTGCAGAACATTCTTCATAAATTGATGAAGCTGTATCTTTATTCAATATTTTATTTACATCAAAATAGCGTTGCAATTCAAGGTGGGTCCAGTGATACAGAGGGTTTCTTAAAGTATAAGGAACCGTTTCTGCCCATTTCAAAAATTTTTCTTTATCAGATTTTTTTCCGGTAATATAATCTTCAGCAATACCATTGGTACGCATTGCTCTCCACTTATAATGATCTCCATTAAGCCAAACCTGTGTAAGATTTTCAAACTGTGTATCATCTGCAATACTAGCCGGTGGCAGATGACAATGGTAATCTATCACAGGCATTTGACTGGCAAAATCATGATATAAAATCTGTGCAGTTCTTGTTTCCAATAAAAAATGCTCATCTAAAAAATTCTTCATACAAAATGTATATTTCTAAAAAAATATTATTTATAAACTTACCCCTCTTTTCCAGGGAATAAAGTCATCCTGATTCAACAGCACTGCTTTAGGTATCACTTCTCCACTTGCAGCTTTAATACAGTATTCTAAAATTTCTTCTCCCATTTGTTCAACTGTTTTTTCTCCATCAATTACAGGCCCTGCATCAATATCAATAATGTCAGCCATTCTTTTAGCCAGAGTAGTGTTGGTAGAAATTTTTATAGTAGGGCAAACAGGGTTGCCGGTAGGTGTACCCAAACCGGTAGTAAATAATATTAAAGTAGCACCTGCTGCTGCTTTGCCTGTAGTAGCTTCCACATCATTGCCCGGGGTACATACCAGGCTCAAACCGGCTTTGGTAGCCCGTTCTGTATAATCTAGTACATCTACAATGGGTGAAGTGCCCCCTTTTTTTGCAGCGCCTGCGCTTTTAATAGCATCAGTAATAAGGCCATCTTTAATATTTCCCGGCGAGGGGTTCATACTAAAATCTGACCCGGCATCTGTCACATTTTTTTGAAAACGATGCATTAAGTCAATAAATTTTTCGGCCTTATCTTTTTGAAGTGTTCTATCAATTAAATTTTGCTCTACACCACATAATTCGGGAAACTCCGCCAGCAATACTTTGCCCCCAAGTGCTACTAACATATCTGCACAAACGCCAACAGCAGGGTTGGCAGAAATACCGCTAAACCCATCGCTGCCACCACATTTTACTCCAAGGCATAATTTATCGAGTGTTGCCGGCTTGCGATGTTGTTGATTTATTTCTATAAGCCCGTTAAAGGTCTTTTTAATAGCATCACTTATCAATTGTTCTTCACTCTGTGATTGCTGTTGCTCAAAAATATATAGTGGTTTATCAAATTGTGGATTTAATACTTTAAGGTCAGCTAAAAAATCTTTTGTCTGCAAATTTTGGCAACCAAGGCTTAAAACTGTTACCCCTGCTACATTTGGATGATCGGCATAGGCTGCCAGTAATTTACTCAATACAGCAGCATCCTGACGAATTCCTCCGCAGCCTCCCTGGTGATTTAAAAATTTAATACCATCTACATTTTCAAAAACCCTTTGATTTTTTTTAGTGGATGCTTCAAATGTTATATCCTCTATATTAGTATTTTGCTGATAAGCACTTGCCAAAAGATGCACAAAAGATTTGTATTTTTCTGTAATACCATATCCAAGTTGATTGTGCAATGCTTCTTTTATCACATCCAAATTTCTGTTTTCGCAAAATACAGTTGGAATAAAAAGCCAATAATTAGCGGTGCCTACCCTGCCATCAGTACGATGATAACCATTAAATGTTTTGTTTTTAAATTTTGACACATCAGGAGCTGTCCAATGAAAATGTTTATCCTGATATCCAAATCCACTCGAAGCATGTTTTACATTATCCGTAGTCATTCTCACTCCCGGCAATAAATGTGTTTGCGCTTTACCTACCAATACGCCATACATGATGATGTCATCGCCTTTTTGAATTTCGTCTAAAAAAAATTTGTGCTTTGCCGGAATGTCTTCCATTAAAATGATAGTTTTATCGCCATCTGTTACCTCTGTTTCTTTTGCAAGATTTTGCAAGGCTACCATTACATTATCGGCCGGGCTTATTTTTAATGTGGAATTTTTCATGCTGACTTTACATTTTTTGAATTCACAATTTGAATGGCATGCTCCACACCCTTACTTAGCAATATATCAAGCCAATCAACTACTTCGGGTTTAAATATTTCTGCGATATCAGAGCCCCATTCAAATAGATTTTCATTAGACAGCACTTTATCAACTATTTCTTTTGTATTATTTTGTTCCCAAATTTTAGAAAAGTATGGGGCATTATCATCAGTTATAAAATACCTATTCCCATTAAGGTTGCCGTAAAATTTTCCATCATCTGCTTGCTTACATCGCATAAATAAAAGAAATGAAGCCATACCAAAAGCCATAAGGGTTGGGGCTGAATTAAATCTGCGAATATAGTTTTCGATAATAAAACTATTGCGCAAATTCATTTTGTATGAAAATTGTGCAGTGATACTGAGCCAGTGATGATCTATAAAAACATTTCGATACCTGTCTAAAGTATTATTTGCAAATTTTGTTGCTTCTTCTGTTGATATGGTATCGCTAGTAATAGCAGGGATCATTTCTCCATACATTAAATGCTCGATAAATTGCTTAAAGTCCTCATTTTGCATGGCAATTCTAACCAAATCAAAGCCGGCTAAAAATGCAACTGCACATGTAAAAGTATGTGAGCCGTTGAGCAGCCTTAATTTTAACTCTCTATATTTTTCAATATCATCACAAATGATAACCGCACTATTTTCAGATGCAAAAGAAAATAATTCTTTTACTTTAGAAGATGAACTTTGAATTGCCCATAAACTGTATATTTCGCTTTTAATCATTAATTCATCAGTACAATCTAATTTTTTTTCCACTTCTTTTTGTTCCTGATCATTTAGCTTACCGGGTACAATTCTATCTACTAAAGAGTTACAGAAACAATTTGAATTTTCCAGCCAGTCTAAAAAGGCAGATTCTAAATTATTAAAATGAGCAAGCTCTAATAAAATGGAAAGTAGCCTATCACCATTAAAAGGGATTAACTCTGTTGGTACAATTACCATTCCTTTATCAGGATCAGCATTAAAAAATTTGTACCGGTGGTATAAAAAAGATAAAAGTTTACCCGGAAAAGATAGTGGAGGGTCTGCATGAATATTTTCTTTTACAAGAGCAATACCAACTTCAGTAGTATTTGAAATAATTAGTTGCATGTGAGGATTGGCAGCACATTGCAGCACTTCATCCCATTCATTCATAGCAGACAACACCCGGCTAATGGTTGCCACTACATGATCTTGCGATACTTTTACTCCATCTTGAATGCCTCTTACACATACCGTATATAAACCATCTTGTTCTACAAAATGATCAGTACTTCCATTGCCTGTAGATTTTACAACCACAATTCTCCCATTAAAGAGCCCTTGATTATTAGCTTCGTTAAAAATAAAATCTGGCAACCCACGCAAAAGTACTCCAGTACCAAATTGTAAAATTTTTTCAGGCAAATCAAAGACCTGCTTGTCCGGCAATACAAGGCCCGGATATGTTTTTATATTTGGTAATATCGCTTTGCTCAGTTTCATCATTAGTTTAATTTATTAATGGATTCCATCTATTGGCAAAAACCCAATTTGCATTAATTTCTTCCGGAGATATATGCTGTAAGGAGGTTTGCAAATTATTTTTAAACCATGCAAAATCTCCTCCTGATCTGTGGCAATTAAAAAAGTAAACTCTGTTTCCCCAATTAAGTTTAGCAGCAGATGCTACAAGTGAAATTGGCTTATCGGCCATCTTATTACTAAAATTGCAATTGATTAAATAAAATTGAGCGTCTCTATGATACCTTCCAAGTTTAAAGCCATTGTAACCATCAAAGCTACAGTGTACAAGTACGGTTTTTGAATCTGCATTTGCTGATCCATCGTGCCAAATGATTGCATCTCCTGTATGTGCAAAAAAAGTGCAGCCTTCAGCATAAGCCCAACCACGTGGGCAGTATAAATCCACACCACCTTCCATGATGCAATCTTTGAAATAAAACATTCCTCCTTCTACATTCCATGGGCTTACTGTATCGCCTGCAAAAGATTTAAAATGACAATTAATTGCTTTGAACCTGGTTCCACTCATGGTTCGCAAAGCCATTTGATGGCCATTGGGCTTTATCATTTTTTGTTTAAGTGCCGATGTATCGCTTTTACAATAAATCATTCGGTCTTTATCATTATCAAAACCATAACTATTAATAATGCTGAGGTTTTTTAATGTAATATCGCTTCCATCAACATTTATAGTAGCAACTCCCCAATCGTCACTATGAGCACAGCGCCATTCATCTCTTGCGATTGATTGTGTAATAATAGTTTTGTCCTTATCTTCTCCTTCGAGAATTACAAAGCTCTTTTCCAGATAAATTTTTTCATCATATTTACCATTCTTAATAAAAATAGTAACAGGTTGTGTAGCATTAATTGGCAGGCTATTAATAGCTGCCTGTATAGATTTAAAATTGCCGGAGCCATCTGCTGCCACTATAATTTTTATTTGCTGAGCCCATCCTACAGTACAAATGCAACAGAGTTGGAAAGTAAATAATATGGTAGTAATTTTTTTCAAAAAAAATAATTAATGTTTTGTTTCTATAATGAGCCATTTAACCAGGTCATTTGCAGCCTGAAAATTTTCAAGATAGGTTGGCAGCTTACGCCCATCTAAATATTCATTGTACAACCAGGGATCGCCAATGGCAAACACTGTGCCCTTGCCTACTTTTGATACTGCAATAATTATATCGCCTTTATCAGTAAGAGCCGCTGTAGCCGGGGCTTTTACAGAAATGGTGGATATTTCTTTTATATAAATATTTTTTGCAGTCTTAAAGATTTTATTGCCCCCGGCAATATTGATAGTACCTGTAGGATAGTTGTTAGCCTTCACTAAATTTCTCGGATTATTTTCATTAAAATGAATGCCAAATTTTTCTGCCAGTTGATTATAATGAGGAAACTCCACATTACCACTGTCATTTGAAAACATCAGGAGTACCCCTCCTTCTTTTACCCAATTGTAAATAGCATCAATATTATCGGGCATGATATAATTGGGATTTGGATTCTCCTTTGGCCAGTCAGGATCAATGATAAAATAGATATCAACGTTTTTTAAACTTTCTTTGTTTACAGAAGTAGTGAGTAATTCAGTTTTAATACCATATTTGTTGAAAATATTCCTCAAAAAAGAATATCCTCCATTATCCATTTCTGACCATATATAATGGGTTTGTACTTTGGCGCCGGTGATATCTGTAGTTGTTTCATGATTAAAAAAACCATCTAATAAAATAGTTTTCCCTTTACCCAATTGCAAAGTTGGCAATATCTCCATTTCATTTGCGGCCAAAATGAATGCGCCCATTCCTTTAGGATCATTTACTATTACAGGTTCTTTTAAATAATAAGCTATACTGCCATCTCTGTAAGGTTTTCCGCCAAGGCCTGATACTTTTACAGTACCATATAAATTAGTTTGCCCATTTTCTGTTTTAATAAATTTTTTAACAATACCGCTGTATGCTTTTTTTGCAATGGATATTTTATTCTGTGGAATAAGATTCAATCTTACAGCTTTTGCAATAGCATATACAAACATGCTGCTTGCAGATGCTTCCAAATAATTCCCTTTTTCTGCAGGCTTATCCATTATATCGTACCACAGGCCGGTATTTGTGTCTTGTACATTGGCAATGGCAGTTACAAGCCTGTTTAAAATTTGTACCAATTCCTGGCGCTTAGGATTATTGTCAGGAAAGTTTTCCAACACATCTACTAACGCTACCACATACCAGCCCACAGCTCTTGCCCAAAAATTAGGCGAATTACCCGTTTGCTTATTAGCCCAATCCATCTCCTTTGAAGCATCCCAGCCGTGGTATAAAAGCCCAGTTTTACTATCACGGGCATTTTTTTCTATTAAAATAAATTGATTGGCTATATCATCAAAAGCTGCCGAATCATGCGCCAACATTGCATACTCTGCATAAAATGGTTCGCCCATGTAAAGGCCATCCAGCCACATTTGATTGGGGTATATTTTTTTGTGCCAAAATCCACCCTCAATAGTACGAGGCTGCTTGTATAGTTGCTCACGCAAATGTGTCGCCGCTTTCCAGTATTTTTCTTTTCCGGTAACTCTATAAAGAAACAAAAGGATACGGCCATTCTTAATATTATCAATGTTATAATCAGATTGTTTGTAAGTACTGATGGAGCCATCTTCTTTTACAAAAAAATCCATTGAATTCTTTATATAATCAAAATACTTTTTATCGGCTGTGCTAAGCCAGAGCCCTTCTATACCTTCAAGCAACACGCCCTGATCGTAAGTCCATTTGGCAGGTTTTCCATCCAATGCAAATGAGTCTTTCCATAAGTGCATGGCTGTAGCAGCAAGCTTTTCACTGCATTTTTCTCCTTGAGCATTTGCACCCTCATAAAAAAATATAGAAAAAAATAATATGGCCAATATTCTCTTATTCAATTTATTTAATTTTTAAAGCATTGGGGCTTGCGCCAAATTCATAAATTGTATTTCCATTCAAAGGCGTACTATCTTCCCAAATAATATCATTGGTAGTTTTGCCTCCAATCTTAAGTGTAGTTTCAGCATTTTTAGGAAGTAACACTTTATTAAAATCTATACTTCTACTATTTAAAATACTGATGGCAGGATTGGTATGTTTCAAAATAAGCTTTACATTCTGCAACGAAATATTTTTTGCTTCGCTTATGTCAATTCCTTTATCTGTATCAATAACAAGGTTACTTAAATTAATATCCTCAATTTTCATTTCGGGTAACCCACGTATGAAAATTGCTTTGGCTGCTCCAAGGCAGGTAATATTATCTATATAAAAATTTTTGAAACTTGGAGTGCCCTCTGTTACCAGCAGCATCACTACTTTGGGCTCTTCATTTTTTTCTCCGGCCAATGGTACCGGATCTTTTGCCATATAATACATATCAAACAAGATGGCTTCACCCACTATGTCTTTCATGTTGATATTGCTTACATAAATATTTTCTACCACGCCACCACGCCCACGGGTAGTTTTAAAGCGAAGGCCAATATCTGTTCCCAAAAAATTACAGTTGCTTACATAAATATTTTTTGCTCCGCCACTCATTTCACTACCAATTACAAACCCGCCATGGGCATGATATACAGTGCAATTACGAATGATAACATCCTGTGTAGGCATGGCTCTTTTTCTACCTTCTTCATCACGTCCACTTTTAATACAAATGCCATCATCGCCTACATCAAAACTGCTGTTTTCTACCAATACGTTTTTGCAACTTTCAATATCTATACCATCCCCGTTTTGTGCATACCAGGGATTTTTTACTGTAATATTTTGTACAACTACATTGCTGCACATGAGCGGATGCAGGCACCAGGCGGGAGAATTTTGAAATGTAACTCCTTGCAACAATACTTTATTACAATTTGCAAATACCAATAAATTTGGCCGCAGATAATCTTTAATTGCAGAGAAGTCATTGATAGTTTTACCATTTTGTAAAACACCCGGTTTTTCTGTTTTAGAACCAATTAATGAAGAGGCAGAAGGGAACCAGGTTTTTTTGTCATCGCCCACAATGCCACCTCCATCTACTTTTTTCTTCCATTGGCTTTCGGTGAGTTTATCTTTTTTTACAATGCGCCAGGCATCTCCATTGCCATCAATAATACCGAAACCGGTAATAGCAATATTTGTAGCATCCGTAGCAGAAATGGGCGATTCATTTCTAACAGCAGGTACACCTTCCCAATTTGTTTGTAAGAGTTTATATTCATTAAAATCAGAAGTGAATTGCAGCAGTGCATTTCTTTCTAAGTAAAGATTTACATTAGACTTCAAAATAATTGGACCGGTAAGCCAAAAGCCGGCAGGAATTTTTACAACACCGCCACCATTTTTGCTACACTTGTCAATGGCCAAATTAATAGCATTTGTGTTGAGTGTAATAGCATCGGATTTTGCATTAAAGTTTACAATACTCAAAGTATCTGCTCTGAATGATGTAGCCTCTACCCGGGGCAAAGAAACATTTTGAGCTATTAAGGGTGTTGTAGCTATAAAAATGTAAATCAGTATTAAAAATAATTTTTTCATATTAATTAAGCAAGGCAATGTTTTTGGTGATAAACACTATACAATTTTACTTTTTAATAATTGTAAAATACAGATGTAGCAATACTTTATTTACGCAAACGTTACCGGTAACGTTATAGATACCGGCATCAAAATCATTGCGGAGATTTTACAGCCTGTCGGGCTATTAATTTCCAGGTACGATGCTGTTTTATCCATACCAGAATTATATCCAATTTAACGGTGCCCGGCTTATTATTATCGTTAGTAACGGCACTTAAAGTATGCCTGATAATGGCAGTGTTTCCAAAATACTGTATCCTTTGATTGGTAATATTAATACTAACAAAATCAGACTCTCCACTACTAATAGATTGAATAAACTGCGATTTATTCTGAATTTTTCCTGAAGAATGGCCATAACTAAGGGAATCATTCGTAAGAAAGGAAAGCATTTTTACATCTGCATCTATCATGGCTACACGAAGAGATTCTGCAGCATCGGCCACAGATGAAATTTTTGCCTGTGCATTTGCATTTGAGAATAAAAAAAACAATGTAGCGCAAAGAATCCATTTTTTCATAATCTTAAAATTATTTTTTTGAAAATCTAATCCAATCCAGGTCTGCAAATCCGGAATCATTCGTTTTGGTATAGCCGTTACAAAAATATCCGATTTTAGCTCCTACCCACATACCGGACATTGCAGTAAAACTTTCAGATATGTTTTGAAACAGGCTACCATCTTCACTATAACTAAATGTACAAACAGCGTTATTGGCTACCGTTATTTTAAAATAAATATTATTGGCAGTAATTTTCTTTAAAAGAATTTCATCTTCATTAGCACTCTCATTGGCATGTAAGCATTTATTAAAGCTTATATACAACCCATCATCTTTTTTAACCAATGATAGATAAGCATAATCTTTTCCGAAAACAATAAACCCTATCCTGTCATTTATATTTGCCGGGTTAAAACTAATTTTAGTTGTAGCAACAAAATTTTCTTCCGGAAATTTTTGCAGAAGCAAATTGGGCAGTAGCCATTTATTTACCGAAATATCTTTTTGATACACACAATTTAAACGCAGACTGCCCATTGCATTAGGGAATGCCCAACCCTCTCCCGGATTAGCCTGCCACTGCCACTGCAAGCCAAGTGAGGGAGCATTAAACTCATCGGAACAAACAAGAGATAGTGGTTTTGGATTTCCATAAATTTTTGGCAAACGATATTGCATGGCGGGTTCGCCTTTGCCACTTGAATCTTCATTGATGCCAATAACCGGCCAATTATTTTTCCAATGCATTGGTTGCAAATGCAGCACTCTGCCATAAGCAGCTTTATCTTGAAAATGCAAAAACCAATCTTCGCCAGATGTTGTATGAACCCAGGCTCCCTGGTGTGGCCCGTTGATATTGGTGTTTCCTTGTGCCAAAATAATTTTTCTTTGGTAAGGACCATAAATATTTTTGCTACGCAAAGCAAGCTGCCAACCTGTACTTACACCACCTGCAGGAGCCAACACATAGTAATAACCATTTTGCTTATATATTTTTGGCCCTTCTACCGTTGGGTCAATTTGGTGCCCATCGTAAATCATTACTTCGTCATTTATAACTTTTGTACCCTCAGCATTCAATTGCTCAGCAACCAAAATAGATTTTATACCTGCACGGCTACCTGCAAAAGCATGTACCAAATACACTTTACCATCATCATCCCATAAAGGGCATGGATCAATAAGGCCTTTACCGGCCTGAACCAAAATTGGCGATGACCATGGGCCATTTATATTTTTTGATTTGATTAAATAAATACCAAAATCAGGATCGGGATAGTAAATGTAAAATTCTTTATTGTGATAACGGATAGAAGGCGCCCATACAGCAGCACCCGGGCGAACTGTAGAAAAATACTCTTCGGGTAGTAATCTATGCAAAGCATATCCGATAAGTTGCCAATGCACTAAATCTTTAGAATGCAAAATAGGAATACCAGGTACACAATTAAAACTAGAAGCTACTAAGTAATAATCGTCGCCAACCCGTATGGCATCGGGGTCTGAAAAATCGGCATGCAGCAATGGATTACTATACATAGCATTGCCCTTATCTGGCCACCAGGGCTTACTATCAGCCTGACCAAGGCATAAGAAAAAACTGTTGAGGCTAAAAAATAATATTGCAAATGTTTTAATCAAAATGGAAAGAGATGATAAATAAATTATTAAAAAAATATTTTAAAATTGTCATTATAATACAACAGTGAGCTTTTACAAACCATGAACTATATCAACGCAGCCCAATTCAATTTTTATATATCTGCAATGTTTGCAACTAAGACAAAATCACCTGCTAAAAAATTTACATGCATCTAAGAAAAAAAATTGAACAATTATTTCCTTTAGTATTTGACTCAATTACTTTACTTAATTATTCGAAAAAATGGTTTTCTCATTAGCAGAAATAAGATACCATTTATCTTCAGGAGCAGTAGTGTTTGAAATAGAAAATATATTCTCTTCATTATATTTTTTAACTTCAATATCACTCAATACATGACTCCATTTTACTCTATGAGAAGTAACACTACCCTTTCCGGCATTATTGTACTCTGCGTAAAAAACAGTTTTTTCATTTTCAGGATTATTCCAATTGCTCCACCCCGCTGGTAC
>JAFDXD010000136.1 GCA_018268135.1 Bacteroidota bacterium
AAGGTAGTAGCAGGAGCAGGATCTGTTAAATCATCTGCAGGTACATATACCGCCTGTACAGAAGTGATAGAACCATTTTTAGTAGAAGTAATACGCTCTTGCATCAATCCCATTTCTGTAGCAAGTGTTGGCTGGTAGCCCACCGCACTTGGCATACGGCCAAGCAAAGCCGATACTTCGGAGCCTGCCTGTGTAAACCTGAAAATGTTATCTACGAAAAACAAAATATCTTTTCCCTGTCCTTCGCCTTCGCCATCACGAAAATACTCAGCAATCGTCAACCCGCTCAAAGCCACCCTGGCCCTTGCTCCCGGTGGCTCATTCATTTGCCCAAATACGAAAGTAGCTTTTGAATCTTTTAAGCCTTCCATATCTACGGATGCTAAATCCCATCCGCCTTCTTCCATGCTATGTTTAAATTTATCGCCATAGTTCATAATGCCCGCTTCAATCATCTCACGCATAAGGTCATTACCTTCACGGGTTCTTTCGCCCACACCGGCAAATACCGATACACCACTATAAGCTTTTGCAATATTGTTAATCAACTCCTGTATCAACACCGTTTTGCCCACACCGGCGCCACCAAACAACCCGATTTTACCACCTTTTGCATAAGGCTCTATCAGGTCAATTACTTTAATCCCTGTAAAAAGTATTTCATTGGCGGTGCTAAGCTCTTCAAATAATGGGGGCTTGGCATGTATAGGTCGGCCATTGTCTTTGCTTACCTGTGGTAGGCCATCAATAGCATCGCCGGTTACATTAAACAGGCGGCCTTTAATGCCTTCGCCAACCGGCATAGCAATGGGTTTGCCTGTATCAATTACTTTGGTGCCCCTCACAAGGCCTTCTGTACCATCCATCGCAATGGTTCTTACACTGTCTTCTCCCAAATGTTGCTGCACTTCCAGCACCAGCTTATCCCCATTATCACGGGTTAATTCCAGCGCATTTAATATTTCGGGAAGCTTGGAATCAGTATCGAATTGTACATCCACTACCGCTCCAATGATGGATTTTACTTTACCTGTATTAGCCATAACAAATATTTAAAAAATATAACGTATTATTTTGAGCCGCAAAGGTAAGGTTTGATGATTGTATTTAAAAATCAAAAGCAAGGTTTTTTTTGGGCCCGGCATCAGCCCCTTGTGCAGCTTCATGGGCGTCGCACTCTTGTACAGCAGACCACTATTCAGCCTTTAACTGAGCGGCTCAAAAAAACAGCATTTTTACTATAAAAATATTTTTTTGGTGAGCCAATTATTGCAACTGCAAATAACCGGCACTAAACTATTGTTTTTTTTTGAACTACCCTTATTCCCGGCAAACACAATCATTATGCTGTCACAGGTATCTTACAATTATTACTCGCATCAAAATGGTGGCCCATGCAGCATTTATATTTATTTAACTTCACATACATATATCCCTATTTTTGCATCACATTTTTAAAAAATCAATAAAGTGAGATCATTTTATTCCATTGCCATACTTTGCTTATTGGGAGCCTGCTCTCCTTTACAGCGCTTTAATAAAGACAAAGCCCGGTTTGATAATTCTACTGTGGTAAAAAGTTTTAAATCTGTAACGGATGGAAACGATTGCTACTTTGTAATCAGAGAAAATAATTTTTTTGAATTTTACCGCCAGTTATTCGACAGTGTAAAAAATACCTTTTACCCCGGTAAATACTCTAAGGACGGAGATATTTTGAAACTCGATTTTTATGATAAAAAAGGAGAAAAAATTTTAGGTAAAAAGGCATTGATAAATGAAGAAAAGAAAGAGATTATATTTTTTGATCATTCGCCGGCTATTAATAAAAAATTTGTGTTTAACTAAGCCATCCCAGTTGCCTTATGTATTATAGAAGCAATTTTTTTTTGAAGGCAAATAAAATTTGTAGCTAAACGTCTGTCCGCCTATGCAGGAAAGCCCTTGTTATTTATTGATTGATGAAATTTTAAATGACGGCATTTTTTTATTTGCTATGTACACACCGGATAAGATGATAAGAAGGCTCAAAGCATCGAGCCAGCCAACTTTTTCGCCATATATGATGCCCCAAAAAATGGCAACAATGGGTATGCCATAAGTTACCATAGATGCAAATACCGCCCCTGCTCTTTTTAATAATACATAAAATAATACGGTAGCGATGGCCGTGCCAAATACGCCGAGTATGCAGGAAAAAATGGTAGGCCACAATATGGTACTACTCAGATTACTGTGATTAAAGTATCCAGTAAACCACAATACTGCAAAAGCGGGAATGGCATTGAGCGATAATGCTATGGCTGCAATATGCAAAGAGGGAATATCGGCCAAATGGCGATGTACCATATTTACATTGTACCCATATAATAATGTAGCCATAATAATGAGCGACGTATATGCAAAATTATTATGCTGCCCAAAGCCGGGTTGGGCAAGGCACAATAATGCACTGCCTGTAAAAGCAATTACTATCCCTATAATTTTATTGAGCGGCGTTTTACTCTGAAAAAAAAGTGCACCACAAATAATAACAAAAATGGGCGTGAGTGAATTAAGCACACCGGCCAGGGCGCTATCTATTACCTGCTCGGCTATGCAAAATAAATAGGCCGGCAACAGGCTGCCCAAAGTGCCCGACAAAAAAATAAACAACAACTTATTGCCGGGAATTTTATTGAAATACCTGATGGCAATGGGCAATAATACCAACCCGGAAGTAATGATGCGTATGGAGGCTACCTGAAACGGGCTTAACCCATTAAGGCCTTCTTTCATTAATATAAAACTACTGCCCCATATAAATGATAATGCTATAAAAAGCAGCCAGTGGTATAATTTGTTATTCAATAGTTAAGCCCCATTTTTTAAAAAAGCAAAGTTTATTTAATAAAAAGTATTATTAAAAAGTTTTTTTTTCTTAATATTTGTAAGTACAAACAATATTGTTAAAAACCTAAAATTTTATTACCATGGGATTTGTAAAAGAATTTAAAGACTTTGCTTTTAAAGGAAACGTGGTGGATCTGGCAGTAGCTGTAGTAATTGGAGCTGCTTTTGGAGCAATTGTATCATCATTGGTTGATGATGTAATAACGCCGTTACTATTGACCCCTGCCCTCAATGCTATGCATTTGAGCGATATTGGCCAACTGCATTGGGGCGCCGTTAAATATGGCAATTTCCTATCTGCTATTATTAAATTTATTGTAGTGGCCTTGGTATTATTTTCGGTGATTAAAGCCATCAATTCTACTAAGAAGCAAGAAGAAGCAGCGCCACCTGCAGAACCATCTTCTACAGACAAATTGCTGATGGAAATAAGAGATTCTCTAAAAAAATAATCTCAGTTTATAAATATCTTTGCAAGCTGTCATGATTTCATGGCAGCTTTTTTTTAATGATTTTAATTATCACAACTTTCAGATTAGGAAGAATGAGTACAAAACAAGCTTTAGTTTGTTTATACAGCCTTGATTTTTTTGTTCCTTTTGTATTAACACAATAAGTAAATAAAGAAATACCTAATCCTGAAATAATTAAATTCAAAACTAGTTTATCCGCCTTCATCAATGTATGGCTTACTTAATAAAAATTTATAACCATTTAAATTAAAAACACATGAAAAAAATAATCGCCATTTTAATCCTTATGAATGTATGTTTTTTTGTA
>JAFDXD010000137.1 GCA_018268135.1 Bacteroidota bacterium
GGCCTTTCACAAATATTAAGAAGGGGTCCATGCCAAGTATTTTAGATATATCTTCACCAGTTATATCATAATAATCACTAATAGAAAAATTCAAATAAATTTTATGTCTCATTTTTAGATTTTTATTGTTTATATCCATAATATTTCCGGAAGTCCTATTTCAGGCATTTCAGGCATTTCTATCGACGGTAAGTTCGGGGGATTAAGGTTAGGTAATACGGGTGGTATAATATTGGGCACAGATGAAGGAATAGAAAGTTTAGGCAATATTGAAGGGAATTTTTTGGGGTCAAAAAACTTAGGTGGTGTTAAATTATCCTGTACTGGCTTCATCTCGCCTGGCTTAATAAAAAATTCTGTAGCTTTAATATTTGTTTGAGTAACGACTCCATTTTTTATTTTATAACCAGTGTGATACGCTTCCCCGCTACCTTTTTTATCCTGTTCATAAATGTTCCCATCTTTATCTTTTTTCAAGTCTTGTTTACTGCCAAATAGTTTTCCATGATGGTTTACTTTTGCAGCTTTTTCGTACTGTTTGACCTCCCATTCGGATAAGACAGTTAATGGCCCGGGGCCATTTTCGCTACCTGACGTTTTTGAGCTGTTGACTACTTCTTTAATCCCGCCACCTAGTGGCCCTCCAGTATTTGAATCGGTGTTGACACCTGTATTATTTGTTACCGATATGCCGTCATTAGCATCTGCTGCACTTGTCTTTTTAACTGTAACGGCTTTCCCTCTTTGGTCATATTGATTTTCTCCGTCACCAGTTGTATATTGTCGGTCTTCGCTTACACTTGCCAAAGTTACAGGCATATCCTCAACTACATCTTCAAAATCAAAATCCTCCCCATCCATGCCATCAGGGTCTATAAACCTTATAGGATTATCATAAGCATAATTATAGGTACTCCACCTTCTACTATTTTCTGCATGGGGGTCTATGGTTCCCCATCTGCCGGTTTGGGGGTCGTACAACCTTGCAGTATAATCGTATAACTTTAATTTTTCCCATTTAGAAATTTATAATCTTTTTAATTATTTTTCTTTAAAATATTGTAATACCCATTTAAGGCTATCCGGAAAGGCATAACCATATCTTTCAAAATCTTTTGGTGTAATTAATATGGAGGATACAGATGGATTAAGTGGGTAATAAATAGCGGGGAAAGTTTTATTTACAAAATATTTTTCAGCAGAAAAAAAAGAAATTTCATTAGTCTGATAACTTGAAGATGCATTATAATTTTTCCCAACAATATTTATACTATAATCAAAAAATAAACTCCCCCCATTTCCCCTGGAGCCATTTTGACAATTCTTAATTATAGCAGTTGTAACTATGTGATTTTCTCTTAAAGCATTTCTTCTTATGATGCCCCATATTGCACCAATACAACATATCACCATTAACAATATTCCTAAAAGGTTATTTATTTGTTTTTTAGTCATAGTTATTCTTCTTTTTTTAAAGGAGTCATTTCTTCAAATGCACCAGCACCTGTAGTAACAAGTATTTCACCAAAAAATTGCCCTCCCGGAATAGTCGTTTCTGTTTTAAATGCTCCCCCTAATTTATCACTCCCTATATTACCCAGAGTATTAACCAAAATACTTTTATAGACATCTGGATTTGAAACATTTCTAAATTCTACTCCATTACTAATTGAGGCACTCGCGAATGCACCGGGTATACTACTTAGAAAAGGATTACCAATTAAAGTACTTGATGCCGTAGCCACAAAATTTACTTTCGTTATGTCCCCTCTGTTTATAATCAGCTGTGTTGTTAAATCAACCGCACCTGCCGTAAAATGAATTCCCCGTTTTAATTTAATTAGTTGTCCGGCATATTTTAAATATCTAAGTTTAGTAAGTTCACCCAAAGGCACAAACCAACTTCCTATTTCTAATATCATATACCCATCTTCTCTAACACCTTCATGGTATTTTTGAAGCCACCTGGCTGTGCCATCCCAATTATTCAACCATTGACGTAATTTTGGGTTTTTTACTCTTATTTTCCGCAATGTCTCCTTGCATAGCTTTTTGCAGCATAGGCTAAGGGACATTGCGGTTCTTTTCCATAATACCTTTTTTGCCCTTGTTGGGGTTCGAAAAACTTACAAACCGCCCCCGTCTGGGCTTCTAGACCAACGGCACCACAACCTTTGAACCAGTACATTTAAAAGCTCTCCACTTTACAATACCAACCTACATAAAATTATATTATTTAGTTCATTCATCCCCGTTGGTTGAAAACCAGAAATCGGAGGCGGTAACTTTTAAATTATTGAAGTAACACCTGCGGCGGCGGAAGATCACCTGTGCCTATTAATTCTGCCGGACTGTGTCCGAATTTGGGATTACAAATGTTCAATTTTTTGCATGGCTTTATTAGTTTGCTAACCCAGGCACAGATACCCAACGTAACTTTGCCGGGCTGCATATCTGCGCTATTGGGGATTGTATTTAGAAGCCCTGCTTTGTTTTTTTTATCATCACCTGTCCCGCTATCCGTTATTACTCCGGCACAAGCCAAATCGCATAGCCCTCACCGTGGTATCCACTGCTATCGGGGCTATAAGTTCAGCGGTAGATTTTTATGGCAGCATTTAGCAACACGTTTGGTACACTTATGCTTGCTTTGTTGCATTACAGCCATTTTTAAGGGCATAAAAATAAAAGTGGATAGCATAGAGCCATCCATTTTTCTGAAAAATTAAATCTTTATTCTTTGAAATCCTTTATTAGAAAGCATTTTAAAATTTACCAACACGTTTGGTACATTACCCGTTTGGTACATGACCTAATCTGCACTTTGTCTAAAATTGGCAAATCTTTTTTGAAGAATTTTCTCAAGTTCACTGAAATTGATATTAAGACCGTTTACGGAAATCCCAATTGCAGTACCCCACATATTGTAATTTGCCTTCATGGCTCTTCTCTTAAATGTACTTTTTTGTCTGTCAATATATTCTTGTGGTTTTTTTACAATTATATTTATAAATTTTTGGTTTACAACCTTAGTTTCTTTAATCGCAATAATATCTGTCCAAGGAATAAAGCCAGCGCTTACTCCGCTTGAATTATCAGTTATCCCTTCATCAGATATGATTAACCCCGGTGATTTGTCGATAATCTTTTTTAAAATAAAAAATCCAACAATCCCAAAAAATATAATGCTTAAGAGGCCTGATACGAATATTATTGTGGGACTTCTCATTATAAAACTTTCATATTTTGCAGGATTTAATATGAGAAAGATCCCTCCTGCTATAAATATAACACAACTTACGCCCATTAAAGTTAGTTTAGATTTACTTAATCCAATTTCAATTTGTTTTGAATCGTTCATAGTTTCTCTTTTTATTTTCCGCAATGTCTCCTTGCATAGCTTTTTGCAGCATAGGCTAAGGGACATTGCGGTTCTTTTCCATAATACCTTTTGTTAAGTCAATATCCCTAAGTTCCATAAAATTAATGACA
>JAFDXD010000138.1 GCA_018268135.1 Bacteroidota bacterium
CCCAAAATTTTGCATTGTCAAGCTTAATATTTGTAGTGTCTACCTGTTTTTCTGTCAAGTTAATAGTTGTATCAAAAATAATTTTTCCTGGTTCATAACCGCCTGCCCCATCACAGACATTGGAAAATAGTTTTACATTGTCGCCTTGCTTTTCAAGCCTTACAGAAACAGGGTGGTTAAATGTTCTCAACCAAGTAAAACGATAAATTTCTTTGTCTCCATTATAGTGTTTTAAAACTGGCTCATGTAAGGCAAACAGCATTTTTGAATACCATGAATTAATAAAACAATCCACAGCATTTATTGTTGTGTCTTGCCAGTTAGGCTTCATCACAAAATAAAATGTTGCACTTTCCGTGGGCAATGGCAAGCTGTCAAACTTTGCGTTTGATCTAATTGATTTGTCTGCAACTGTCTTACAAGAAGAGGTCAAAACTAATATGGTCAATATGAAAATTAGGGTTCTCAATATTTTGCAGCCAATGCTTTTGTTAGTTGCTGACTCGGGAGTTTTTATTACTTTTCTGAAATGGCAAACGTCAATGGCTGTCTACGATAAGCATTCACAAATTCATTCAAGGATATTTCAGGAGACCATTTTGGAGATTTCTTAATTACTCTAATAACTTCTTCTTCCATTCCGTAACCCAAACTTGTTTCAGCCTCAATATTTCCAATAACTCCTTTTTTATTAATAATAAAGCGAATGATTACCAGGTAAGTACCATTTGGAGCTTTGTTTTTTATTGGAACTCTGGCATTAACATGATCTGAAAGAAATTTCTGCCATTCAAGTTTCCCTCCATTAAATTCAGCTTCTCTAAAATAAATAAAATCCTTTATTGGATCACCATTTTCTTTGAATCCTTCTGATATTGAATTGCCGTCTGATTTGTTGTATAAATAATGGGCCCAAAGATTGCCATTTGAATAATACCGATAAGCATTTTTAATTTTTCCATTTTCATAAATAATTGAATCAAGTGTTTTACCTGTTTCATAATATCTTACTAGTTGACCTGCTGGCTTTGCAAACAATGTGTCAAAATATGAAGATGTACAATTTAATTTTTTAGATTTAATCCAATACGACTTGGTATAATATATGTCATTTTTCTTTGTGAATTCTGTAAAGTAGTATGCTGAATCGATGGATGTTGGTATCCAAACTGAATCATAATATTTAATAATTACCTTCTCCTGAGCATTTGAGGAAAAACAAAGACATACAAAAACACTTAATAGTAAGTACTTTAATTTATTCTTAGATACAAATTTCATTTACGTATAGTATTTATGGTTATGACTACCGTCAAAAATTAATTTTGTAAATTAATTAGTTATAGTTCAAACATAGCTAATGTACTGCAGACTCATTTTTTAGAGGTAAGGTTCTTTTCATTTTCTGTCTGAGGTTTACCTGTGCCATTAGGTTGTCCTTGGCCATTTTCAATAAGGCTACGCAAGCTATTATTTATATAGTTACCCCATGCATTTTGACAAATATCAAAGCACTCATATTCTGGAACCAACCCTATTTGCGTAAATTGAAGTTCTGTCTTGTTGCCTTTAGGTGTCAGTAAAAAAATAATTTTATTGCCAGTCCATTCACTTTTGTCCTTGGTAAAAGAAAAGTAGTTTTCTAAAACTAACCATACAATTTTCTCGTAGGGAACAGACTCTATAATTTTCATTGTACAACGATGGACGTCTTCGAAGTGATATTTGAATTCAGAGTTTAGCTTTTCGGTATCACCATCAATTTCTTCAGACCACCAACCACGTACATTATTGATTGCGTTAAATACTTCTTTTGGAGTTTTATCTACTTTAATGGTGTAGGTTAAGTCAGAGTTCATAATATTTTAATTAGAATTGTTCAAAAAGATTTGCTTAATCGAAGTTAGCTGTTTTAAGCATATCAGCTAACAGAACTGGGCTTTATGCTGGCTGGGAATTTTTGTATGCCAAGCCCGAAACACTGCATGGCTTTGCAATTAGCTGATGTTTGCAGGCCATGCCCAACTTGCATAAAATACAATATTGGTGGCTGCAATCTTAGTAAAATGATTTGTCCATAGGAAACACAAGTCTCAAGTCAAGTATAAGTTGTAATAGTAGCCTGAAAAAAAATATTTTATGGCATTAATAAACTTGTACCCCAACTTACTTTGTTATTGTTCACTTTATTTTTACGATTTTAAAATACTGCTCATTTACTTCACCTATAATCCTTGGTGAAAAATAGTTGCCAAGACTTAAAAAAGCATCTTACAAATTCATCTTTTAAACAGTTTACTTTTTACAATTTTACCTTCTTTTTTGGCAAGAAAATAAAGTATCATTCCAATCAGCAGTAAAAAAAATGCTGTAAAAATTGAACCCTCTATTCCAACAGCACCTCCTGTTAATAGTTCAGGCCCATTGAATTTTGATTGAATGATACTGCCCATATCATTTAGCCCTGTGAGATTTGAGCCATAAAAAGGCTGAGAAAAATTCCACCCAATATGGAAGAAATAAGGTAGCCATATTCTTTTAGTATAGATAAACATCATTGCCATTGTAAACCCCCAAATAAAATAATAAAAAATACTAAAGAGATTGGAATTGGGATTATAAATATGTTGCAATTCTACCAACATTCCTATAACAAGGGCTGGATTAGTACCTAGCCAATTTTCGCACACACGTATTATTAATCCTCTATGAAATAAGTCTTCAACCAGGGCCGCTAACATTAATACCGTGAAAAACTTTATGGAGTAGTGAGTTGTTGATATATTAATAGCTTTGTAATACCCTAATAAATATAAAATGAAAATAGATAATGAAATTGTAAAAAAGCCAAAGAAAAACCCTCCAAACATTTCTTTAAACAAATATTTTGTGGATAGCTCGGTTATTTTTCTTTTATCATAAAAACGGAATAAGTAGTAATAACTAACTAATAAAACTATTAAAGAAACACAATGAATAATTGGGGCAGCAATACTTTTATCCTGAATAATGCCATAAAAAAATGGTTTTAATACAAAGTTTTGAACTACTACAAATAGTGAAAAGCAAACGACAATGCCAACAATAATTTTAGTAATTGGAAAATCCAGCACTCTTTTAATTAAACCATTCATTATTTCTTTAGATTTTTTTGCGTTTAATTTTTTTTGCAAAGAAAACTCCTTATTACCTTTACAGCAAGTACATACAATAAAGTTACCTACATACTAAAAATATAGTAAAGCTGACTATCAATGATTTAAATTATAAAAAAAATGAAAAAAAATATTCAAAAGGCACATTGTGCAGTTGATTATGCTTTCCAACGAATAGGTGGAAAGTATAAGGGCAGAATTTTATGGATATTGAGAGATGGTTTTTTAAGATATGGGGAATTAAAAAGAGCAGTAGTGGGTATAACACCAAAAATGCTTACCCAAACGCTAAAAGAATTGGAAGCCGACGAACTAATTGATAGAAAGGTTTATTTGGAAGTTCCACCAAAAGTTGAATATTCACTTACTGATACAGGAAAAGAATTAATTCCGTTTATTAGTCAAATGAGAAGTTGGGGAGAAAAACAAATGTCAACTAATTGAAACTTACAATTTTCAGGTTGTTGCGATATGCTCATGACTAACGTAAAAAATTAATTTTGTAAATCAATTTGTAACAATGCCTGATTATATATTTGTCAAAGCAAATTTATATGTTGTTGAAGTTATGAACTAAAGCTGAACATTGAACGTCGAGCCCGAGCCGCTGATGATGCTTGCACATTGCTGATATAACAATTTCTATCCCTGCTTTTGCAAATAGTTTTGTTGTAGGCAGTTTTTTTATTGCTTTTTAAACGTCAGGTTTTTTTGGTAATTAGTGTTGACAGTCCAGTTACTTCCATCTTTTTTGATGTAATAGCTTTCGTAAGAATATAATGGTGTCGCCGTAGCAAGGCGTGGGCAAAACACACAACTGTCTAAACCGCCAAATATTTTAAATGTTTTGTCTTCTTTATCAAAGTCTATGTTACCGCTGTAATAATAAAAACCGCCATCAGTTTTTGAAAAGTATGTGCTGTCATTTTTGATATAGAACGGCTCTTTCGTGATTACTGCTTTTTTTCCTTTAGCAACAATAGTCACTTTGTGATACCATTGTCTGTTGGCAGTGTCGACATTTGTGTCTGGCGTAAATACACCGGGCCAATATCTATTGTCCGATGAAACCGATATTAGTTCCACTCCTTGATAACGCCCATTGAGAAGTCTTGATGAACATGAATTCAATAGAGGCGAGGAAATAATAATTGTCAAGAAACAAAGGAGCGAAAGATTTCGTCTAATAGGTCTGTCTTGCATTTTCGTTGGTTCTAGAGAATGGTTTTGGTGTCCCTTTATGCTAAAACGCTGTGTCGGCAAATTGCCTACAACATCAGTCCGTCTAAAAACTACCATTAACTATATAAATATCCAAATTATTTGGCCATTACAATCATTTTCAGGCCGCTTTATTTTAGGGCATTAAAAATCCTGTTGCGAAAAAGGATTGATTGTAAGAGCAAAAAATAAACTTACTATGGGCTTTAATGGAGAAAAAAAAACCAAAATTCATTAAGAAACTTTTTGAACATTTTTTTGTCGAGTAAGTTGATATCAAAACTTTAAGCAAAAAAATCAATAAAACTCACATCATTATTTTCATCAATGATTTCATCAAGGCTATTGGGAAAGAGTAAACATTGGGATCTGTTGTTGTAAGCTCCCCCAAAAATAGTACGTTTTAAAAGTAGACAAAAGGCTTAATTTTAAAAACGTAAAAAAATGAAAAAGAGTCACTTTTCCCCAACACAAATTGCCAGCATACTCAAGGAGTTTGAC
>JAFDXD010000139.1 GCA_018268135.1 Bacteroidota bacterium
CCATGCGAAAACATTACAGATGCACCTGCTCCATTTTGTTTAAAAATATTGGAGATGTAAGCGTTGTTGTGCGAAAACATAAAGTGCAATCCATACCTCATATTGTTTACAGAATAATTGCGCCAAATTACAGAGTTGGTTACAAATTCAAAATATATACCATCCCGGTGCCCGGTAATGGTATTACCGATTATTTGTAAGCTATCGCTTCTCCAGCAATGAATACCATTGCCGCTTTGTTGCTCTGTAATGGCATCTGCAATAAGCTTATTGTCTTTAATGCTGCACTGGCTTGAGTTTTGCAGGTACACACCAAAAAATGTATCCATCAATATGTTGTCAATCACAGATACATTATTGCAGGAATATATTTTAATGGCAGCAATATCCTGAATGCTGGATACACCCGTATGCACCAGTTTAAACCCCTGAATGATGACATGATTGGATTTTACAGAAATGATTTCATAAAGATGCTCACCATCTAACACCGGGTAGTTTATACCTTTAAGAGTGATGGATTTATTAATGACAATATTTTTTTCTTTATATACCCCGGCTTCTACTTCTATAATATCTCCATTTTGTGCAGCATTAATGGCGTCTTGTATTTTAGTATAGGTAGCCGATTTTCCAACCGGGATGATTTTTGCAAAGCAGCTTGTTGAAAATAATACAAGAGTTAATATTATACTTAAAATTTTCATGGCAGGTTTAAATCAGAAAGATTTAATATTTGTCCCTGGTTAATTTGTTGTATTTTTTTTATGCTATCTGCATTGTTAAAGGCGGCAATATTGCCAGCCATTGGGCTTTTGAGTAATTCACTTTTTAAGAGCAATACATTTTTTTTGGGTATTAAATCATGCTGACCGCTGTAGTTTACAAAATATATTTCCTTTACATCGGTTGATACTTTATTGTTTTCTTTTAAAAAACCTAACAGGCAATGTACATCGTCAAATTTATACACCCGTCCTTTTTGAGTTAGTATTTCGGCACCAAACCGGGCATCGCTCACACCCATTTTACAAAAATCGCAATTGTCTTTACCTACTACTATTGCTTGTGGTTTGCTGCTGCAAGAAGTGAAAGCAAGGCTGAAAGAAAATAATAAAATGGCAGTAGTAACATTTGCAATTGATTTGGGTTTGCGTTGGCTGCGCCATACGGCAATAGTGCATAAGAATAACAGTACACCTACGGCAATAAAAATCCATCCGCCAATATCGGGTATAGAAAAAGCCCCGAAATTGAGTAATTGTTTATAGCCCAAAAGTGGGGGCTGGTAAGCCATTCCCAGTACTACTATGGCTGCATCGGGGTTAAGATTGTGGCCATAATTGTATTCCCATCTCCAAAAATCTACCATTGCTAAAACGGCAAATGCTATAAACAAAATGAAGAGAAAATAAATTAATTTTTTGCTTCTTGATAAGCCGGTAATAATAAATAGTAATGCAAAAAATCCGACGATGTATGGCAGCACAGTAAATTCAATAAAATCATTTGCATGCAGGGTTTTCATGCCGATATAATGATTAAGGCCATTGATGATATCAATATTACCGCCAAGCTTTCCCGGATATATCAGCATTACCAATCCTTCGGGATATTGTGGTGCGCTCAATTCTATCCGCCACATGGGTATAAATATTACGGCTATTAGTGCAAGAGCGCATAGCAATAATACCATTCTTATCCATGGAGCTGCTTTATCTGCTTTCATGTATTGATATTTTTTTGAAAATTATTTAACCACTTCCAAATAACAGGCAGTAATAAGCCTGATATTTGGAAGCAGCTAATTGTTTTATTTAGAAATGCTGGAGTCGTTTGCAGGCAGGTTTTTTCCTGTACTGAATAGCAGAGGAACATTGCTTCCTGCTGGTGAAATTCTAATATATCCTTGCATTTCCTGGTGTAATGCACTACAAAAATCTGTGCAATAAAAAGGATACATACCGGGTTTTTCAGGAGTCCATTTTAAAGTTTGAGTTTCGCCGGGCATAATTAATAGCTCGCCGGTAGTAGCTCCCTTAATTGCAAAGCCATGTGGTATATCCCAATCTTGCTCAAGGTTAGTTACATGGAAGTAAACTTCATCACCCATTTTTACACCTTCAATATTATCAGGGGTAAGATGAGAGCGGATGGCTGTCATGTACACATCTACCCGGTTGCCACTGCGTACCACTTTTGTATTTGCTTCGCCTTTGGTAGCATATTGGTTAGCATTTTCTTCAATTTTGAAAAATTTGACTGATTTATTTTTTATCAAATCAGCATTGATGGCTTGAGCATAATGCGGCTCTCCAATAGTTGGAAAATCGAGTAAAAGTTTCATTTTATCGCCACTAATATCAAACAGCTGGGCGCTTTGTGCAAGTTCGGGGCCGGTTGGCAAAAATCTGTCTTTGGTAATTTTATTATACACAATTACATATTTGCCATTTGGTTTTTTGGTGTCGCCGCCCGGTATGCAAAGATGGCCTGGTGAGTAATAAGTTGGTTGCCTGTCTATAACTTTTAAATCTTTGATATTCCATTTTACAATTTCTGAAGAAACAAACATTGTAGTAATAGCATTACCCCTGCCATCAAACTCGGTATGTAATGGGCCGAGGCCGGGTTTTTTTACTTCGCCATACAATGCACTCTCGTATTTAATAACAGGGATACCTGCATAAGTGCCTGCATAATCGCTGGCAGCTATTGCTTTCATTATTTTATCAAAACTAAATACCGGAACCAGTGCAGCAAGTTTGCCGCTACCTACAATGTATTCGCCTGATGGGTCTACATCACATCCATGCGGAGATTTTGGGCAGGGGATAAAGTAACAGATATCTTTAAAGTCATTTACATCTAATACCGTTACATCTGTCCTAATTTCTGAAGAGGCAGTATGTGTTTTTTCGTCGTACACATTATGGGCATATTTTACCTTTTCTTTTCTTCCTTTACCTGCTTTAATATATTCTTCTGCTTTTTTCCAGTTTACTGCCATGATAAAATCTTTATCCCTTTGTGAAGCATTTACTTCCAGCAAAGTATTGGCCTGCTCTGTATTGTAGCAAGAGAAGAAAAACCAGCCATTAGACTTCCCTTTGCCTGCATGGCTTAAGTCAAAATCTACGCCGGGGGTTCTTAGCTGAAAAGCTATATCCATGTTTCCATTGTCTTTATTTACGCTGATAAAACTGATAGAGCCTTTAAAATTTTGTTTATAAGTGTTGATAGGAACATCGCCGTTTGCATCATCCGGAGGCACGCTAAACCTTGTGCCAGCTACAACATACTCAGTATTTTCAGTAATGAATGGTGAGGAGTGGTTGCCAGCGCTATTGGGTAGTTCAATGATTTCATCTGTTCTAAAAGTAGAAAGATTTACCCTGGCTACCCTTGGTGTATTATTGCCATTGGCAAATATCCAACGGCCATCTATTTCACCATTGGTTTGTGATAATTCCACATGGTGCAAATCGTCCCAGGGTACAAAGCCATGAGATGTATTGAGCATGGGTTTGGTTTCTTCTGAGTAACCATAGCCTTTTTCGGGGTCAACAGAAAATACCGGAATTACTCTAAGCAGCCTTGCAGAAGGCAGGCCATATACGCTTAGCTGGCCGCTAAATCCACCCGAAACGAAATTATAGATTTCGTCATACTTGCCCGGGGCTACATAGGTTTTAGAAGCAGCATCTCCCGAAACGGCATCGCCGGCATTTTTGGGTTTACAACTATTTATACTTAGCAGC
>JAFDXD010000013.1 GCA_018268135.1 Bacteroidota bacterium
AACGTTTGTATTTGCGAATATACGAATACTTTGTATGTATATTGCAAAAATCAAAACACAATTAATAATCAACACTTTAAGCTCTTTTTGCGCAGTACATATTAAAAAATATTGAATTGCGTAAATCCAACTTCAATTTTTTTTAATATACTCTTTTGTTTCTTTAAAAATCGAAGGCTGCCTGCCGCTACAATTGCAATTTTGGGGGCAAAAAAATTGCCTCGCTTGGCCTGCTTGGCGCTGCAGGGTATTGACAAGTTTTTATATCAACGGATTTGTTTGTTGCCTTTTTATGTGGTTAGTTGTATTTAAAAAATGATGGCGGGCGTGCCCTGCATTTGTAATGCTTGCTGATAATAAAAGACTGCTGTATTTAATGCTGCCATAAAAATATGTGGCCGGGCCTTTAGCCCCGATAGCAGTGGATACCACGGTGAGGGCTATGCGCAGGGGCTTGTGCCGGAGTAGCAACGGATAGCGGGACGAATGCTGATGGAAAAACTTTTGCCGGGCTTCTAAATTTTATTATTGAAAAAAATTTACTTCGTTTGGTTGCACAAATTTTAATACGCTGCCTATTTTATTAAAGGGGTTTTTAATGGCAATATCTTACTTTCGGGATGTGAAAAAAGCAGTAGTAATTGGTAGTGGCTTTGCCGGCTTGTCGGCGGCTTCGTGCCTGGCAAAGCAGGGCTGGGAGGTGATGGTTGTAGAAAAAAACGCTGAGCCGGGCGGTAGGGCAAGGCGCCTGGTAGGAGAGGGCTTTGTATTTGATATGGGCCCTAGCTGGTACTGGATGCCGGATGTGTTTGAAAAATATTTTTCTTTTTTTGGCAAAAAAGTTTCGGACTATTATACGCTTACCCGCCTGTCGCCGTCGTACAGGGTTTATTTTGATGATGCTACTATTGATATGCCTGCTGATTATGATGCGGTAAAACTTCTTTTTGAATCTTTGGAGAAGGGCTCGGCTGCCAAACTGGATAAGTTTTTAAAGGAAGCAGAATATAAATACAAGGCAGGTATGCAAAAATTGGTGTACCTGCCCGGCCGCTCTATTAAAGAGTTTGCAGATATGGACCTGGCAAAGGGTGTTTTTAAATTAGAGCTGTTTACCTCTATGAAAAAACATGTGGCTAAATATTTTAAAAACCCAAGGCTGGTGCAGATAATGGAGTTTCCGGTTTTGTTTTTAGGTGCTTTGCCGCAAAATATACCGGCGCTTTACAGCCTGATGAATTATGCAGATATTAAATTAGGAACCTGGTACCCACAGGGAGGCATGTACGAAGTGGTAAAAGGTATGTACCGGCTGGCAACAGAATTGGGGGTTCAGTTTCATTTTAATTGCGAAGCCAAAGGGCTTGAGATTAACAATGGTAGGGCTTCAAGAGTATTGGTACAATGGGGAGATGGCCGGCAGCAAAACCATGAGAGCAGTATTGATGCCGACGTATTTATTGGCGCAGCAGATTATCATTTTATTGAAAATAATTTGCTTGCAAAAAACTACCGCTCGTATAGCAATAAATATTGGAGCAAAAGAGTAATGGCGCCAAGTTGTATAATTTATTATATTGGGTTAAATAAAAAACTAAAGAATATTTTGCACCATAGTTTGTTTTTTGATGTAAATTTTGATGCACATGGCAAAGCAATATTTGAGCAGCCTGCCTGGCCTGCTGAGCCTTTATTTTATGTGAGCGCTACATCGGTTACAGATGGCAGTAGTGCGCCGCCGGGTGGCGAAAACCTGTTTTTTTTAATACCAGTAGCTGCAGGGCTGCAAGCTGATACGGAAGAGCTGAGAGAAAAATATTTTGAAAAAATAATGACCCGTTTTGAAAATAAAACAGGCGAAAACATTCGGAAAAATATTATTTTTAAAAAGAGTTACTCAGTATCTGATTTTGAAAAAGATTATCATGCATACAAAGGCAATGCGTATGGCCTGGCAAATACTTTACTGCAAACGGCAATACTAAAGCCGGGTATAAAAAGTAAAAAAGTTGGCAACCTTTTTTATGCAGGGCAGCTTACTGTGCCGGGGCCGGGGGTGCCGCCCTCCTTAATAAGCGGCCAGGTGGTGGCAACAGAAATAGTAAAAGAATTTTAGTTTTTAATAAGTATAAATGATAGCACTTTTTAATAGCGTAAGCAATGAATGCAGCCGCATTACTACTAAAAAATACAGCACTTCTTTTAATGCTGCTATAAAATTATTGCATGCAGACCTTCGCACTCCCATTTATAATATTTATGGCTTTGTACGCTTTGCAGATGAAATTGTAGATACCTTTCACAGCTTTGATAAAAAAGAGCTGCTGGCGGGTTTTAAGAGCGAAACTTATTTTGCCATAGAGCGGGGGATAAGCCTCAATCCTATTTTAAATAGTTTTCAATCTGTTATTCATCAGTACCATATTGATATTGCTTTAATAGATGCGTTTTTTGAAAGCATGGAAATGGATCTTAGCAACAAAACCTATGACCTGCAGGGATACCGCCAATACATTTATGGAAGTGCCGAAGTAGTGGGCCTGATGTGCCTTACTATTTTTTGCGAAGGAAATAAACAACAGTTTGAAGAACTAAAGCCTGCAGCAATGGCGCTGGGTGCGGCTTTTCAAAAGGTAAATTTTTTGAGAGATATTAAAGCAGACCACGAGCAGCTTAGCCGTACTTACTTTCCGGGGGTAGATTTTAAAAATTTTACTGCCGAAGTAAAGCAGCAAATTGAAGAAGATATTGAAGCCGATTTTAAAAAGGCTTATGCCGGTTTATTGAAACTGCCCATCAAAGCCCGGTTTGGAGTGTACATTGCTTACAAATATTATTTTTCATTATTTAAAAAAATAAAAAAATACAAGCCCGGCATCTTGCTGCAGCAAAGAGTACGCATACCCAATTATTATAAAGCATATATTGTAATGAGCGCCGGCCTTAGGCGGCAGTTAAATATTTTTTAGTGCTAAATTTTTTTATTTTTTGCAACAGGTAATTTTAGTAAATGAAAATGATGTAGCCATCGGTATGATGGATAAAATGGAAGCACATCAAAAAGGCCTGCTGCACCGGGCTTTCAGTATTTTTATTTTTAATAAAAAAGGGCAATTGCTGCTACAGCAAAGGGCGCTTACCAAGTATCATAGCGGTGGCTTGTGGGCCAATGCCTGCTGCGGCCATCCGCAAACCAATCTCAATATGCTGGATGAAGCCTCTCAAAGGCTACAGGAAGAAATGGGCTTTACTACCCCATTGATCAATGCATTTAGTTTTACATACAACACTCATTTTTCAAATGGACTTACAGAGCATGAATATGATCATGTATTAATTGGTAAATACGATGGGGTGGTAATGCCTTCCGAAAAAGAAGTGAAGGATTATTGTTTTATGTCCGTCAACCAAATAAATGCCGCATTGCAGTTGTCTCCTCAAAAATACTGCTCATGGTTTAAAATTGCTTTTCCAAAATTGCTGGATTATCTTGCAACCTCCAGGCAATAATATTTAATGCAAGATGAAACATGCTAAAGCGGTAATCATTGGTAGCGGAGTGGCCGGTATGGCAGCTGCTATAAGGCTTGCAGTGCAAGGCTTTGATGTAAGTGTGTACGAGGCTAACAGTACAGCCGGGGGTAAAATTTCGGCTTTCAAAAAAGAAGGGTATCATTTTGATGCCGGCCCATCGCTGTTTACTCAGCCGCAACTTATAGAAGAACTTTTTGCCCTGGCAAATGAGCCAATAGAGGCATATTTTACTTTTGAAAAATTAGAGAGCAGTTGCAAATATTTTTTTGAAAATAATAAGCAAATTGTAGCGTACGCAGATGTAGATGCGCTTGAAAATGAATTGGCCGAAAAAACCGGCGAAGCAAAAGGAGCCGTAAAAAAATACCTAACGGCTTCTAAAAAACTATACCACAATATTGGTGAAGTGTTTTTAAATCACTCTTTGCATAAGCGTAGTACCTGGTTTCACTCCAGGGCATTAAAGGCATTGGCTACCGTAAAGTTTTCATATTTATTTAAAAGCCTGCATAAGTATAATCATAAAAAATTTTCAACGCCCGAGGTGGCTCAAATATTCAACAGGTACGCCACTTACAATGGCAGCAGCCCCTTTAAAGCGCCGGCCATGCTAAGTTTAATACCGCATGTAGAGTTGAACGAAGGCGCTTTTTACCCTTATGGCGGCATGATAAATATTGCCAATGCATTGTACAAACTGGCCCAAAAAAAAGGAGTAAAATTTTATTTTGAAACCCCGGTGCAACGTATCATTTACCACGATGCTATTGCAAAAGGGATAGTGGTTGCCAACCAAAATATTTTTTCAGATATTGTAATCAGTAATGCTGATGTATATTTTACTTATAAGCATTTGCTCTCTCATCAGCCACGGGCTACAAAAATAGATAAGCTGCAAAGAAGCAGCAGCGCCATCATTTTTTATTGGGGAGTAAAACAAACTTTAGCCGAATTGCAATTGCACAATATTTTTTTTAGCAGCAACTACCGGCAGGAGTTTGATGATATTTTTAGAAAAAAGAAACTCAGCAATGATATTACCGTGTATGTAAACATTACGGCTAAAATGGAGCAGGCACATGCCAGGCCCGGCTGCGAAAACTGGTTTGTAATGGTAAATGCACCGGCCAATGCCGGCCAAAGCTGGAACGAAATAGTAGCACAGGCCAAAGCACAAGTTATTGAAAAGCTCAATCGGGCGCTGCAAACAGATATAGAGCCGCTGATAGAAACCGAAGAAGTTCTCAACCCAATTCTTATTGAAGAAAAAACGGGTAGTTATAAAGGCGCTTTGTATGGCAGCAGCTCTAATGCTACAATGGCTGCATTTTTCAGGCCACCCAATTTTTCTTCTGTTATTAAAAATTTATACTTCTGCGGAGGCAGTGTACATCCCGGCGGTGGCATTCCCCTGTGTTTTAAAAGCGCCAAAATTGTTACCGACTTAATAGTAAAAGATATAAAAAAACAAAAGCATTAATTCATTGAAAAACGCCAACTTTCCCTACAGGCTTGCTACGGCCATTGCTATTATTTTTCATGCTATTGGGCTGTTGGGTATTTTATTTTTTGATCAATCATTTTTTATAAACACAAGCGCTATCAATCTTTTGCTTATGGGTATTTTACTAATTTATACCCAGCAAAAACCAAATAAGTATTTTGTATTTTTTTTACTTACCTGCATGCTGGCAGGTATGCTGGCAGAAATCATCGGCACCCATACAGGCCTGCTATTTGGCGGGTATCAATATGGTAAGGTGCTGGGCCCCACTTTTCAGGGAGTGCCCTACATTATTGCAGTTAATTGGTTCATCATTATTTATTGTAGCGGCATAAGCATACAAACCCTGCTTACAAAATTGGTAGATAAGCTTACAGAGCAGGTAGGAGGGCCACGCCCCGGCCTAAAAGCATTGTCCATCATTGTAGATGGCGCCACTCTTGCAGCCGTATTTGATTGGGTAATGGAGCCGGTAGCCATAAAACTGGGCTACTGGCAGTGGCTGGGTAATGGAGATATTCCGCTATTCAATTACCTCAGTTGGTTTGTAGTAAGCGCATTGCTGTTAATGGTATTTCAATATTGCCCTTTTCCAAAGCAAAATAAATTCGCCATAAATTTGCTATTGATACAGGTAATGTTTTTTTTACTGCTCCGCACATTTTTATGAACCCGTTTTTATTTATAGCCATTCTGCTCGGCAGCTTTTTGCTGATGGAAGCCGTTACCTGGCTTACACATCGCTATGTAATGCATGGGTTTTTGTGGTGGCTGCATAAAGATCATCATCAGCCGCCTCCGGGGCCACTGCAAAAAAACGATGCCTTCTTTTTAATATTTGCCATTCCAAGCTGGCTCTGCATAATGCTTGGTTTGCAATACCAACGGTATGGGGTAGCCGCAGTTGGTTTTGGTATAGCGCTCTACGGCCTTGCATATTTTATGGTGCACGAAGTAATCATTCACCAGCGTTTTAAATGGTTTACCAAAAGCAATAATGTATATATCTGCAGCATTAGGTGGGCACACAAAATGCACCACAAGCATTTAGATAAACACCACGGCGAAAGCTTTGGCATGCTGTACGTAGCCAAAAAATATTGGGATAAAGTACGTGCCGATAAAAAACTAAAAACAAATAAATAAGATATGGGCGTGCCCCAAGCTACGCAAGGGGCCGGGCTTTTCGCTGCAATCTTTTTGCCCCAAAAGGCAAAAAGGATTTCCGCTTCAATCCCTCACGCTGTACCTTCGTAAGGGTATCACTATCTTTTTTATATTTTACATTTATTATGCAGGGGCATCCATACACTTATTTTATCATCCTCATTTTATCGCTTGCCGGGCCTTTGCTTCTAAGCTTTGATAAAAAAGTGGCCTTTTACAAAAAGTGGAAATATGTTTTTCCGGCCATGCTTCCCCCGGCACTGTTTTATATTTTGTGGGATATTTGGTTTACTTCTATTGGCGTGTGGGGCTTCAATCAACAGTATATTTGCGGGCTACAAGTTGGCGGCCTGCCGGTAGAAGAAATTTTATTTTTTTTTGTAGTGCCTTATTGCTGCACATTTATTTATGAGTGTATTCGTTGTTATTTTCCATTTATTAAATCTTCAAAGCCTTCCGCAATAATTTTTTTTATTCTTGCTGCGCTGTTGCTCCCTGCTGCTATTTTTTTTCATCATCACACTTATACTTTCTATACTTTTCTTTTTACGGCTGTATTCATCCTTATCTATTTTGTTTTTAATAAATATTTTCGTTCCTTCAATTGTACAGCTTTTTTAATTGCTTATGCTATTATTCTTGTACCCTTTTTGGTAGTAAATGGTTTTCTTACTTCGCTGCCGGTAGTCATGTACAGCCATGCGGCCATCATCGGCATCAAAATTTTTACCATCCCTTTTGAAGATGTTTTTTATGGCCTGCTTTTAATTATGATGAATATTGTATTGTTTGAAAAATTAAGAAATGCATCCTGAATTTTGCAGGCATACCGGGTATTGTTTTAAGTGGCGGCAGTTGTTGCAGGCAATAAAATCATAGGTTTAGGTAGCATGAGCGCAAAACAGGTTTGCAAGGCCTTGATTTTTTCGTTACTTTTTATATCAACACAAAAACTAAATAAAGAAAAACCTAATAGGGATAAAGGTTTGATATCAAAATACCTAATCCTGTAAAATCATTATTATCCGGCACATTGTAGCCAGGCATTGACCTCAGCCCCAAGCCTCTTTTTCCATAAGCGGGGGGTTGAAACATTGGTCAAAAATTGTTTCATCAGTATTGTTACCAATTATCAATGCAATGCTGCAGTGAAAATATTATTTCACTTCAAATATTTCTTCCCAGCGGGTGCTATAGCGTGGGCTGCGAAGCTCCTGCCGCATTTTCCAATTTCGTGTGATACCGCTTGCAGCAAATTTTACCATATCGTCTCTCATGGCAAAGTTTATATTATCCAGTGCCTCCATCAGCATCCGTTTATTGTTATGTGTTTCTGTTTCAAACAAGTTTGCCTGTATGCTGGTATCAGGCACAAGGCCGCTGAGCATTACTCCTGCTTTTTTATAGGTTTTTGTTTTGTCGTAAAGCCTCTCTACCAGCGCCAGTGCAGGCTTTATAAGCTCATGGGTAGCAGAGGTAGCAATGGCCAGCCGGGTATAGCCGCTTAGCGTAGGGCCATGCCTAAAGTAAGTATGGTGGTTCTGCTCCTTCGGCACCACAAATACGCTGATGGTATTTGCAGCGCTTTTTTGCCTTCGCAGTTTTTCGGCAGCTTTAGAAGTGTAGGTAGCCACGGCCTCTTTTATATCATCCAATTTTTTTACAGGGCTGCCAAACATACGGGTGCTGGCAATCATTTTTTTTACGGTTAGTTCCTGCCCCATCTGCTTTGCTTCCTGCCCCCGCAGTTCTTTTATAAGCCTTATGCCTACTACTCCGCCCAGGTGTTTTTGCGCCCACTGCGGGGGCTTTAAGCTAAGGTCGTAGGCGGTAAATACGGCATACATTTCGGTGAGCTTTTGTGCATATTGGGCGCCAATTCCCCATATCTCATTTACCGGCGTATTTTGTAAGGCCGCTGTTATTTTTTCGCTTGTATCTAATACTACTACGCATTGGGTACCGGCTTTGTCTTTTTTGGCAATATGGTTTGCCATTTTAGATAATACCTTTGTTGGTGCAATACCAATAGATACTTTTATTCCGGTCCATAGCTCTACCGTTTCTCTTATGGCAAGCCCCAGTTGCCGCCAGTCATGCTCCCCTTTTTCTTCAAGTTCCAAAAAAGCTTCATCTACCGAATATACTTCTACCTTTTCTTTGCCCAATAGTATCCGAAGCGTTTCCATTACACGCCAGCTTAGGTCGCCATACAAATTATAATTAGACGAAAAAGTGGTTACCCCATATTTTTCTATCACCGGCTTTGCCATAAAGTAAGGCCCGGCCATTGGTACGCCCAGGCTTTTGGCTTCATCACTTCTCGAAATAATGCAGCCATCATTGTTGCTCAATACTACTACTGGCTTATCATCAAGCTCCGGCCTGAATAGCCTTTCGCAACTACAATAAAAACTGTTACAATCTATAATGGCTTTCATCTCCTGTGTTTTAAAAGTATGGCATAAGCCCCTGCTGTTATACGCTTCTAATTAAATATACTACTACTCCCCATACTTTAAAGTCAGCAAACTCACTTACATTGGTTGCAGCAAGCTTATGATTGTCGGGTATTAAAAGCATACGATTTAGTGTTTTTTGAAACCTCCTTATCAGCATCTCTCCATCTATTACCGCTATTACAATCTTACCGTTTACGGGCTTTATGCTTCTGTCAACTATTACAATATCGCCATCATAAATGCCGGCATTTATCATACTGTCGCCCCTTACCTTCATAAAAAATGTGGCGGGCTTGTTGCGTATCAATTGCTCATTGAGGTCAATGCCCCGCTCCATATAGTCGTCTGTAGCAGCGCCAAAGCCCGTAGCATTGGCAGTAGGCACATCCTGCTGGGTAAACTGCCTGGTACCTTTGTACCTGCTGCCCAAAAAATTTTCCACTTCCATAAAAAAGATTTTATAAAACTAAAATATTTAGTAAATTTATGCTAAATAAATTGGTAATAAATCATTTTGCCATCAAAAAATTTTTTGCAGCATGAAGAATATTTTAAATGCCATACCAGGGTACAAAATTTATGAGTACCAGTTGGTGCTTCAGCCGCACGAAGACCTGCGCAATAAAATAATGCAGGTAAAAAAAGATTTTTATGAAACCTATAAGAGCTCAACAGCCCTTTACAGTAAGCCGCATATTACGCTGGTAAATTTTGTGCAGTACGAAATGTTTGAAGAGCGTATGGTAAACCGGTTAAAAACAATCGGCATGGGCTATTATCCCATAAAAATAGAGTTGAAAGATTACGGAAGTTTTCCCAGCCATACTATTTATATCAACATTGCATCAAGGCTGCCGGTGCAGGCGTTGGTAACACAGGTGCGTACGCAGGCGCAGCGCCTTATGAAGTTTGATAATGATAACAAACCGCATTTTTTTATGGAACCTTATATCTGCATTGCCAGAAAATTGCAGCCCTGGCAATATGAAAAAGGCTGGCAACAATATAGCCACAAACATTTTACCGCAAGGTTTATAGCAAATGGTATGTTACTGCTTAAGAGGCCCGAAGGCGAATTAAAATACCAGGTAGTACAGTATTTTGAATTTCAAAATTTGCCGGTTGCTACAATACAGGGCAACCTGTTTGCATAAATAAAAGCAGCAGCCATCTGCATCAGTAAAAAAAATCAATAACAGTATTACAAAAAAATAATTCAACAAAGATGGATAACAATACAAATGCCCCCGGTAAAGCAATATCGCTTCAGCAGGATCATCATAAAATATCGGCAGAAGAGCAGTTGCTAAGCACCCAATACCGGCATGGGCGGGGAGCACAGTTTAATTATAAAAACAGGTTTATAAAAAATGAGCTTACTAAAGAAAATAAAGAAGGAATAGACGAGTGGGAAGAAGAAAGTGCAGCAACGCAATACATAGAGCAGATGTCTAAAACCATTGTAAACAAAGTAGAAAGTAAAGATGTGGGAATGGGCTATAGCATGAACCCCTATGCCGGCTGTGAGCATGGATGCATTTATTGCTATGCCCGCAATGTGCATGAATACTGGGGCTACAGCGCCGGGATAGATTTTGAGCAGAAAATTATCGTTAAAAAAAATGCAGCACAATTGTTACGAAAATTTTTAATGCACCCCAAATGGGACTGTGCTCCCATAATGCTAAGCGGCAATACAGATTGTTATCAGCCTGCCGAACAAAACTACCGCCTTACCAGGGAGCTGCTAAAAGTATGCAATGAATTTAATCAGCCGGTAGGCATTCTTACTAAAAATGCATGGATACTAAAAGATAAAGATGTATTGCAGGAGATGGCAAAGAAAAAAATTGTTTCGGCCATGCTGTCTATTACCTCTTTTAATGAAGGCTTGCGCCGGGTAATGGAGCCACGTACTACTACTGCAAAGCAAAAACTAAAAGTAATAAATGAGCTAAGCAAAGCAGGCATACGAATGGGCGTAATGATGGGGCCAATGATACCGGGCCTCAATGAGCATGAAATGCAACGCATCATGAAAGAGGCCGCCGATAATGGCGCCACATTTACAGCATATACTTTTATTCGATTAAATGGCGCCATCAAATTTTTATTTCACGATTGGCTGTATAAAAATTTTCCGAACCATGCAGATAAAGTATGGCATTTAATAGAGCAAAGCCACGATGGCAAAGTAAACGATACCCGCTGGGGCGTACGCATGAGAGGCGAAGGAAATATTGCACAGTTAGTAGCTCAACAATATAAAAAATATGGAAAGCTTTATAAAATGAATGCAGAAGAATGGAGCCTGGATACAAGCATTTTCAGGGTACCCGGCGGGCAGGCAAAATTATTTTAGACAAATAAAAATTTTTTTACAATGACAGCAATTACCAATGAATACCTTGGCGAAATTATTTTAAGAATCATCAATAAAAATATTGCTACACACAGGGCTTCAAAAAATAATATAGATACCCCAAAGCATTTGCCCTATGCTACCAATACAGAGCTGCTCGATTTTATACAATCCATTCCCTACCTCGATGTTAAGCTGAAAGATTTTTTGGTAGGTAATTTAAAGCAGGAAACCATCATCATAAGCCAGGCCTGGGAAATTCAATTTATTAAACATTGTACCCTATGGGCCGAAAGTTTTGAGTGGCTGCATGGCAACAATTATTTTTTAAGCGATGTGTATTTGAGCAGCATTAAAAAAAATGCAGCTTCTTTATCGCTGCCCTATTAAAAAAGTATATTGTATTTGATATAGAAAATGTATAAACTATCACTTTGCATAAGAGAAATATTTGTTGCTTAAAAAAGCCGCAAATAAAATGCGGCTTTAAAAAATTTCGGGGCTGATACTATCTCCTGTTTAGTTTTGATAATAGCCTTAATATTTCCATGTAAAGCCATACAATAGTTACCAGCAGGCCAAAAGCGCCATACCATTCCATATATTTTGGTGCGCCCATTTCTGCGCCTTTTTCTATCATATCAAAATCGAGTATTAAATTAAGTGAAGCAAGTGCCACTACAAATACCGAAAACCCAATACCAATTGGAGTGCTTTGAAAAATAAATGAAGGTGCATTTGACCCAACTAAAGTTATAATCCAGCACACCAGGTAAAATACTCCGATGGAAATAGTTGCTATAATAATTACCTTCTTAAAAGTAGGTGTAGCTTGTATTACTTTAAATTTATAGAGTAAAAACATTACGGCTACTACGGCAAATGTTAGTCCCACAGCCTGTAATACAATGCCTGAGTAGCCTCCCGCATATCCCTCTTGCGTACTGGGTACGGCATATTCAAAATAGGCAGATATGGCGCCTACAAACAATCCTTCCAGCAAGGCATAAGCCGGGGCAAGGTATTGGCTCCATTGTTTTTTAAATGCCATGATGAAGGCTACAGCCAGTCCGCCAAATACGCCTATCAGTATTAGGGTCCATGCATCTCCTCCCTGTGCAGCTTCTTTCCACGAGTAATAAGAGCTTGCAAGCATTAATAAAAACAGTACCCCAAATTTATTGAGGGTACCTTTTACGGTCATTGCATTTTCATTTGTTACTATATTGTCTAAAATGGTATCCCTAAATTTACTTTCACTTAGGGCAGGGTTGCCTGATTTAAATAGTGCCATTGTGTTTAATTTTTTTAGAAGTTAAAAGTATAAAATTATCTATTCACTTCCACATAAGTTTTTTTAGC
>JAFDXD010000140.1 GCA_018268135.1 Bacteroidota bacterium
AAAAGATCCTGATACACATCTGAAGTAGCCCTTGTGTAAGGGTCAGTACCCGGCTCATTGCCATGCATTTTTGCATAAGTAGAGCTTTGATTGCCGGGTAAACTATTCATTACCCTTGGTTGCAAAATGCTGTACCCACGCATTACCCTTTTCTTTTTTTGAGAATATACCGGTTTGTTTAAAGGATGTGCCATTGTGGCTGTTAATTTCCATGCAGTTTCTCTGGGCAACTGGGTATCACTATCCAGTGTAATGATATATTTTACTGAAGTGTAAACTTCTTCATCACCTATAATTTTCGAAAAATTTTGTTTGCCTTCTCTTCTCAATAAATGATTTAATTGACCAAGCTTGCCTCGTTTTCTTTCAAACCCCATCCATACTTTTTCTTTTAGATTGTAAAGCCTTGGCCGATGAAATAAATAGAATACCTCATTTCCGGGCCTTGGATATTTTTTATTTAACTTATTTATTTTATCCACTAACTGAGTAATCAACTGCTCATCGTCAGGCAAGGTTTGTGCAGAAGCATCTTTAAAATCTGTAAGCAAAGCAAAATATAAATTAGCATCCTGGTTAGATATAAATCTTACTTCTAAATCATCTATAATATTTTTGATGCCTTCCATACTTGATAACATGGTGGGGATCACAACCATTGTTTTACATTCAGCATAGATACCTGAAGAATAATCCATGCGTGGCAATAGAATGGGAGTAGATAGCAGGGTGGCTACCCAATTGATAACAGCCGTAGCAAATTGACTAAAAGCAAAAAAGCAGGTTAATACAAGCAAGCAAAGGCTGGTATAATGTAAAAGATGAATTACAGAAGTGTAAATGAGTAACCAACTTAAAAATGCTGAGAGTAAAATTATTCCACCGGAATACAACAGCAGTGGAAATTTATACATCGCAATTTTTGATTTATCTTTTTCTGAAAATTTTGCGGTGGCAATGGCTGCTGTTTTTTTTAACCCTTTATCTATTAAATAATAGCCCACATGGCTCTGGTAATGGGCGCTGCCTTCTTTATTATCTTTAGCTAATTGTATGGCAATTGTGGCAATCTCTTCTTCTGTTTTTTTACTTTTTTTTGAAACTTTTTCTACTGCATGGCGGTACATATCCCTGGTGGCAAAATCCATTTTTTCATACACAGCAGAAGGGTCTTGAAGTAAAATCTTTTCAATAGAACTTACGCTTTCTACAAATTTTCTCCAATCGGTAGTACTTAAAAATCTAAGGCTGTTTATGCTATTGCTGATAGATACCTGGTCGGCAGCCTGTTTTTGATTTTCCTGTTGTATGAGGTCTGCTGTAGAGTATCCTGTTTCAGATATTCTTTGCTCAAGCCAGGAAAGCGGAAGCGATAAAGTGTTTCCTTTTTCACGCAATCGCCTGGTAAGCTCCGATACAAAAGCGCTTGTAATAGGAGGGTCTGAGCGTGCCATATCTGCAATTACCAGCACCAGATTTTTTGGGTCGTTTTCTGCAGCATTAATCATTTCAGTTGCCCAATACACTGATAATGATTTATGGGTTATGTCAACAGATATTTGCCTGGCTATTCTTCTTATATTTTCAATGAGTGCTAGCCGAAGCATTATTGGGATAGCCCATAATTCACCAATTTTTAAAAAATTTATTGTTTGGTAAGAGTTAATAAAATTTATGAGCATCCTCTCATCAATAAACCCATCAGAATGTGATACAAGTTCTACTGCAATATCATACACCCTTGGCAATCCTGCCGACTCTCCTTTTAATAGTTGAGGCAATTCTTTGCTATATCCCTTCGGTAAATGTTTTTTTGCGGTATTTATCTGCTCTTCTATCAGGTAAAAATTATCAAGCAGCCACTCTGCTGCCGGTACTATCCTTAATTTATTTTTGATATTTTCGGTTAGGATGGCCTGGGTCTTCAATAATATTTCTTCATTATCAGCCAGCCTTTTTAATAATCCTTCCGTGGGTGTTTTAGCTAATAAAGTATGCCGCTTTGCTAATAATTTAGCATGTGCTTCCAATTGTATTTCGGTAAACAATTCTGAGCGCAAGGGCGCCTTCACTTGCTCTTTTTTATTTGCAGAGTCGCCAAGCAGAGGGTCAATAATATTTTTTTTGAGAGCATTTACTGCGTTAGGCAATATCTCCAATATATCTTTCTGATTTGATTTATTGGTATCCATTCTTATTTATTTCAAATTATTTGAAATAAATAACCAATTTCATGCCTTGTAATTTATTCGCCTAAAAGCCTTTGCCACAGCGGCTTTGGCTTTTTAGTATTGATTAATAATATTACTGAAGATAATGATTACGGGTAAAATAGTCCACAGTAAACAACTGCAAATATGCTAAAGGATAAATGATGAGGTTGTAAAAATTAATACTAACAAAAAGTTAATTATACAAAAACTCAATGTATGTAGCATTGTAATTCCATCAACAAAAAATTGAAAAAGAAAAGAAACTAAATCTGTTTTAAAGCAGCAATGGTAGCAATGGGGTCGGTAGATTTAAATACAGTATTGCCAGCCACTAATACATCTGCGCCTGCTTCAATTACAGATTTGGCATTTGCTAAAGTAATGCCACCATCTACTTCTATTTTTACATTCAGCAATTGCTCATTAATCATTTCCCGCAGTTGTTGAATTTTTAAAATGGTATGCGGAATAAAAGATTGGCCACCAAAGCCGGGGTTCACACTCATCACACAAACCAAATCAATATCGGCTAAAATATCTTTTAAAAAATATACCGGCGTATGCGGATTAATGGCAACCCCCGCTTTCATACCAAGGCTTTTTATTTGTTGAATATTTCTATGAAGGTGCTTGCATGCTTCAAAATGTACTGTAAGGCTATTTGCACCAGCATCTTTAAATGCTTCTGCATAATGCTCAGGTTCTTCTATCATTAAATGTACATCACAAAATTTGGTAGTGGTACTTGCAATAAATTTAATAATCATTGGCCCAAAACTTATATTGGGAACAAATCGCCCATCCATCACATCCAGGTGAAACCAGTCTGCCTGACTGCTATTCAGCATATCACAATCTTTTTGCAGTGTTAAAAAATTGGCTGATAACAGCGATGGTGCAATAAGTGCCATGATAATTATTTTATTTTTTTTCGTTTAACCTTTCCAGAGCCTCTTTTGCCTCGGTATAATCGGGAGAGTATGCCAATGCCATTTGGTATGCTTCAATAGCTTCCAGGCGGCGGTTTAATTTTTCTAAACATTTTCCCCGATAGTAATACCCTTCATCAAAATTGTTTTGCAATGTTACGGCTTTATCAAGTACGGCAAGCGCTTCATTGTATTTTTGAAGGCTGTACAATGCTAATGCTTTTTCAATATAAGCATCCATGTATGTATAGCTTATAGATAAGCAGGTATCAAAGTAGGGGATAGATTGTTGTTTTAAATTAGAATAACTATAGTACAATCCTTTTATAAAATAAGCATCCTTTACAGCATCTGCCTTTGTATTTTTAATAAGGCTATCTGCCAGGCTAAGCGAATGTGCATTTTTAGTTTGTGCATACAATATTCCAAGATGAATAAGATATTGTGGGTCGGGGTATAAGGCTACAGCTTTTTCGTAAGAGTGGATAGAGCCTGCAGTATCTTCATTTTCTATATCTAAAGTGCCTTTTATATCATACCATCTAGGCCTGCTGCTGTCTTTTTTAATGGCATTATTCACGGTAGTAATGGCCTTGTCATACTTGCCTGCCTCCCGGTAATATTGTATTAGGTTTTCAGTAAGTAAGGCAGAGTCAGGGTAATGAGCGATATCATTTTTTAATAATTGCTCTTTTGACAAACCATCATTTTTATTCGTAGCTGTATTATCAGCATCATTACAACTTATAAAAAAAAGGCAACCAATAAAAAAAAGGTATTTCATTTTATTCTTATTCTTTGGCAAAAATAATGGTTACTCATTTGTTTGCTTGTAAATTTTTTGATAAAAGTAAAGTTTATACCACTGTCATTTAATTTGCACGGTTTTTTTCATTCAAAGGAATAATCGTGAACTTATTTCTTATAAACCTTGCCAATGGCTGCTCTACTAATATGTAAAAAATGTAGGACACAATTACCATAATGATAAAGGTTATCACTAAATTTTTACTAATGTACTTCTGTATCCAGCTTAGTACAAAACTGGTATGCAATAAATAAAAAGAGTAAGTGGCGCTCCCCAAAGCCACCATTAGCCTGGTTTCCAGTAATTTTCTTACCCTGCTTTTATGATAAATAAGGTGATAAAAAACAAAAGTAATTTTAAAAATGCCGAGCCTGCATTTATCCTTTACTACAAATGCTAATAATGACCTGTAAGTTTTTTGATCATTTCAAATCTCCTAAGAGCCGTCTTTATTAAATACTTTACTGTGTTTTTTAAATAAATAAAGTGCAGGCAAAATGAGAAAGGGAACCAGCGTTAAAAAAAAGCGGTTATGCCATTCGTCACAGGAAAAAACAACACTCAACCAGAAAATAATAATTAATATAATGAAATAGATAAAGGCCACGGGCATCCTGTATTTCATCTTGATAATGCACAGAATAATGAAGAGATAAAGCGGGTAGAAATAGAATAATAGAAAAGCATTGTGGCCTGAAGAATAATATGGTCTTAAAAGCCCAAAAAAAGCTTTTGATTTAAGTAATGTGAGCCTGCCGAACTGGTGAAAATTATGAAATATATAATTTGCCAACCCTGCAATGGAATTGTCGTTCTGTATTGCACCTGTATCACTGGTATAATGTATAGTAGGTACTTCACAAATTACCATCTGTTCTTTAAAAGGCAGAATTACATCTATACTGCCACCGGTTCCCATGAGATAATTTAATAGCCATAATGCAATAAAAGAAAGCGAAACAAAAACAGCAATCCTTATAAATGGGTTTAATTTTTTGGAAACAAAGAAAAACAAATAGATAATTGTAGCCCCCAGAAAAAAAATGCCGCTTGGCCTTGAAATGCATAGAAGGATGAGAAAGATTATTAATACAACTATTGACTTCAAAGAAAGCTTCTTCAATTTCAACAGATAACAAGAATATAAAATACTCAGGCTGAAAAAAACAGATTCGGTATATAAGGAAGCATTGTACAATTGGTAAGGAAAGCATACGATCAATAAAAAGCATCCGGCAAAAGCCAGTATCCTGGATGAATAAAATATAATCATAAAACGATACAAGTATATTAGTGCAACAAAATTCAGTATAAGCTGAAAAGCTATGACTGCCCCATATCCGGCATGGATTTTCATTGCCAGGAAAATAAGAAGAGCTTCTGTAAAATACATGTAATTGCTGGCAACGCTAATTCCTTTTCCGGAAAACAAATTTGCAGCCTCCATAATAGGCCTGCTACTCTCGCCCCCGGTATTGATGCCTGAAGAAAACAACAGATATGCCTGCATAAATGCCCAAAAGAAAAAAAGAAGCCATAAAGCATTCTTTTCTATGAAGAAAATTACTTTATTATTTTCCAGTCCGTTCATTTATGATCAGTCTTTATTAGATAACACAAAAGCGTTGTCTTACTTTTCTTCATGATAATCTTCTTCTGTATTGATGCTCCAGATATTTTCTTTGTCGGCAATGCCGTTCTTTATATTTTCCACAGCCTGCATTGCCGTTAACATGGAATGATCCTGGTTATTGTATTTATGCATACCATTTCTTCCTACCAAAAAAAGGTTTTCAAATTTATTTACATATTCTTTTATCTCATCAAACCTGTTATATGAACCTACATAAGATGGGTATGTTTTCGGCATTCTGATAACAACACCGTCCAGCACATCTTTTTCATCAATAATACCAATCGAATCGATTTCTTTTTGAGCGAATTTCAGCAACGCACTGTCTTCCATCGTCCATAGGTCATCGCCTTCATTGCAAAAATATTCAAGCCCTATCCAAGATGTATCGGGGTCGTTGATCATGCCCGGGCTCCAGTTATTAAATAATTGCAGCCTGCCTACTTTCACTTTTTTTTCCTGTATATACATCCAGTTATCTTTTACAGGAGAACCATCAGGGTTTTTGATCTTTAATTTCTTTACCAGTATACCTACGGTAATGAAATCCCGATACATAAGCCCATTACTAACTGATAGCACGGCGTCAGGCACAGTACAGTTTAATCCGTTGATGAGATCCTTTATGGGCATTCCGGATATAAAATTATCTCCTTTAAATTCTTCTTCCTTACCATTTTCACCAATACAAACCACAGAAATTATTTTATTGTTCTCTACATTGATCCTGGATACCTTCTTATTGTAAAATATTTTTCCTCCTTTTTTCTCAATATCTTTTGCCACTAGTTCCCAAAGCTGGCCGGGGCCATATTTAGGGTATAAGAATTTTTCGATCAGGCTTGTTTCCATATTCTTTTTTTTCCTGGAAAATGCATGCCATAAGGTTTTGGTTAGGGATAGTCCCTTTACTCGTTGTGCCCCCCATTCTGCACTGATTTTATCACATGAAACTCCCCATACCTTTTCTGTATAATCTTTAAAAAAAGTTTTGTAAAGTTCATTGCCAAATCTGTTAATGAAAAAATCTTCCAAAGATGTTTCTTTTTTTATGGGGAACAATCTAACCCGGATATAACTTATCCCAATCCTGCCGATTCTAACCAGCCCAAGATTTCTGATTGTATCAGAATTTAATTTTAGTGGGTAATTAAAAAAACGTTTCAAAAAATAGATTCGTGATAGCCTTTCTCTCACCAACATTACATTTTCAGCGTTTGCATTTATTTTGTGATTGCTTTTAACTCTAGTATGTTTGCTGTGATAAGAGATAGTTATACCATCCTCGTTTGTTTCCAGGGGCAAAAAATCAAGCCACCAATTCATTACTTTTTCACTCTTTGAAAAAAAGCGATGGCCACCTATATCAATACGGTTTCCTTTATAATTAACTGTTTTTGAAATTCCTCCTGTATCGGCAGTTGCCTCCAGAATTATAGGAATTATATCGGTAGAAGAAAGGAATTCGTGTGCTGCAGTAAGCCCTGCAGGGCCAGCTCCTATTATAATTGCTGTTTCCATATTTAGCCAAATATATGGCTTTTAAAAAAAACTGGTCTATCTTGTATTCTATTGTTGAAAACGGAATAAAATGTTGAATACATTTTGACTGTTTTCGGAAAATTAAATACATAGCTATTTATTCATATTAATTGACAAAGCAGTAATGCCTTATTTAAGCAAACTGGCAAGAGAAAAAAAAATAAAAGTCTTTATTGATACCCTTCCGCTCAATGTTTCCATTTTAGAAATAGGATGTGGTAATAATTGGTTAAAAGAGTATATGTGCACCAAGGGCTATACAAATTATACCGGAATAGATATTAATGGAGAGCCCGACATTAAAGGAGATATCAATGAATGGGAAAAACTCGGTTTAAAAAAAGAGCAATTCGATCACATTATTGCTTTTGAAGTAGTAGAACACGATGATATTTGGGATAGCTGTTTTGCTCTTTTAAAAAAAGGGGGCACTCTCCGGCTTACCACACCTGTTCCTTCAGCAGACTGGGTTTTAAAAATAATGGAATTTTTACGATTAAATCAAAAAAGGACAAGCCCTCATTCTCATTTGACAGATGTCAGAAAAAATCATTTATTCAATCACTTATTTTATAAAAGAATATGGGGGTTAAGTCAATGGGCTATTTTACAAAAGCCATAGATATCTGATTATACAATGCATATATCACGCAATAAAATATTTATTTTTTTATTTCCGCTTGTTTTTATTGCAAGTCTTGGCATTGCAATAATAAGGGATATTAGAAATCTTGAAGATGGCTATGCATGCGACCTTAGAAAACGGATTGTGGGTTCAAGATACCAGGCTGCAGGGCTATCTCCATATTACTATAAATGGAAGCCCGGCCAGCCGGAGGAATTTTGTAATCCTTATGAATCCGGGCCTGACTTTTTGCAAAATGTCGTCACCCTGCCTCCGTCTTATTTGTGGGTATTGCAACCAATTTCAAAACTTGGGTTTCATACTATTGAAATAATATGGTTTATCGTTCAATACCTTTTTTTGCTTTCTATATTTGGCTTATTTCTATGGAATATAAAAGAATTGCAATACAGGTATATATTATTAACTGTGTTTTCGCTTTTCTTTTTTTCAAAAGGATGGATTACAAATGTTGATATAGGGCAGAGTTATATTCTGTTCCCGTTATTGTGGAGCGTTGCTTTTTTTCTCAAAAATAAAAAAGTAAAAGCATATTTTTTTGCAGGAGCATTACTTGCAGTGTGTTGCTGGCTCCGGCCTGTATGTATTCTGATGGTACTTCCTTTTTTGGTATCAGATAAAAGAGCATCATTCTTAAAAGGGTTTATTATCATTGGATGTTTGTGTATTCTTCAGTTATTGTTGTTTCATCAGTATGAAAACTGGCAGGATTTTTTTCATTCCTCTTTTCAATGGGGGAAATATTACAATACTTTAGGACCCGCTTCTTCTACGGATTTCGGGAATGGGAAATGGCCATCTACAATAGAAGGGCAGAGTGATTTTCACATTACTGCCATTCCTCAATACACAGCTAATTTACCAATAGTTGCAAGTTCGCTATTTAATATTCACATTAAGAGTTTGTGGTATATCGTTTTGTTTTTCATTCTGGCAACAACAATTATATTTTCAGTATATAAAAAGAGAACGCAACTTAAGTTAGATACAATATGGATATCTTCCTTTGTGATCTATTATCTTTCTGAGGTATTTGTATCAGTACCCAAGCCTTCCTATTATTTTGTTGAGCTTATTTTCCCCATCTGCATAATGGTGGGTAGTAAAAGTATATTTAAAAATAGGACAGGATTAGCATTACTGCTTTTGGGTTTGTGTTTATCAACTTTCGCTATTAGACTTATACCGATGCAATTATTAATAGGAGAGTACCTGGTATTTATTTCACTTCTATTCTTTCTTTCCAATCAATTAAAAATAAAACAACAGATCATAAATCAATGAAGTGTTTAGGCCAATGCAAAAACAATCAATAAATATTTACTTTCCTAATTTAAATGGGCTTAGGTTCATAGCGGCACTATTTGTTTTTGTTTGCCATGTAGAAGCTGTTAAGGGTAATTTCAATTTGCCCAGCCGCATCAACGAACACTTCTTCCTTATCATAGGAAAGCTTGGTGTAGTGATGTTCTTTGTTTTAAGTGGTTTTCTTATTACTTATCTTTTATTATCCGAACTAAAAGAAACAAATACAATTGCAGTAAAAAAATTCTATTTGCGGCGAATATTAAGAATATGGCCTCTCTATTTTCTTATAGTGTTTTTCTCTTTATTTCTTGCGCCGAGGCTGGCTTTTTTTCAACTACCCAATATTGAATCAGCGTTAAATACTAATAGTCTTGTATCAGTTGGGTTGCTGTTTATTTTTATGTTGCCAAACTATGTTTATGCAATAATGGGAACAGTACCTTATGCCGCACAAAACTGGTCTATCGGAACAGAAGAACAATTCTACCTGCTTTGGCCTGTACTGATAAAAAAAGTAAAAAATAAACCAGTACTTTTTGGAAGTGTATTTATTTTATACAGTATGGTCAAATTGATATTGATTTATTTACAACATCAGTCCATGTTATTTAAAACACTCTTAGACTTTTGGTATTATTTTAATATTGATTGCATGGCATTAGGAGCAATGGGGGCATATCTTGTGATTGCAAAAAAAGACTGGCTTCTTAGGCTTATATATTCAATTCCATTTCAAATAGCGATATACTTAACGATTGTACTGCTCATAGGGTTCAGTATTGAATTCAGGTATATGCATTTTGAGATATACGGTGCATTATTTGCTTGCGCAATTATAAACCTTGCAACGAATAAAAAAAATTTACTCAGTCTTGAAAACCCTGTATTTAATTATTTGGGTAAGATTTCTTATGGGATTTATATGTATCACTTCATTGCCCTTACCATTGCAATACGGGTATTGATTTATTTCGATTTTATGAATGACACTGCTTTATATCTGCTAGGGTTCATTTTGACGATTGCCTTATCTTCTCTGTCATATTACTATTTCGAATCTTTCTTTTTGAAATTCAAACAAAGGTTTTCTCTTTTTTCAGGTAAAAGAAATATTTAAGTGATTTATGAGAAATGATGCAACATTTATTTCAATCTTGAAATCCTGTTCACATATTTTCCTATCATGTCAAATTCAATATTTACAGTATCGTTTATTTTTAGATATCGCATATTGGTATGCTCAAAAGTGTAGGGAACTATGGCAACGGAAAATGTAGAAGCAGTAATATTGAAAATAGTGAGGCTAATACCATTTAAAGTAATGGAACCTTTTTCAATAATTAGAGTTGAAAATTTTTTGTCTATTTCAAATTGATATTCCCAACTACCCAATTTGTCCAATATACCAATACAAATGGCAGTAGTATCTACATGGCCTTGTACAATATGCCCGTCTAATCGCCCATTTAGTTGCATACAGCGCTCTAAATTTACAATAGCGCCGGTTTGCCAATAGGTAAGGTTAGTTTTTTCTAAAGTTTCCTTAATAGCAGTAACCTTGTGGCATTGCCCTTCAATGGCTTCTACGGTTAAGCATACTCCATTATGGCTAAGGCTTTGGTCGGGCTTTAACTCATTATATAATGAAGAACTTACCCAATAGCTGCAATTGCCTCCATGCCGCTCTATTTTTTCAATTTTTCCCGTTGTTTCTATAATTCCAGTAAACATTTTTCAAATTTCGGTATTTTGTTAATCAATATTTCTTTTTTTAAATAAAACTATTATCTTTGCGCCCCTAACTGGTAATGCAGTTATTATTATTTCACTTAAAGGAGGTATTTACTAATGTTAATTATTGATTCAAAAGATTGCGAAAACATTGACAAGGCGCTTAAAAAGTATAAAAAGAAATTTGAGAAAAGCCGCACATTATTGCAATTAAGAGAAAGACAGGCTTTTACAAAGCCTTCTGTAAGGCGCCGTACTGAAGTATTGAAAGCTGTGTACAAGCAGCAAATGGCTACGGGCAAATTCGATAAATAATACTTAAATAATTACTACCAGCAAAATAGTAAACTGATGGCCGGTTATGCATAACTTTGGCCATCAGTTTTTTTATGCCCCTTACTCACCAGGTACATATTGAGCCATTTCTCCAATATTTAAAGTATCAAAAGAGGTATAGCCGTCATACCATCCTTTCTTATCAAAATGATTTAGACAGTTTTTTACAATTTATTTTAGCTAATTATACCCCCGATAGTTTAGCAGAAATAAAACCGGCATTTATCAGAAGCTGGCTGGCATTGCTTAGAGAAAATAAACTGTCTGCCAAAACCATCAATCGAAAAATATCAGCGCTCAAATCTTATTTTAAATATCAGCTAAGGCAGCAGGCAATTTCTGTAAGCCCAATGGCCACCATTGTATCTCCCAAAAATGCCAAAAAACTCCCGCAGTTTGTAGATCAAAATGATATCAGAAGCTTATTTGCCCATGTAACTTTTGCCGAAGGCTTTGTAGGAAAAACTGAAGAACTGATATTGAAAATACTATATTATACAGGCATTAGAAAAGCAGAGCTGATACAGCTTAAAGAGCATAATATTGATGGCGGCAATGCTACTATAAAAGTATTGGGCAAGGGAAATAAGGAAAGAATTATTCCCATAAACAGTGAGTTGCTGAAAGATATACAGCAATATATTCACTTAAAAAAAGATAACCTGCCGGCCCCCGGTAATGATAGCCTGCTGCTGAGTATTAAGGGCAAAATGCTGGATCCTAAATATGTATATAATGTAGTAAAAAAATACCTTACCCTTATTACCAGCATTCAAAAGAAAAGCCCACATATACTTCGCCATAGTTTTGCAACACACCTTACCAATAATGGAGCAGAGCTAAATGCTGTAAAAGAACTATTGGGTCATAGCAGCCTTGCAGCTACCCAAATTTATACTCATAATAACATCGAAAAATTAAAAGATATCTATAAAAAAGCTCATCCAAAGGCCTAAATTTATTTAACTGTTATTTTTCTGCCATTTATATAATTTTATTTTGAAAACATCGTTTGAACAAGTAACTTCATTACTCAAATTATCTGTGAAATTTTTTATTAAATTCTAAGAAATCGCCTATGCTTCCATAACTACATTATTCTAATTTTTGTTATTCATTTAAAATTGAAAATTATGAACGTAAACATTCAAACAGTGCATTTTGATGCAGATTCTAAATTGTTAATTTACATCGAGAAAAAAATAGCGAAACTCACGCAGTTTCATGACCGAATAACCAAAGTGGATGTATATCTTAAGTTGGATAATATTGTACATAACATCAAAGACAAAATTGCTGAAATAAAAGTGTCCATCCCGAGGCACGAATTTTTTGTAAAACAATCATCCAAGTCTTTTGAAGAAAGTTTTGATGAAGCCTTAGACGCACTTATCAATCAAATAAAACGCAAAAAAGAAAGGCAGGCCGCCTGATTTTACTATATTTTTTTAAGCAACATACCCTGCACCAAAATGCAGGGTTTTTTATTGTTTATAACCGGTTAAAAAAATCCTTTAAAAAAATCTTTTACAAAGTTTTTCTATTAATCATTTTCACTTACCTTTGCCTTCCCAAAAAAAAGAGTGCATTCGTATGGGCAGTTTTGAGGGTAGTTCTTTTGATATTTTATATTTGCCGAAATAGCTCAGTTGGTAGAGCAACTGATTTGTAATCAGTAGGTCGCTGGTTCGACTCCAGTTTTCGGCTCACTTCTTTTGGGCAGATGGCCGAGTGGTTAAAGGCGACAGACTGTAAATCTGTTCACGTAAGTGTACGTAGGTTCGAACCCTACTCTGCCCACAGATTTTTTTTTGATTATTAGCGGAAGTAGCTCATTTGGTAGAGCGGTAGCCTTCCAAGCTTCAGGTGGCCGGTTCGAGCCCGGTCTTCCGCTCAGGTTTGAAAAAAGCCGTCGTAGCTCAGGGGTAGAGCACTTCCTTGGTAGGGAAGGGGTCATGAGTTCGATTCTCATTGATGGCTCAAAAAGTTCATTGATGTGTTAATCGTAACTCAGGTGTAGGAATATCCTGATAGTATTTCAGGAGCTATAACAGTTCGATAAACATTGTTGACACAACAAGTTCATTGACGTTTTAAAAACATAAAATTAAACATCAAGTCGTTGGTTTCAGACTCAAAATGAAAACCATTTTTCAAAACAAATACTAAAATAAAAACAATGGCAAAAGAATCATTCAAGAGGGATAAACCCCATCTTAACGTTGGTACCATCGGTCACGTGGATCATGGTAAAACAACACTTACAGCCGCTATAACCGATGTTTTGTCAAAAAAAGGTTTAGCGGAGAAAAAAAATTATGACGATATCGATGGTGCTCCCGAAGAAAAAGAAAGGGGTATTACGATTAATACTGCTCACGTTGAGTACGCAACCGCTACTCGTCACTACGCTCACGTAGATTGTCCGGGTCACGCCGATTATGTTAAGAACATGATTACTGGTGCTGCTCAAATGGATGGCGCTATACTGGTAGTAGCTGCTACAGATGGCCCAATGCCACAAACTAAAGAACACATCCTTTTGGCTCGCCAGGTAGGGGTGCCTCAGATAGTTGTATTTATGAACAAGGTTGACCTAGTTGATGATCCGGAACTATTAGAGTTAGTTGAAATGGAAATTCGTGAATTATTAACTTCTTATGGCTTTGATGGAGATAATACTCCTATTATTCAAGGCTCTGCTACTGGCGCTCTTGCCGGTGAAGAAAAATGGGTTGCTAAAATTAGCGAACTAATGGATGCGGTAGATTCTTACATTCCATTACCACCAAGATTAGTTGACTTACCATTCCTAATGAGTGTGGAAGACGTATTCTCCATCACTGGTCGTGGTACGGTTGCTACTGGTCGTATCGAAAGAGGACGTATCAAAGTTGGTGATCCAATTGAAATAGTTGGTTTAATGGAAAAACCATTATCATCTACTTGTACAGGTGTGGAAATGTTCAAAAAATTATTGGACGAAGGAGAAGCTGGAGATAATGCTGGTCTATTATTACGTGGTATTGAAAAAACTCAAATCCGTCGTGGTATGGTACTTTGCAAACCAGGTTCTATCACTCCGCATACCGAATTTAAAGGCGAAGTTTATGTACTGAGCAAGGAAGAAGGTGGACGTCATACTCCATTCTTCAATAAATATCGTCCTCAGTTCTATTTCCGTACTACAGACGTAACTGGTGAAGTTACCCTTAACCCTGGTACTGAAATGGTAATGCCTGGTGATAATACTAGCTTAACTGTTAAGTTAATCCAGCCAATCGCAATGGAAAAAGGTTTGAAATTTGCCATTCGTGAAGGCGGACGTACAGTAGGTGCCGGTCAGGTTACAGAAATTATCAAGTAAGATCTGAAATAAGATAGTGTTAGCTTTTTAGCCAAAAGCTTTAAATCTATCTAAAATACACTATCTTTGACATATTCTAAAAGCTATTGGCAAACCTGCTAATAGCTTTTAGCTTTAATACGGGCATGGTGCAACGGTAGCATACGGGTCTCCAAAACCTTTGATCTGGGTTCGAATCCTAGTGCCCGTGCAAAGAATACAATAAAGCTATTTCTAATGTAAATTTTTAACTTTATTGGATTGCAGAGCAAAAAACATTTAAAACATTATTATAACAATGAATAAATTCCTGGTATTTCTAAAAGACTCTTACAAAGAGATGATAGAAAAAGTAAGTTGGCCTAAATGGGATGAATTACAGCAATCTACTATGATTGTATTAGGCAGCACTTTATTTATCACTGCATTAGTATGGGTGATGGATTTAGTAGCTAATAATTCTATGAAATTTATTTACTCTTTATTTAAATAAAATGGAAGAAACAGTACAAGGTATTGAAAAGGCAGAGAAAGACAGCAGATGGTATGTGCTGAGGGTGGTAAGTGGCAAAGAGCGTAAAATAAAAGAATACCTCGATAAAGATATCGTACGCAATGGTTGGGAAAAAGTTATCAAACAAATTTTTTTACCGGTAGAAAAAGTGTACAAAGTATTGAATGGTAAAAAAGTAATGCGTGAAAGAAATTTTTACCCCGGCTATATTATGATGGAAGTGGCCGATGGAAAATTGAGCGACGACATCATTCAGCATGTAAGCAATATCAGCAATGTAATGCATTTTCTTACTGATGGCAAAGGCTCTAAGGGAAATATCATTTCGCTTCGCAAAGCAGAGGTAAATAAAATGCTTGGCAAAGTAGATGAACTGAGCGATGTAGGCGGCGTAACCATGAGCGAGCCATTTATTATTGGCGAAACCATCAAAATTATTGATGGGCCTTTCAATGATTTTAATGGTGTAATAGAAGAAGTAAGCGACGAAAAGAAAAAATTAAAAGTGCAGGTAAAGATTTTTGGACGTGCCACACCTGTAGAGCTTAGCTATATGCAGGTAGAAAAGATAGTTTAATCATAAAAAAAAGCCTCATCCAAAAGATGAGGTTTTTTTATAAAGTTATTTTTACTTTCCTGTTATAAAATTACACTCGACTTTAAAATAGTTTTAGTGTCAGTGCTGCTAACAAGCCCCAGGTAATTGAGGTTAATTTTTATCGTATTTTGTATTAACCCTACTTTAGGAGCATAATAAGTTTGAATATCAGAAGTAAGAGCCGTTGCCGGCACTCCATCAACAGAAATACTGGATTGTACATGAATTACCTTGGTATAAGTTTTGCCATTTACCAAAAGATTTAACCCGGTTTCTACTATTTTATTTACTAATGTTACTTTAAGTGGTACATTCGAAATGGTAAGATTATAAGACTGCTACCAGCTAGTATTAAATCCGACATTGTCTTTTAAGTACAAAATTTCTTCTCTGCTTCCCCCTAATTCACCCGGCAGGGTTTGATATCTATAGTAATCACCGGCACTAATATTATAATATTCAGACCCATTAGTGCCACTATTTAAATATACATGATAGCTTTTGGCATTAATGGTAGAATCTCGGTTGGTAGAAGTTAAAATGTAAGAAGAAGTAGTAGAAGCAGCATTATCTGTAGTTTCATAATTCCAGGTACTGCCTACTGTAGTGGTCATATACTTATCAGGTATTACAGGTGGCGGGGTATTGCCAGGGTTATTTTTACTGCACGAAACAGCCAAAATAAGTAGTAAAATGAGTGGGGTTAGTGATTTTTTCATAAAATTTATATTTTAATTCTCTAATATCGGTAATTTTTATCAATAATTAATTTTTTACTCTTATCTTTGCGCTCCGAAATTTATGGCTAAACAGGCACTTATTAAGCAGGATGGAACAATAGTAGAGGCTTTGAGCAACGCTATGTTCAAAGTAAAACTTGAAAATGGGCATGAAATATTAGCTACAATTTCAGGGAAAATGAGGATGCACTATATCCGTATTTTACCCGGAGACAAAGTAGGTGTAGAAATGAGCCCCTACGATTTAACCAGGGGCAGAATCATTTTTAGGTATAAATAAGTAATTCATAATAAATAAAATATAAAGAAATGAAGGTTAGAGCTTCAATAAAAAAACGCAGCGCAGATTGTAAAATTGTGAGAAGAAAAGGGCGCCTGTATGTTATTAACAAAAAGAATCCTCGTTTTAAACAAAAACAAGGGTAATTTTTTCAATCGTCATCAAAAAACAAATTCTACATTTTTTTTAAAAATTAAGTAGAATTCAAATATTAAAAATTAAAAAATAATATGGCTCGTATTGCCGGTATAGATTTACCAAAAAACAAAAGAGGCGAAGTAGGCCTTACCTACATTTATGGAATTGGTCGCTCAACAGCTCGTTACATATTGGGCAAAGCAGGTATTGATTTAAATAAAAAAGTTAATCAATGGAATGATGAAGAACAAACTGCCATTCGTAATGTGATTAACAACGAATTTAAAACAGAAGGTGCTTTGCGTAGCGAAACTCAAATGAACATTAAACGTTTGTTGGATATTGCCTGCTACCGCGGATTGCGCCATCGTAAAGGATTGCCTGTACGTGGCCAACGTACCCGTACCAATAGCCGTACTAGAAAAGGTAAACGTAAAACCGTTGCCGGCAAAAAGAAAGTTGCTAAGAAATAATTGATCAGCCAATATTTTTGAGCTGAATAATTAATATGACTTGATTTTACATGAACCAACGCCGGATAGCCTAAGTCAGCAGGAGGGTTGCTTCAGTTCCGATAAAAAGGAATGTTTTTTTAAATTGATTACCTATTATTAAAAATTATGGCAAAAGCACAAGGCGGCAAACAAACAGGAAAAGCTGCCGCAAAAAAAAGAGTTGTAAAAGTTGAGAGTCATGGAGATGCTCATATTGTAGCAAGTTTCAACAATATTATCATCAGTTTAACCAACAAGCAAGGCCAGGTAATATCATGGTCAAGCGCAGGTAAAATGGGTTTTAAAGGAAGCAAAAAAAATACTCCGTACGCTGCACAGATGGCTGCTGCAGATGCTGCTAAAGTTGCATTGGATGCAGGTTTAAAAAGAGTGGATGTATTTGTAAAAGGACCCGGTAGTGGCCGTGAAGGCGCTATCCGCTCACTTTCACAAAACGGAATTGAGATAGCAACTATAAAAGACGTTACTCCAATGCCCCACAACGGATGCCGTCCTCCTAAGAAAAGAAGAGTTTAAGCTCAAAATCACCTTTGGGTGAATTTTTGAATTTTCATATTATTTAATAACGGGTGCAGCATTTATTTTAAAGGTCTTTACAATGATGCACCGACACTAAAAGACCACTTTATACAATTATGGCACGTTATACAGGCCCCAAAACAAAAATCTCCAGAATTTTCGGAGAACCTATTACCGGTAATGGAAAATGGCTGACTAAAAACAGCAACCCTCCCGGACAGCATGGCGCTCAACGCAAGCGTAAAACACTTGGTGAGTATGCACTTCAGTTAAAAGAAAAACAAAAAGCAAAATACACTTATGGTTTGCTGGAAAAACAATTCCGCAAAACATTTGATGAAGCTAGCCGTAAAAAAGGTGTAACAGGTGAAAACCTTATTAAACTTTTAGAAGCTCGCCTTGATAATACCGTTTTTAGAATGGGTATTTCTATAAGCCGTCAGGGCGCCCGCCAATTGGTAAGCCACAAGCATATTACAGTAAATGGCGAAGTAATTAATATTCCTTCTTACAGTTGCAAACCAGGTGATGTAATTGGTTTGAAAAATAAAAGCGCTGCCAATGCAGCTATCACCGGTAACCTGCGTGGAAAAAATCCAAAATTCAACTGGGTAGAATGGAATGAGGCAGAAATGAAAGGTACTTTTATTACTTGGCCTGAAAGAGAAAGTGTTCCTGAAAATATTAAGGAACAACTTATAGTGGAATTGTACAGCAAATAATAGCTGAACAGCAGGCAGGCTTTGCACTAAAAAGTGGAGCGATAAACAAAGATGCCGTGTTTACTTATCAATACGGACAATAAATTTTAAATTAAAATCAACAAATAAAAATGGCCATTTTTAATTTTGTTAAACCAGATAAAATTGTACTTCAAAAAGCAACTGAGTTTGAAGCTCAATTTGAATTTCGCCCATTAGAACCAGGATATGGTGTAACCATTGGGAACGCCCTACGCAGGGTATTGCTTAACTCTTTAGAAGGTTATGCCATTGTTGGAATCAACATTGCTGGCGCCGACCATGAGTTTGCTACCATTAAAGGAGTTACTGAAGACGTAACTGAAATTATCCTTAACCTAAAACAAGTACGTTTTAAAGCAAAGGCAGACCACGAAGTAAATGCTGAAAAGGTAACCCTTTCTTTAAAAAATAAAACAGAATTTACTGCAGGCATGATAGGTGAAGCCTCTCCCGCTTTTGAAGTAATGAACCCTGATTTATTAATTTGCACTTTAGATACTTCTGCCAAACTTGATATAGAAATTTCTATCGGCCGTGGCCGTGGGTATGTACCTGCTGAAGAGCACAAAGAAAAAAGCTCTCATTTTGGTTACATCCCTGTAGATGCAATTTATACCCCAATTAAAAATGTAAAATATTTAATTGAAAATACAAGGGTTGAGCAACGTACAGATTTTGAAAAACTTATTATGGATGTAGTTACCGATGGTACCATTCATCCGGAAGAAGCAGTAAAACAGGCAAGCCGTATCCTCATTCAACATTTAATGATCATCACTGATGAAAACATTACATTTGATACTAAAGAGGATAAAAAAGAGGACCTAGTAGATGAACAAACTCTTCAGCTTCGCAAAATGCTAAAAACTCCTTTAGAAGATTTAGACCTTTCAGTACGTGCTTTCAACTGCTTAAAAGCTGCTAAAATCAACTCATTAAGTGAGCTTGTTCAATACGAACAGGAAGACCTGATGAAGTTTAGAAACTTTGGCCAGAAATCTTTAAGCGAAATAGACCAGGTATTACACGAAAGAGGTTTAAGCTTTGGTATGGATTTGAGCAAATTGAAATTAGACGACGAATAAAATTATTGAATTAGCAATAATAATAACAGCAATTTTTATAATGAGTAGGTTATAATTCCTGACACGGTATAACCGAATTTTAAAACAACAACAGTCATGCGTCACGGAAACAAAAACAAAAATTTAAGCAGAACAGCCTCTCACAGAAGAGCTTTATTGGCAAACCTCGGTAGCCAGTTGATTACACACAAAAGAATCACTACTACCTTAGCAAAAGCAAAAGCTTTGCGTACTTTCATTGAGCCACTTATTACTAAAACAAAAGCTACTGGCAGCAAAGAAGTAATCAGCCACAATCATAGAATTGTATTTAGCTACCTCAACGATAAACAAGCGGTGAAAGAATTATTTACCGTAGTAGCTCCTAAAGTAGCAAGTCGCCCGGGCGGATATACCAGAATTATTAAACTTGGTGCAAGGGTAGGTGATAATGCTGAAATAGCAATGATAGAATTAGTAGATTTCAATGAAATTTATGGCAAAGGTATTAGCAAAGCTACTACTGCAGAACCTGCTAAGAAAACACGCCGTAGCGGTGGTGCTAAAGCAAAAGCTAAAGATACTGCTGCCACAGAAGTAGTAGCAGAAACAGCCGCACCTAAAAGTAAAAAAGCAGATGACCTTAAAATAGTTGAAGGTATAGGCCCCAAAATTGCCGAAGTATTGAATGCCGCCGGAATTGTAAGCTTTGCAGATTTGGCAAAATCTACTCCAGAAAAAATTAAAGAAATTTTAGAAGCTTCTGGTGGCCATTTTAATGCCGCTGACCCTGCTACATGGCCTGAGCAGGCTCAATTAGCTGCTGATGGAAAAATGGATGAATTGAAAGTGTTACAGGATAAATTAAACGGAGGAAGAGAAGCCTAATATGAAATATTTAAAAAAATATAAGCAAACTTTTTAAAGGTTTGCTTTTTTTTTGAAATCACTTTTACAATTAATTATTTTCTTTGCAATAAATTTTTAATAAAAAGATGGACACTAATAAAGCCATATTAATTTTAGAAGATGGTACTGTATTGAATGGAAAAAGCTTTGGTAAAAAAGGAATTGCTACCGGAGAGCTTTGCTTTAATACAGGCATGACGGGCTACCAGGAAGTATTTACTGACCCAAGTTATTATGGGCAAGTAGTAATTATGAACTGCGTACATACCGGCAATTATGGTGTAAAAAAAGATGAAGTAGAAAGCAATTCAGTAAAAGTGAAAGCTGTAATAGGGAGAGACCTCGAAGAAAAATATAGCCGGTTTATGGCAGATGATTCACTGCAAAAATATTTTGAAGATCAAAATGTGGTAGCTATTAATGAAGTAGATACCAGGGCCCTTGTAGAGCATGTACGTACTAAGGGAGCCATGAATTGTATTATATCATCTACAGAAATGAATATAGATGTATTAAAACAGTTATTAAAAGAAGTACCTTCTATGGATGGCTTGGAGCTGGCATCTTTAGTAAGTACTAATGAGCCTTATACTTTAGGAAATGAAAATGCCGCCTTACGGGTAGCCGTACTCGATTTTGGTATAAAGCAAAATATCTTGAACTGCCTGGTAGAAAGAGGTGCATTTGTAAAAGTATATAATGCTAAAACAGAATTTGAAACACTCGAAAAATTTAATCCAAACGGATATTTTATTAGCAACGGCCCCGGCGATCCTGCACCCATGGATTATGCCATTAGTACGGTAAAAAATATAATGCAATCGGGCAAACCCTTATTTGGTATCTGTCTTGGGCACCAGCTACTTGCTTTGGCAAATGGTATCCCTACTTTTAAAATGCATCACGGGCACAGGGGTTTAAACCATCCTGTAAAAAATATTATTACAGGCAAGAGCGAAATTACCACACAAAATCATGGCTTTGGAATAGACCCCGAAGCAGTAAAAAAAAGTGATATTGTTGAAATCACACACCGTAACCTAAATGATGATAGTATTGAAGGCATCAGGCTAAAAAACAAAAAAGCTTTCTCGGTGCAGTACCACCCCGAAGCTACACCCGGCCCACATGATAGCCGTTATTTGTTTGATGATTTTTTTGCTATGATGAAAAATTAATTATACTAAATTTGAGTGTATGAAAATAGCAATCATCAATGGCCCCAACCTGAATTTACTGGGAAAGCGTGAAGTAGATATTTATGGCAATCAATCTTTTGATACTTACTTTAGCGCTCTTCAAAAAAAATATCCAAGCATTAATTTCTCAAATTATCAAAGTAATGTAGAAGGAGAGTTGATTGATGAAATACAAAGAGTGGGATTTAATGTAGATGGAATAATCATTAATCCCGGAGGATATACCCACACTTCTGTGGCGCTTGGCGATGCTATTGCCGCTATAAAAGCTCCGGTAGTAGAAGTACATATTTCCAATATATTTGGCAGGGAAGATTTTAGAAAGCTTTCACATGTATCTGCCAAAGCAATAGGCGTAATAAGTGGCCTGGGTTTAAAAGGTTATGAACTTGCTTTAGAATACTTTACTACACCTGTCCTATCATTAGGATAGCTTCAATTTTTTTATAAGGGACTTTATTTCTTTTTTCATTTTATCTAACTCTCCAAGTTGAGTTTGTATGAATGAGTTGTTTTCAAACCTGCCCATTACATTGTTCATTTCTTCTGTACTATCATACACCATTTTTCTAAACGGGTTATTATAATCTTTTTCCCTGGCACTATAAATGCTTTTGCACATCCATGTTTTTATTTCAATGCTCTGAAGCAATAATTTTTTAAATATTTCAGCAGAAAATTGTTTACCGGTGATATTCAATATTTCGAGGAGTGATGTGTAAGCATGTTGAAGTTTATCTGCCTCATATTTTTCTCCTTCTGTTTTATAAAATTGATGTACCTGTTCCCAACTGGTAATTTTATTGTCTTTTACTGCATTTTTAAATGCGAATACAGAGGATGTTTTGATGAGCTGACCTCCAATATTTACCCAATGGCTTCTTTGCACTTTTGAAACAAGCAGTTTTTTTAAGGTATCAAAATCGTCAATATTATTTTCTTTGATAAAATTCAGGATGCAACTTGCCGCATAATAAAAAATTAGTTCTTTAAATATTTTAATGGCCTGAGGTACTTTTACAATAACAGTATTTCTGTCGCTATTTTCTAAATTTGAGACCCGGGCAGAGCCGTCTTTTTCTACACTAAGTTTTTGCAATAAACTTAATGAGTCAAATATTTCATTGATGGTATCTGGCGCCAGGTAATCATATTCTATTCTTTGTAGTTTTTCTGTACGTTTATCACGGTCTAAATATTTCCAGGCATTACGCTCCAATGCATACATATTGTACATAAACCAATAAGCCGGCATTATTACCAATTGGTTATTGCTAACATCATTGCTAATTAAAGAAAAGGGAATATTGATATTGAGCTCTGCCGGAAAATCGCCTTTAGCAATAATACAGAATGATGAAAATTTGGAATTGTGTTTTAAACTTACGCATAAGCCCGGCCAAAAGCCCCTGCCTGCAATGATTTCACCATCTGCTCCCCGGCTATTATGATTGCTGCCAATAGTGGCCCCGGCAGCAATATTACTTTGGCCCATTACTAATGAAGCACACAAAAATGAATTATTATGATGCTGCTCATGTGAGGGAAAGATTAGGGTATTTAATACTTCGCAGCAGGATATGGTAGAGTTATTTCCTAAAAAAGAATTGATAAGGCGGGCTCCATATTTTAATTGTGAATGAGAGCTCATAACAAACCTAACTGCTTTTACACCGTAAAATATTCTACAGCCATAACCAACTATTCCATTTACCAGTTCACAACCTTCGCCTACCTGCGACATGCGGGCAGCATCACTATTGATGGTTACATTTTTTATTTTATTGGCACCTTTTATATAGGCATCAGATCCTATCCATGCATCTTTTAATATTCCGCAGTTTTTTATAACTGTTCGCTCACCAATATGGCCATAGTAACCTCTTCTTTTATCAAATTTTTTTTCAGTAAAAATTTTGAATTTTTCCATCAGCTCTGCATCATCCCTGTATTTACTCCACATATAAGCATCGCCGGGTAGCATCCCATTGAAAGGTAAAATGCTTCTGCCACCATTTTCATTACATACTTCTACCCAGGTTCTCAAGCCTTCATCTTCGCCTTCTTTTAATATTCCATTTCCAAATTTTGAATGATTGGTATTGGCCAGCTCATTTACATTGGCTATCATTACTTCATCTTCAATAATGTAGTGGCTTAAATAATTTACATTTTCAATGCAAATATTATTTCCCAAATCGCAACTAATGATAGTGCTGTTGTACAGCCCTACCGGTAAGCGAAGATTATGAAATTCTTTGTATAAAGCCTGTAGGTTTCCTATTCGCACCAATCCAAAAAACTTACAATTTTTTACAAGCCCGGCATCAAAATTATCTGATACTAAAATGTTATTCCAATTATCTGATGTATTCCTGTTGAGTACAAGCGTTTCTATTTCAGTGGCAGTAAGCGCCCTGTAAATGATGCCTGATTTATTTTGAAAATTACGAAGGTAATATTCATCTTCATTTTTGGGTATGTATTCTCTTTCTATAAAATTATACCCTAGCTCTTTTACCGGATGTGTTTGAATAAAGTTCATACCTGAGTGTAATTTTTACCTGAATTTGTATTTTGAATTTTTGTTTTAATATATTTCTGGAACAGATAGCTTTGCATTTTTGAGTTTAACAACTTCATACCTTCCATTATCAAATTTCTATATTTTGTAAGTAGTAAAGTTGTTATTATTTTACAACAGCAAAAGTTGCCCATTGTTTATTCTATTCTGATGATAAACCCGGGAAATTATTTGAGCTTATTCTACTGTTACACTTTTTGCCAGGTTTCGGGGTTTATCTACATCTATTCCTTTAGAAACACCAACATAATACGATAATAATTGCAATGGTACTACACTTAAAATGGGCGCTATTACTTCATCTGCCGGCGGAATACTAAATACATGATTGCTTAAAGTAGGGCTGATAACATCACCTTCGGTTATAATAGAAATAATTTTTCCTTTACGTGCTTTAATTTCCTGCATGTTGCTTACAATTTTTTCGTGGTAAGAATCTTTTGTTGCAATAAACACTACAGGCAATTTTTCATCTACCAGGGCAATAGGTCCATGTTTCATTTCTGCAGCAGGGTATCCTTCTGCGTGTATGTATGATATTTCTTTAAGCTTTAAAGCTCCTTCCAATGCTATGGGGAAATTGTAGCCTCTGCCTAAAAATAAAAAATCAGTTGCATTTTTATATGCTTCTGCAATGGTTTTAATGCTTTCTGAATTTTTTAAAATGGCATCTACTTTTTCTGGCACATCTTGTAATTCTATTAAAAGTTGCTTGTACCTTTCTTTGCTGATGGTTTCTTTTACAAAAGCCATTTTTAGCGCCATTAACATCAATACGGCGAGCTGCCCGGTAAAAGCTTTTGTAGATGCAACACCAATTTCGGGCCCGGCATGTGTATAAGCGCCGGCATGCGAAATACGGGATATAGAAGAACCAACAGCATTTACCACACCAAAAATAAATGCTCCGTTTTCTTTGGCTTTTTCTAACGCTACCAGGGTATCTGCTGTTTCGCCGCTTTGCGATATGGCAATGATAACGTCTCCTTTATTTACAATGGGATTTCTGTATCTAAATTCAGAGGCATACTCTACCTCTACAGGTATGCGGCACAGCTCTTCAATAATATACTCTGCCACCAACCCCGCATGCCAACTGGTGCCACAGGCAATAATCATTATTCTGTTGGCATTTATTAATTGAGAAATATGTTGATCGATCCCTCCCATTGTGATGGTGCCAGCATCTGCGTCTAATCTTCCACGTAAGCAATCATAAATAGTACTGGGTTGCTCAAAAATTTCTTTAAGCATAAAATGATCATAGCCTCCTTTTTCAATGGCGGCCAGCTCCATGTCAAGCTTGGTAATATAAGGGGTAACCTTTTCGTTGCCCAGGTTTTTTAAAATTAGTTCATCGGGTTTTACAATGGCAAGCTCATAATCGTTTACATATACTACTTCTTTAGTGTACTCAATGATGGGAGAGGCATCGCTGGCCAAAAAATGTTCCCCTTTTCCAATGCCGATTACTAAAGGGCTTCCTTTGCGTGCAGCAATAATGGTTTCAGGGTCGTTACTGTCTATAATCAAAATGCAATAGGCGCCAGATACTCTTTTAAGTGCAATGCGTAATGCTTCTTCTAATGTGCAGTTATTATTATTTTGAATGTCTTCTACAAAATTTAATAATACTTCTGTATCAGTATCGCTGGTAAACTGGTACCCTTTTTTTTGTAATTCTGTTTTTAGCTGTGCATAGTTTTCTATAATACCATTGTGTATCATGGCAAACCTGCCATTGGAAGAGGTATGGGGATGTGCATTCCGGTCGCTTGGCTCGCCATGTGTAGCCCAACGGGTGTGGCCAATTCCAATGCCTGAGTCAAGATCTTTACCAATAACGTACTCTTCTAATTCTGCAACCTTGCCTTTCTTTTTATATACATTTAGTTTACCATTATGCAGCAATGCTACACCACTGCTATCATAGCCTCTATATTCTAATCTTTTTAAACCTTTTAAAACTATTGGGTATGCTTGTCTTGGGCCGGTATATCCTACTATTCCACACATAAATATTAGTGATTGAAAATAAAAAAAATGTTTTCGCAATATAAAAGAAAATATTGACTGCTTTATTGTTTATCGGGGTATAAACATTTTATTAGTAAGGATTGTATTATGTAATACTTAAATGATTTTTAAAATTTTACAGTCATAATCCTGCATTTGAAAATGGCTTACTATAATAAAATGCCTTTCAAAAAGAAATAGGCTACAGAGAAATAAATAACAATACCAGTAACATCAACTAACGTAGCTACAAAGGGGGCAGAGGATGCTGCCGGGTCGAGTTTTAATTTTTTGAGAATAAGAGGCAACATAGATCCCATTAAACTTCCCCAAAGAACAATGCCAATTAGTGAGAAAAAAATTGTGGTGGCAACAAGCTTCCAGTAAATGCCATAATCGAAAATATGGAGGTTTTGCCATACCAGTATCCGCAGAAACCCAATACTGCCCAAAATAATTCCGAGAAGTAAGCCTGATAAAATTTCCCTACGCATAACCCTCCACCAATCTGTAATGGTAAGCTCGCCAAGGGCCATAGCCTGTATGATAAGTGTAGAAGCCTGTGAGCCACTATTACCGCCGCTACTCATAATTAAGGGGATAAATAAAGCCAATACTGTGGCGGCTTCTATTTCTTTTTGAAAAAATTGCATAGCAGTGGCGGTTAGCATTTCACTTAAAAATAAAATTACCAGCCAGCCAGCCCTTTTCTTTACAAGTTTAATAATGCTTATATCAAGATAGGGTTCTTCAAGGGCCTCTGTACCACCCATTTTTTGCATGTCTTCGCTAAACTCTTCCTGTGCTACCCATAGTACATCATCAATGGTGATAATGCCCAATAAAATATTTTTATCATCAGTAACGGGTAAGGCTACACGATTATTCATTTTAAAAATATCACTGGCAATTTCCTGATCGTCGTGTACATTTAATGAAATGTACCTGCTATCCATTAGCTCGCTCACTTTTGCCTGGGGCGAGGCAAGTATAAAATCTTTTATCCGGATATCATCAATTAATTCTCCCTGATCATTTATTACATAAATAACATCAATGGTTTCAGAATTACTTCCAAAATGCCTGATGGTTTGCAATACTTCATCTACCGTGTTGTACTCATAAATATATACATAGTCGGGCGTCATCAGCCTGCCTACACTATTTTCAGGATAACCTAATAATTTTAGGGTAATCTTTCTTTCTTCGGGGTTTAATGTTTTTATTAATTCTCGTACTGTTCCTGTCGGTAACTCTTCAAAAAAATCTACCCTGTCATCCGGAGGTAATTCATTGAGTAATTCTGCAGATTTAAAAGGGGGGAGATTTTTTATGATAATTTTTTGCTCGGCAGTATCCAATATTTTAAATACACTGGTAGCCCGGTGTATATCCAGGTTACTGATAATTTGAGTCTCTAAATCATGATTTTCATAGATAAGATTGGCTACATCACTAATGTTTTGGTTATTTAAAAACTCCTTAAGGGTGTTTTTATCCTGTGAAGCCATCGCTTCATCAAACTGTTGTTGTAATGGTATTTCTTCTATTTCCAAAGACATCAGAACAATGTATTATTTTCGTTTTTATAAATCGCAATTTAGCCTTTTTTATTTTTAATTATATGTTATGATATGCCATTCTTTATTTGTACAAAACACAGTGGGTAGGGGAAGAGGTGTTTTTACCAATAAAAAAATTATTGCAGGCACTATCATTGAAATTAGCCCGGTGATTGTGATGGAAAAAGCAGACCGTTTACTCTTAGACCAAACTCTACTGCATGATTATATTTTTGAATGGGGTGCCACAAAAAATCAATGTTGTATGGCCCTGGGGTATGTGCCGGTTTATAACCATTCTTATAAAAGCAATTGCGAATATTTTATGGATTTTGATGAGGAAACTATATTTATTAAAACAGTAAGAGATATACACCCCGGCGATGAACTTACTATAAACTATAATGGAGATTGGGACAATGAAGAAAAGGTATGGTTTGAAGTAGTATAGATTGCAAAAGAAAAAGGCTGCCTCTATTGGGCAGCCTCGTATTTTCAAAACAGAAAATTTATTTATTTTTTTCGGCAAATTCTTTTCTAATAATATTTAATGCGCCACCGGCTTTAAACCATTCAATTTGTTGCTCATTATAGGTGTGATTTACTGTAATCAAATCTGTAGAGCCATTTTTATGATGCAATTGAATTTGCAAAGGTTTGTTTGGAGTAAATTCAGTAAGGCCAATGATGTCAATGGTATCATCTTCCTGAATTTTATCATAATCTTCTTTATTTGCAAAAGTTAATGCAAGCATACCCTGTTTTTTTAAATTGGTTTCGTGTATGCGGGCAAAAGATTTTACCAATACAGCTCTCACACCCAGGTGCCTTGGTTCCATAGCGGCATGTTCTCTTGATGAGCCTTCGCCATAATTTTCATCTCCTACTACTAAAGTGCCTATGCCTGCTGCTTTATAAGCTCTTTGTGTATTTGGTACAGTACCATACTCACCGGTAAGCTGATTTTTTACAGAATCTGTTTTTTCATTAAAAAAGTTGATGGCACCTATCAGCATATTGTTGCTGATATTATCAAGGTGCCCACGAAATTTAAGCCATGGGCCAGCCATACTAATATGGTCTGTAGTGCATTTGCCTTTTGCCTTTATCAGTAGTTTCAACCCTTTTAAATCTGTACCTTCCCATGCTGCAAATGGGGCGAGCAATTGCAAACGTTTGCTGGTAGGCGATACTATTACCTGTACTCCGCTTCCGTCTTCTGCAGGTTTTTGAAACCCGGGGTCATCTACCTCAAAACCCTTTGGAGGCAATTCGTATCCTGTAGGAGGGTCTAATTTTACCTGCTCACCTTTATCATTTGTTAGAGTATCAGTAAGAGGGTTAAATTCTAAAGTTCCGGCAATTGCCATTGCCGTAACTATTTCGGGGCTGCCTACAAAGGCAAAAGTGTTGGGATTACCGTCTGCACGTTTTGCAAAGTTTCTGTTGAAGGAATGAACAATGGTATTTTTTTCAGCTTTCTCGGCCCCAACCCTTGCCCACATTCCAATGCAGGGGCCACATGCATTTGCAAATACGGTAGCGCCAATATTATTGAATACATCTAAAAAACCATCCCGGTCAATGGTATATCTCACCTGCTCGCTACCCGGAGTAATGGTAAATTCAGAGTGAAGTTTTAATCCTTTTTCTTTTACCTGCCTGGCTAAGCTTACAGCTCGGCTTATATCTTCATAAGAAGAATTGGTGCAGCTTCCTATCAGGCCTACTTCTATTTTGGTAGGCCAGCCATTTGCTGCGGCAGCCTCTTTCATCTTTGAAATAGGTGTAGCCAAATCTGGTGTAAAGGGGCCATTAAGGTGTGGCTCTAATGTACTGAGATCAATTTCTATTACCTGGTCAAAATAAGCTTCGGGGTTGGCATATACTTCTGCATCGCCGGTTAAGTGTTCTTTTATTTTATCTGCTTCTGCTGCAATATCTTCTCTACCGGTAGCTTTTAAATAACGGCTCATGCTATCATCATATCCAAATGTAGAAGTAGTTGCTCCAATTTCGGCACCCATATTGCAGATGGTGCCCTTGCCCGTACAGCTCATGCTGGTAGCGCCTTCTCCAAAATATTCAACCACAGCGCCGGTGCCACCTTTTACGGTAAGAATACCGGCTACTTTTAAAATAACATCTTTAGGAGCCAGCCAGCCATTTAGTTTACCCGTTAGTTTGATGCCTATTAGTTTTGGCATTTTTAGTTCCCAGGCCAGGCCTGCCATTACATCACATGCATCTGCACCACCTACCCCAATGGCTATCATTCCAAGCCCACCGGCATTTACCGTATGGCTATCGGTACCAATCATCATCCCTCCCGGAAAAGCATAATTTTCTAACACTACCTGGTGTATAATGCCTGCTCCCGGTTTCCAAAAACCAATGCCGTATTTATTACTTACAGATGCCAAAAAATCATACACTTCACTGCTTTCCTGCTTTGCCCTGTCTAAGTCTATAGAGCTGCTTACTTTTGCTTCAATCAAATGATCGCAATGCACTGTGGATGGTACAGCTACTTTGCTACGGCCACTTTGCATAAACTGAAGTAGCGCCATTTGGGCTGTTGCATCCTGCATGGCTACCCTGTCCGGAGCAAAATCAACATACGACTTTCCCCTGTCATACGCAGTGGTGGCTTTTCCCTGCCAAAGATGGGCATACAATATTTTTTCAGTAAGGGTTAATGGTTTACCTACTACTTTACGGGCTGCTTCAATGCGATTACCAAAATCTGCATAAAGCTTTTTAATCATTTCGATGTCGAAGGCCATGAGATGCGGTTTAATATGAATAATATATTTTCATGAAATATTTTTATGCTCAATGTCAAGTGTGGTATGCGCTATAACCATTGAACATTTTAATAACCAATAGAGAATGCAAAATTAACGAAATTGCCGCAAGCTGTGTTTAAAAAAAAGAGTAATTTTAAAGAGTGTTTAATATTTTTGTGGAATGAACCGTTTGAAACGTTTTATTGAGTGGCAGGTTTTTGGCGTATGCTCTGCCATAGGCGAAAAAATAGGAATATCTACCTTTTCTATCCGTAAATATTTTATTTATATTTCATTTATCACAATGGGATCTCCCATTATTGTTTACCTCTTCATTGCATTTTGGATGAATGTAAAAAGGTATATTTTTAATGCCAGAAGAAACCCGGTACGGTATCTCTAATTTTTATTGCTCCACCCAATTTACTTTTTCGCTTAACGGTTTTCTTTTTGCAGGGGCAGATGCTGTAGCAATATATCCAATGTAAAAAAAGCCTAAAAGTTTGTCTTCTTCCCCTAATTTAAAAAATTGTTTTGCCTCGGGCAGATAGGTGATTCCTCCTGTAGTCCAATATCCGCCGAGGTTGTAGGCTGTAAGCGAAAGGTAAATATTTTGTACGGCACAGGCTACAGCTTCTACATCTTCCAGTTCGGGAATACGTTTGGTAGTAGTTCTTTTCATGCCAATGGAAATAATATGTGAGGCAAGTAAAGGAGTTTGTTGCAATTTTTGATACTTGCTTTCCAAAAAATTTTCACCGGCGCTTTGTTTGTATAATTCACTCTGAAAAGTAGCGAATGTTTGTAACCCTTTGCCACTAAATACCGTAAACTGCCATGGCTCTGTTTGCCCATGATTGGGTGCCCAGCAGGCATTAATTAATATTTGTTCAATGATTTCTTTGGGAACTTGTTTGCCGGCTATAAACTGATCGGGAAAAACCGAGCGACGGTTTTTAATTAATTCATTAAAAGCTTCGATGGATATTGACATCAAAATTTCTTTTTTTAGATAAAAATATGTTTAAAGGATTGCTTTTCTTAAAGGCAATAATTTTTCTAATAGCGGTTCCAGCAAATCTATTTTTAGCATATTAGCGCCATCACTTTTTGCAATTGAAGGGTTGGGATGTGTTTCAATAAATAGTCCGTCTGCACCTGTAGCAATTGCAGCCTTGGCAATGGTTTCAATTAATTGAGGGTTTCCACCGGTAACTCCAGATGTTTGATTAGGCTGTTGTAAAGAATGTGTGCAATCCATTATTACAGGTACTTCATGCTCCTTCATCCATGTAATGTTTCTGTAATCCACTACCAAATCCTGGTAGCCAAATGAGTTACCTCTTTCGGTAAGCCACACATTTTCGTTTCCTGCATTTTTTATTTTATCTACTGCAAACTTCATAGAAGGGCCACTTAAAAACTGCCCTTTTTTTACATTTACAATTTTGCCTGTTTTTGCGGCAGCTATTAAAAGGTCTGTTTGCCTGCAAAGGAATGCCGGAATTTGTAAAATGTCTAAATATTGAGCTGCAATGGCAGCTTCTTCATGAGAATGAATGTCTGATGTAACCGGGACATTAAATCGTTTTCCGGCTTTTTGTACAATTGCCAGGGCGGCTTCGTCGCCAATACCCGTAAATGATGTGCCGCTGGTACGATTGGCTTTGCGATAAGAGGCTTTAAAAATATAAGGTATTTCCAATTTTTTGCAAATGCCTGATACTTTTTCTGCTACTTCCATTACTAAATCCTCACTCTCTACTATACAAGGGCCGGCAATCAAAAAAAAATTGCCCTTATCATACTTTTGTGAGCTAAAAATGGTGCTGCTAATATTTTTCATGCCTGCAAAATTAAACTATTGAGTATTGATAACCTTACTTCTTTTTATTTATACACACATGTGCAATACCCTATGGTGGGTATTGTTAATTTTAAACCAACTAATTAATTTTGTCTTTATTAAATGCATTTTTTGCATGAAATGGTGCATACATTTGCACCTAATTTATAAACCAAAAAATAATTAAACATGAAAAAATTATTAATTGTTGCTGTATTTGTTGCAGGTTCATTTGCAGGTATGGCTCAAAAAAGCGATGCCGGTATTCAGGGCTTTAAAGTTGCCGGTGGTATTGATCTTGCCATTCCGGCAAACAATATGGGCGGAACTTCCATTGGCGCCGGTGTTGACCTATTGGGCCAATATGGTGTTTCTGAAAATTTTGGTATTACTGTAGATGCAGGCTATACCGCATTATTTTTAAAAGGTGGCGGCAACACCGAGGGCCTTATTCCAATTAGGGCAGGTATTCGCTACTACCCATCTTCTCAATGGTATGTAGGTGGTAAAGCCGGTATTGGTATTTTAACTGGTGGTGGCTCAAGTCTTACTACTACTGCTTATTCTTTTGGCGGTGGCTATATGATAAGCCCTAAGCTTGATTTAGGAGCTACTTATGACGGCTATAGCAAAAGTGGTTCTTTTGGGCTGGTTAATGTACGCCTTGGATATTTCTTTGGAAATTAATTTATTTCTTACTTAAAAAAAAGCCGTTGCATTTTTTGTAACGGCTTTTTTAATAAAGTTAAATCAGGTTGTTTTCGTAAGCAAACTTAATTAATCCAACCAGGCTGGAAGTTTTAGTTTTTCTAAAAATATTTTTACGATGTGTTTCTACAGTTCTTTCACTGATAAATAAAGTATCTGCTATTTTTTTATTGCTGTATTCTTTTTCAATTAGTTTTATTATCTCAACTTCTCTTTCCGTAAGCCTTATTAATTCTGTGTTTTTTTTCTTCTCACTTGCATTTTGCATTTCAGTTAATACTTCCTGACTAAAATAAATGCCTCCTCTTGATACTTTTTGGAGCGCAAATATAAGCTCCTGTTTTCCTATATTTTTAAGCACATAACCGGCAATATCACTGTCTTCAATCATATTATTTACCAAAAATCCCTGCCCGCTCATCGATAAGGCGAGTATCTTTATTTCAGGAAATTGTTGCCTGACAACTTTAGCCAATTCTGCACCATTCATTACCGGCATCATGATATCAGTTAGTAAAATATCAATTTTATTTTTTGCCAATAGGCCGGGAATAGATTCAGGTTGGGTAGATTCTAATACTACCTCAAAATCAGGTTGTCCATTCAATAAGGATTTAAGCCCGTCAATAACAATTTGATGGTCATCAACTATGGCCAATAATATTTTCTCTTTCTTCATACCGGTAGAAAGATAAGAGTAAAATTTATTTTGAAAAAAAATGATTTAGTTAACTCCAGTTTTTTAGTTAAGGAAGAATAAAGGGAGTTAATTAATCTTTAATACATCTTTCATGGTGAAGATGCCTTTTTTACCAGCAATAAATTCGGCAGCTAATACAGCCCCGGTAGCAAATCCTGTACGATTGTGAGCCGTGTGAATTATTTCAATATCATCTATTGCAGAGCTGTATTTTATAGAATGTGTACCGGCAGCAGGGTCAATTCTTTTGCTAATAATTGAGAGCTCATCTTGTATATTTGAAGGCTCATTAATCCACTTTTTTTTGCTGTCATTATTTTCAATTATTTGTTCGGCAAGTGTAATGGCGGTACCACTGGGAGCATCTGTTTTTTGAGTGTGATGAATTTCTTCCATACTTACATCATACCCTTTTACCTTGCTCATTAGCTGAGCTAATTTTTTATTTAACTCAAAAAAAATATTTACACCAACACTAAAATTACTGGCATATAAAAGTGTGCCATTCAGTGTTTCGCATTTTGTTTTAATGCTGTCCCAATCCTTTAGCCATCCTGTGCTGCCGCTAACTACAGGTATTCCGGCATCCAGGCAAGTAGAAATATTTTCAAAAGCACTATGCGGCCCTGTAAATTCAATAGCAACATCGCATAATGCAAGGTTTGCAGCTGTAAAGTCTGCAATGCTATTGATGTCAATTTTTAAATTGCAGGTATGGCCATGTTGCAGGGCAATAGCTTCAATAGCTTTACCCATTTTGCCATAACCAATTAATGCTATATTCATTTTTTATTAAGGGATTTTTGCAGATGTTAAGTAACTCGATTTATTTCTACCAATATTCATCACAATACTGATGCCTTTTGTATTTGCCATTGGGCTGTAGCCTGGTTTTATTTCGAAGCTGAGATTATTGCCAACATCAAAAGTTTTTAAATGGGCATCTACTGCAGCATCAGCTACATTGAGCCCCCAAAATGCTATAAAAAAAAGTACGGAATAATCTACATTTTGGCGCACCTGGTTTCTAAAAACCCTTATTCTTTCGGGTTGGTCCTTTACGGTATAATATGGCTGAATGATTAAATGATCATTGGAGGTATCATTGTCTGTAGCTAATTCATAAGCATACTTTGCATCTTTATATTGCTTTAAGTTTCTTAAAAAAAGATAAGTAGTGGTACCTAATGCGCCATATACAATGGGTACTTTCCAATATTTTTTATTGGTAATTTGCCCCCATCCCGGTATGATGGCAGAGCGGATTACTGCTTTATTTGGATTGTATTTTTCTTCTCCAGTATCCTTTACTGCCTTCAGGTTTTTTGTAATAAAAGGCTTGCCTGCTGTATCCCTGGCCATATTTGGTGATTGAGCATTTACAAATAAAATGCATATCAAAAATACGCCGGTAAGTATCATTTTTTTTTGAAAAATCATTAACTCACATTAATATTCAATTTTTCTAAAAGCCCATTCAACTCTTCTAAAGAGTAGTATTCAAATAAAATACTACCATTTCCTTTTTTATGATGGGTAAGTTTTACTTTGGTACTATAATGAGATGCTAAATTATCTTCAATTTTTTTATAAGCAGGCGCAAGTTCTGTTTTTACAGCAGTTTTAACAGAGTTGCTGCCGGTATATATTTTTCTTACCAGGTCTTCTGTTTGCCTTACAGAAAGCGCCTTATTCTTTATTTCAGAAAAAATATAAAGCTGCTTATCTACCATATCTACATTAATTAAAGCACGAGCATGCCCCATACTAATAACACCATTTCTTACAGCCACCTGTATATCGGGTGGTAATTTTAGTAAACGTATATAATTAGCTACTGTAGTTCTTTCTTTACCCATACGCTCGGCTACCTGCTCTTGTGTATAATCAAGGTCGTCCATCAATCGTTTGTAGCTAATGCCTATTTCAATAGCGTTTAAATCTTCTCTCTGAAGGTTTTCTAATAATGCCAGCTCAAGTAGCTGTGCATCATTTACCTGGCGGATATATACGGGCACATCTTTTAAGCCTGCAATTATTGAAGCCCTATATCTTCTTTCACCCGCAATCAGCCGGTACTTGCCGTTTCCAATTGCAGATACAGAAAGTGGCTGAATGATATTATGGATTTTAATGGAAGCCGCCAGTTCACTAAGGGCCACTTCATCAAAATCCTTACGTGGCTGATTGGGATTTACTTCAATATCCTCAATTTTAATACGCAGGCTGGAGGTAGATTTTTCTACTATCTCCGGCTTTAGGCTGCCGGCAGTATTTTTTAAATCTGTATCAATATTTTGCAAAAGGCTTCTTATGCCTTTACCCAATGCATCTTTTTTATTTGGCGCTGTCATAAACCTAAATCAATAATTTGTAATTCAAAAGTGTTTAATAATTTATATAAAAAATTAAATAGTATAAAAATTTAATGCAGATAGTCAGGCAGGGTTTTATCAAAGCATTAGCTCAATACCCGGTCTTCTTTTTTTATTTTAGTAAGATTATTTTTTTGTAAAATTTCTTTGGCCAGATTTAAATAATTAACTGCTCCTTTACTATCCGAATCATATAAAATTACTGGTTTACCAAAGCTCGGTGCCTCACTTAATTTGGTATTACGATGTATAATACTGCTAAAAACCATGTCCTCAAAATGTCGGCGCACTTCGCTTACTACCTGGTTACAAAGCCTCAAACGCCCATCATACATCGTCATTAATATCCCTTCTATTTTTAAATCGGTATTTAGTCGGTTTTGTACAATTTTTACAGTATTTAGTAATTTACCCAATCCTTCTAAGGCAAAAAATTCTGTTTGTACAGGCACTACTACACTGTCAGAAGCCGTTAAAGCATTTACTGTAATAAGCCCAAGCGATGGGGAGCAATCAATTACTATAAAATCATATTCATCTTTTACAGGCTCTAATATTTTTTTTAATATACTCTCCCTGTTAGGATGATTAATCATTTCAATTTCTGCTCCTACAAGGTCAATGTGAGAAGGAATAAGGTCAAGATGAGAAATATCTGTTTTAAGAATAACATCTTTTGCAACCGCATCATTTACCATACAATCATAAAGGCTATTGGTAATATTATGCAGGTCAAATCCCACCCCGGTTGTGCTATTGGCCTGTGGGTCGGCATCCACTAATAAAGTTTTATATTCCAATATAGCAAAACTTGCCGCAAGGTTTATAGCTGTGGTTGTTTTTCCTACACCCCCTTTTTGATTTGCAATGCCGATAATTCTTGCCATGTTTGCTTTTATAAATTTTAGAAGTAAATCCTATTTATTTTTGTAATTGTTGATACGCCCTATTTAAGCAAACATCGGAATAATTTAAGATTAAACAGCTTAAAATGCAGGTAAAAAACAATATCCCCGCAAATTTAGCTATTCGGGGATTAAAAAGGGAGCAAAGAGTTGAGTAAATTGCATTTTAAAACCTACTTTATTTTAGAGAGCAGGTACATTATCAGTAAAACAATATGATTACAATAATATCGGGAAGTAGCCGCCAGGAAAATAATACTAAAAAAGTAGCGCTTGAGTACCAACGAATTTTGCAGGAAAAAAATATTGAATGCAGCTTACTTGCACTGGACGATACAGCTATTTATGAAAGAAATGCAGCTTTTATTGAGATGGAGAATGAAATATTAATACCGGCAGAACGGTTTATCATTATTATGCCAGAATATAACGGTTCATACCCGGGTATTTTGAAATTACTGATTGATAATACCGATATTGCTAAAGTTTGGTGGTACAAAAAGGTACTTCTTACAGGTATTTCTACCGGGCGTGCCGGCAACCTTAGAGGAATGGAGCATTTAACCGGCTCATTATTGCACCTTAAAATGCAGGTGCATTACAACAGGCTTCCTATTAGCATTGTAGATAAATTAATGGATTCAAATGGAAGGTTTACTGATACCCTTACAATTAATGCTATCCATAATCAGGTGGAGCAATTTTTAGAATTTTAAAACCCTAATATTTTATATGCGTACACCCCTAGGCGTTATATTGTTTATTTCTGTAATGTTGCTGTTAGATTCCTATTTTTTTCAGGCCATCAAAACAGTATCTCAAACACTCTCTCCAAAAGCAAAAGCTGTTATATATACTGTTTACTGGGCCATTACAGCATGTGCCATCATAGGCTTTTTGCTTTTTGTATATACAGAGCAAAATTTTTTGGGAAAAAAATTACGAACCTACCTGTTTGCAACAATTATTGGATTATTCATTGCAAAGTTAACTGCAGGGATTTTTTTTCTGGCAGATGATATACGCAGGCTGATACAATGGGCTGCCGGAAAATTATTTTTTAATAATACAGAAGGAGCCGGGCTTGCAGAAGAAGGTATAAGCCGTTCTGCATTTTTAAGCTGGCTTGGTTTGGCAGCTGGCTCTACTATTTTTGGCAGCCTTATTTATGGTTTTTCAAATAAATATAATTACCAGTTAAAAAAAATACAGCTATCTTATCCTAACCTTCCTCCTGCATTTAAAGGGCTTAAAATTGTGCAGATAAGTGATATACATAGCGGTAGTTTTATGGATAAAGAAGCAGTAGAACGAGGCGTAGATATGGTATTAAAGCAAAATGCAGATATTATATTATTTACAGGCGATTTGGTAAATGATAAGGCTACAGAGATGGATAATTACCAAGATGTATTTAACAGGTTAACAGCGCCAATGGGCGTATTTTCTACTTTAGGCAATCATGATTATGGAGATTATTTACAATGGCCCGTAGATGGCGTAACCAAAGTACAAAACCTTGAGAATTTAAAAAAAGTACATACTGCAATGGGGTGGAGGCTGCTTATGAATGAACATGTAGTATTAGAAAAAAATAATGAGCAGATAGCATTAATAGGAATTGAGAATTGGAGCGCAAAAGCCAGGTTTCCTAAACATGGAAGGATGGATTTAGCCTACCCCGGCTGCGAAAAATATCCATTTAAAATATTAATGAGCCACGACCCAAGTCATTGGGATGCCGAAGTAATACCAAAGTATAGTGATATTGACCTTACCCTTAGTGGGCATACACATGGGATGCAGTTTGGTGTTGAAATTCCTGGGTTTAAATGGAGTCCTGTACAATATATTTATAAAGAATGGGCGGGGTTATATGAGGAGGGCAAACAAAAATTGTATGTAAACCGAGGCTTTGGTTTTATTGGCTACCCGGGCAGGGTAGGCATTTTGCCCGAAATAACTTTGATAGAATTAGTATAATTAAATCAGCATTTTTAAGACTTAAGCCGGTTGTCAAACTCAAAATCTTCCAGGGCCTTAATTTTTATTTTTTTGAATTGTGAATGTGCAGGGTTTAATAGATAGTTAGATTCTCCCTTTATTATAGCAGATGGAACTTTTAATACGGCTGTTTTTTGTGCATATAGCCAATTGTTTCCCATCTGCCTGGTAATGTGTAGTGTAGATGTATTGGGAAAATCAACCGGAAGATTTTTTACATTAATTTCCTGAATGCTAACAGAGTCGGGGATATCAATAATCATTACCTTAAAAAGTGCTTTAAGTCCTTCACTGTCTCTATGCACTATATTTTCTAAGCAGGCTAAAGCCCTGCTGGCAGCGGTGTATATTACAAAATTGCCTTTACTGTTCCATCTTGCTTCTGTACCGGGAGATAAAAGTTGATGAGTATATTTCTCTAGAGCAATACGATATACAAACATAAATTAAGCAAGATTTCCGTAGGCGATATTGGTAAGTTCATTCATTACTAAATCAATTCCTGTACTGGTTTTTATAGCATCATTTGGTAAAATGCCATTTAAACCAAAAGCAGGCTTTTGCATCCATTTTGCTAATGAATCTTTACTTCCAAATACCTTGCTACCAAAAGTAAAGAGGGCCTTTAATTTTAAAATACGTTCGCTCTGATCGGGATTAAGGCGTTTTTTATCTTTTTTATATCGGCTATAGGTTTTATAAGAAGTGTCCATTATTTGTTCTATTAATGATTTGTCATAGCCTGAGGCAAGCAATACATCATCTATAGAATTGGCATAAACTCCTTTTAGTGAATGTGCTACAATGTAGAGTGCCTGTTGCTCTTCTACAAGGTAATTTTGCTCATCATCTGTAATTGATTTAATAGCCATATAAAAAATATTTCTTCAAATATAAGACAAATTTCCAAAATTAAAAGAATTTTGTCTTATATTTTTAAAAAAAAGAGGCAGCGTTTTGCTGCCTCTATGATAAAATTAATAGAAGTTGATTATTCTGGTTTTGCTTCTTCAGTAGCTGAAGCAGACTCATCATCAAGCTTAGCTTTCAAGCCTGCCAATACTCCAAGGTCGCCTAAAGTTGTTTTCTCTACTTTGCTTTGTATATTTTTTACTGCTTTTTTAGTAGATTCTGCTTCGGCTTGTTTTTCTTTACGTTCAGCCTGCTTTTCATCTTCTTTAGCTTGTTCCCATATTTTAGTATGACTAACCACAATTCTCTTGTCGCTACGTTCAAATTCAATTACCATAAAGTTGGCAATTTCATCTGCACCAATGGTTTTACCATCTTCTTTTACCAAATGGCGTGCAGGAGCAAATCCTTCTAAGCCATAAGATAATTGTACCATTGCACCTTTGTCATCTTTTTTAATTACGGTGCCTTCATGTACTGATCCTATTGTGAAAGTGCTTTCCAGGCCGCTCCAAGGGTCTTCTTCAAGTTGTTTGTGGCCCAATTGCAATTTGCGTCCTTCTTTATCAATGCTTAAAATCAATACTTCAATTTCATTACCAACTTTCGTGTATTCGTTGGGGTTATTAAAGCGTTTTAGCCAGCTAAGGTCGCTGATATGTATCATGCCACCAATGCCAGTAGCTAATTCTACAAACACGCCGTAAGGAGTAATATTTTTTACAATTCCTTTGTGTTTGGTACCTTCTGCAAATTGTGTATCAATATTTGTCCATGGATCTTCAGTCAATTGCTTGATAGAAAGGCTCATTTTACGGGTTTCTTTATCGAGCGTTACAATTTTGGCTTCATACTCATCACCAAGTTTAAAGAATTCTTTTGCATTGATAGGAGTATTAGCCCAGGTAATTTCGCTAACGTGTACCAGGCCTTCTACGCCAGGCATAATTTCAAGAAATGCGCCGTAGTCTTCAATATTTACAACTTTTCCTTTTACCACTTCGCCTTCTTTTAAATTTTCAGCTAAAGTATCCCATGGGTGAGGAGTAAGTTGTTTCAGGCCAAGGCTGATGCGTTTTTTATCATCATCAAAATCAAGTACTACCACATTTATTTTTTGATCCATCTTTAATACTTCAGATGGATGTGTAATACGTCCCCATGAAATATCGGTAATGTACAATAAGCCATCTAAGCCACCAAGGTCAAGAAAGGCTCCAAAATCTGTAATATTTTTGATAGTTCCTTCCAATACCTGGCCTTTTTCAAGCTTGCCGATAATTTCAGCTCTTTGAGCCTCAATATCGCTTTCAATTAGCGCTTTGTGAGATACTACCGCATTTTTGATGGCTTCATTTATCTTAACCACTTTAAACTCCATTGTTTTGCCTACAAACTGATCATAATCGGTTACAGGTTTTACATCTATTTGAGAACCGGGTAAGAATGTTTCCATACCAAATACATCTACAATTAGACCGCCTTTGGTTTTGCTGGTAACATAACCAGTTACAATTTCACCTGTTTTGTTTACTTCTACTATTCTTTCCCATGCTCTTGTAATACGGGCAGATTTGCGACTAAGATTAAGGTTTCCGTCTCTGTCTTCTTTTTCTACCACCATTACTTCTACCACATCACCCACTTTTACACCACCGGGTATATCACGAAATTCATTAAGAGAGATAAGGCCATCACTTTTAAAGCCAATGTTTACTACAGCATCAGTTTTTGTTAATGATTCAATTGTTGCCTGAATCATTTCACCATCATTAATTTGCTTAAAAGTGTTTTCATATACCGCATCATACTTCTCTTTTTCTTCTTTTGAATAAGAGGAAACATTGCGTTTGTCTCTGCTCCAATCAAAATCATCATGTGCTGTTTCTACCTTAGGTTCGGCTTTGGGTGTTGCTACAATAGTAGCTTCTTCAGGCTGATTTGTTGTCGCAGTAGCTTCGGCTGCATTGGCAGCTTTTGGCTCCTGATCTTCTGCGTTTAGTTGTTTTTTAAAATGAAATGACATAAAAATAAATCCCGTGGTTTTTTATACGGGGATGCAAAGGTACATTTTTTTAATAATTTTTGGCAATTAATACGGAGGAAAATTGTTGGGTACATAGCAAAAAAAAGCCTCCCAATATTGGGAGGCTTTTTTATAAAAAATCAAGTAATTAGAGTATGACAACTGAGCCAGTCTTAATTCTAACACCTTTTGTATCAGTAAGTTCTACTCTGTAGATACCTCTTGAGAAATTAGTAAGATCTACATCCATTCTAGTGTAACCTGCTATTACACTGTAAGCTTTACTCCAAACCCTTGCTCCTTTAGAGTCGTAAACATTAATGAAGCCTGGTACGCCGCCATCACGGTTTAATGGTGGATTGTTGTAATATCTAACCTGGAACTGACCTGTAGTAGGGCTTGGGTAGATAAACAAGGTAGAGCTGGAAGAATCTGTAATAGCAAGAGCAGAAGATGTACTGCTACAAGTGTTAACATCATTTACAGCTACAGTATAAGAGCCTAAGTGATCAATATCTACAACTATGCTATTGCCAGTAACACCCGGTACTGCACTGCCGTTTCTAAACCAAGTATAAGTAGCAGCCGGATTAGGAGAAACTGCTGCAGTAATAGTAGTAGTTAATCCTGGGTAAAGTTTTTTATACGGAGCAGCACTCAGTACAATAGTTGGATTAGGATTAACAGTTAAAGTAGCTACGTTGCTAAATTTATAAGAGCTACATGTAGTAACATACAATGAGTCTTTGTACTTATAATTGTTCATTGCTAAAGTAGCTCCTGTAATAGTAAGTGTACCAGTTACAGCAGATGTTCCGTAAGGAGCGCCTGATGTAGGTATTTTAGTAAATGTAGCCCCGTTATCTGTACTTACATACCATCTGTGGCTAACGCCTACACCAGTAGTAGAAGTAGCAGTAAATGAAGCATTTTTACCTGCACAAGTAACTGCATTTGCAACCGGAATAGAAGCATCTGTAATTGGATTGCTTACTGTTACCGGGATAGTAGCTGTACCATCGCATGAGCCTCCGTTATTTACAGCAACTGTATAGTTGGTAGTAACAGTTGGTTTCACATAAACAGTATTTATCTGAGTGCTATCATAAGGAATAGTAGCTGCGGCATCTTTAAATATATTGCCACCTGTTACCGGACCCCATATACCTGTTTCTGGAACACCAACATTATAATTTACATTAATTGACCAATCTTTTAAAGTACCTGCATCTGGAGGGCCTAAGTCATAAATAGCCAAGGTCCAGTTACCACCTGTATTTATACCATTTAAGAAGGTAGTATAAGAGCGGGTGGTAGGAATAAATCCATTAGGTCCTAAAGGTGCGGAACCTGCAGTGGCTGGATCCTGATTATCAGGTTTGAAAGTACCTGTCCATGGATCAGTACCTGAAACCAAGGTAGCGGTTCCAAATGAACTGATTACTGTATTGGTAAATCCGGTTGTTGGTCCGGAGCCACCAGTTTGGGTAAGACCATAGTCAAGGTTAAATATCTGACCGTTTGGAGCTTTTAACGCTATAACTAAATCTCCAATCCATGAGTGTGCAATATTAAGTTTTACACTAAAACCGGTAACAATAGCGCCTGCTGGCAATGGAGCAGTAGCAATTGTATTGCTCATACCTGCTGATGTGCCATCATCCGGAATTGGAACATTTACTGCACCAGATGCAGTTGTTTGAACTGCTGGTACCGGAGAGGAAATATTGTTAATGGTTAATTTCTGTATAGTGCCTACACAAATAGATGCAGAAGCCGGAGCAATGGTAGGTACAAATGGGTTTACAGTTAAGGTAGCTGTATTGCTAAATGCAGCAGGAGTACATGTACCTGAGTATAAAACCTGGTATTGATAACCATTCATGCTTATTGGAGCATTTGAAATAGTAAGGGTTGCGCTATTTGCTCCTGAAAATACTCCACCGTTTGTAACAGTAGTCCATTGTGCGGTAGCACTTACTCTTTGCTGCCATTGGTAAGATATAAAAGAACCAGTGCCACCTAAAGTGAAATTAGCAGTGTTGCCACATAATACTGTTGCGTTAGCTGGCTGAGTAGGTGTAAGTGTAACGCAAGGCACAATATTTACAGTGTAGTCTTCAACCTCACCAAAACTTGAATTTCCACAAGAAGTAGCATTAGGGCCAAAGCTGGTATCATGTAAGCGTATTCTTAAGCGGGTGCTGCCTAACATTGCATTAGCTGGAACGAGAATGTTGCCTGTATAAGGACCTGCACCTAATGCTGATGTATAAACAGTTTCTCCAGGGTCAGTAAAGCTACCATTATGATTATAATCAATAAAGATAATAACCTGATCTGAAGAGAAGCCAAATGCATTTTCTACATCTAATGGATAAAGAGCACCTTGAACTAAGTCTGTACTTTTGCTGGTAAAGTTTTCGTATCCCGTAGTACCAGTTGAGGCATTATTGATGGAACCTAATGAGAAATTAGAAATACTTTCAAAACCTCCATTTTGTGCACCAGCATCGCAATAGCAACCTGATTGAGGAGTTTTATCAACAAATACTTTATTAGAAGTACCTGTAGAGGAAGAGGCAGTACAGGTTACAACAGCTCTATAATAAGTAGGGCCAGACTGGCTGGTTGTTAATGTAGAACTGGTAGCGCCGGGAATATTTACCCATGCATTAGCAGTAGTAGAGGAAGAATCCTGCCATTGATAAGTAACCCCAGATCCTGATGTACCATTTTGTAAAGAAAGTGAAAAATTAACTCCATTACATACATTAGGAACAGAAGCAATTGTATTTCCCGGTGCAGGAGTACCTGCACATGGGGCAGGAGGAGCACAATCTAAGTTAGATGCTGTAACTGTATATGCAGATGCAGTACCTGAAGGACCTGAACTTGGGTTAGTAGAATATACTACCAAAATTAAGTTTGCACCAGCAGGAACAGTAACAGAAGCACTAATGCCAGCTCCAGGAGCGGGAGTACCTGTGCTTACACCTGGGTCTGCAAGATAATTAGTAACCAAATTGGCAGGATTAAATGCATTGTTATATACAGCAAACTGAATATTTGCATTAGTAAGATCAGTAGTAGTAAGATTAAATGTTACACACTGAGATGACCCGGTAGTATTTGACAAAGAATAAGTGTCATAAAAGAATGGCCCGCCAGAAATAGTAGCAGGCGTAGTATAAGCAGATGAACATGAACCAGTAGGAGCCCCAGGGCGTGAAAGCCTTGAATTCATAGTTGCATCGCCAGCACCTAAAGAGCCTGAAAATACACATGCTGCTTTAGGACTGCCCGTTTTTGGTGATGCTTGTGTGGAACTTATAAAAAGCCCAAAACAAATCACCATGGCTAATACACTTTTTAGCATGTATCGCATTTTAATAAGAGTAGTTTTGATTTGCATAATTGTTTTTTTATTAATGAGTAACATCGAAAAAACACAATTTCCAATATGGTAATTGTATTAAAATTTCTGAATAACTAAAGTATTATTGCTTTACTTCAGCGGTTTTTTTAGAAAGAATGATTGGAGCAGGAGCATCACTTTGAGCATTTGGAGAAGCTGCAAGGCTCTTTTGTTTAAGAAAATCCATTTTTAGTTTTACTCTTTCTTCCTGAGTAAGTTTGGCTCTGCTAGCTTGAGTAGAGGTTGTTTTAGTAAGGGTAAGTGTTTTTTTGGGAGCGGTTTGAGCAGAAGCCAAACTAACTGACCCCATCAAAACAACACATGCAAGTAATAATTTTTTCATATTATTTATTTTTTGTGAAAAATTTAATATTCAAATATAGAAAAAATCATTAAAAGCAAAAATATTTTATGTTTTGCATAAATACCTATATTTTACTGTTTTAAAGTAATTGCACTACCAATGTTTAGCTTTTATTGGCTATAATGACATTTTTTATTTAACCAACTGCATTTTTGTATGAGTACAATTTTCCGCCGGTTTAAAGATTCACGATTTGTAAAGGGGATGGTATATGCAATTATTGGCATATTTTCTTACCCCGGTATTAATATAATAAACAAGTTGGAGATAAAGGGGATGGAAAATCTTGAAAACCTGCCCAACAGGAACGTGTTATTTGTAAGTAACCATCAAACTTATTTTGCCGACGTAATTACTTTTATTCATATTTTTTGTGCCGCCAGATGGCGAAAAAGAAATAAACTCGGTTTACCTTATTACCTGCTTTGGCCTTTTACTCGTATTAAATATGTGGCGGCAGAAGAAACAATGAAGAAGAGCATGCTCACTAAAATATTTACCCTGGCAGGAGCAGTAACGGTAAAAAGAACCTGGAATGCAGGTGGTAAAGAAGTGAGGCGTGGGCTGGATGCTTCTGATACACGGAAAATAAATAATGCATTGCAGAATAATTGGGTTATCACTTTTCCGCAAGGTACTACCAAGCCTTTTGCACCGGGTAGAAAAGGCACTGCATTTATCATCAAACAAAATAAACCCATTGTAGTACCGGTTACCATCACTGGCTTTTGGCGGGCCTTTAATAAAAAAGGGCTAAAATTTAAAAAGAAGGGGTCGCTGCTAAAAGTTACATTTAAAGCGCCAATGCAAATAGATTATAATGACAGTACTGAAAATATATTAGAACAAATAATGGATGCTATTGAGCAAAGTAAAAAATTTATGAAGCATGGAAATGCTGCCAGCATCAATCCTGTATCATAATGCCTGACATTTTATTACTGTAAAAACAAGGCTTTTAATTCTTTGGCTTCATCCGGTTTCATTTTACCTCCTAATATCAACCTTAGTTGCCTTCTTCTTAATGCGCCTTCATAGAGTTTTTTTTCTTCTTCTGTTTCGGGAATTAATTTATTAACCGGCCTTGGTTTGCCCGTGGGGTCAAGCGCTACAAATGTATAATAGGCTTCATTACTTTTATATCTGTATTGCTGTATGGCATCTTCGCCAAATACTTTCATGTGTACTTCCATACTGCTGTTAAAAGACCGGGTTACTTTTGCTTCAATATGCACTACATTGCCGATTTTTATAGGAGTTTCAAATGAAATATTATCAACAGAAGCCGTTACTACCGGCGCTGCACAGTGTTTCATGGCTGCAAGGGCAGCAGCAATATCCATCCAGTACATAAGCCTTCCGCCCATCAGGTTGCCAAAATTGTTGGTATCGTTTGGCAAAACCAGTTCCGTCATTACCACTAAGGATTCACTTGCTTTTTTGTCCATTGCAAATATTTTTTTGCAAAGATAGGGTATGGATAGTTGCAATATTACGCTTTGGTAAGAGTAGAGTATAGGTATGCTGATGAAAGGATTGCGACGCAACGATGATGCCATGAAAAACAAATGCCGGTATAAAAAAATAAACACTACTTTATAATGTGTAACAAATATTTATTTTGTACTTCGTAATTTCGATTTTTTAAAATTGTTTTATGATATCATTTGATAATACAGAATCTGCCTTTGCATATAAGTCAGATAAAGAACTTAAAAAAGCCAATTTTTTGTTTTCTACCATGGGCAGTCCTTTTTTGGTTAATATGGGCCTGAAGCTTATGCCCTTTGCAATAAAGGCTCATTTGCCGTTTACAAAATCTATTATTCGCTCTACTATTTTTAAACAATTTGTGGGTGGAGAAACCTTGCAGGAAACAGCAGCAGTAGCAGATAAATTGGGTAAATACAATGTGCAGGTAATATTAGATTATGGCGTAGAAGGCGGGGATGATGGTGAAGAGGGCTACGACCATGCAAGGGAAGAGTTTATTAAGGTGATAGAATATGCAGCCACGCAAGCCAATATTCCATTTATGAGTATAAAAATAACGGGCATAGTGAGGTTTGGGTTGCTGGAGAAGATAGATGCGTATATGCATGACTGTGAGGGGTCGTTGATAAAGCGTTATTACAAAGTATTGGAACAGTTATCGGCCGGCGAAAAAGACGAATGGGAGAGGGCGGTACAGCGATTGTTGAAAATATGCGATTGCGCCGGCAAAAATAATATTGGGGTATTGGTAGATGCAGAAGAAACCTGGATACAAGACCCGGTAGATGCCATTACGATTTTAATGATGGATACTTATAATAAAAATAAGGTAGTAATTTATAATACCATTCAGCTTTATCGCCACGACAGGCTTGCATTTTTGAAAGATAGCTATGAGGCGGCCTTAGAGAAAAATTTTATACTTGGCGCCAAATTGGTAAGGGGAGCTTATATGGAAAAAGAAAGAAAACGTGCCGCTGAAATGGGCTATGCTTCGCCAATACAACCTGATAAAAATACCTGCGATAATGATTACAATGCAGCAGTAAAATTTTGTGTAGAACATTTGGAAAATATTGCACTTATTGTAGCATCGCATAATGAGTACAGTAATTTATATACCACTCAACTGCTTGATGAAAAAGGGCTGCCTCACAATCACCCTCATGTTCATTTTTCTCAACTATATGGCATGAGTGATAATATTACCTTTAACCTTGCCAATAGCCATTGCAGTGTGAGCAAATATCTTCCCTTTGGCCCTATAAAAGATGTAATACCTTACCTGATGCGAAGAGCACAGGAAAACAGCTCGGCTGTAGGGCAAACCGGGCGTGAGCTTAGCCTTATAAAAAAAGAAATGCAACGCCGCAAAAAAAAATAGCAGGCATTTATTGAATTTTTATAACGTTGTTTTCTGCTATGGCATATACCTGTTCTCCCTTAAGCGGACGAATACTTACACTGCCTGTAAAGTTGCCAAATGCCGGCAGTACCGCATATTTTTTTGTGAAATAAAAACAGGGCAGATGAATGGTTTGTTTTGCTTTCCCTCTGATACTTATGCCGGGATGCAAATGGCCACAAAAGCAATACCTGTCATCCTTTTCAGTAATGTCATTGATATCGTGAACAAAACAAAAATTATTTTGTATAAAAATATCCTGATGTAATATTAAAGAAGCCTGTTGGTACCATTGTTTTTGTAATACATCATGATTGCCTCTGATTAAATGGATGGTAAGATGCTCAAAATCGTTTCTCCACTTTAAAAAAAAATTGGCTTCTTTATTAATATCGCTATGAAAAAAATCGCCTACAATAATAATTTGCAAGGGGTTGAAAAACTGTACAGCCGCAAACAGGCGTTGCATATCTTCTTTAAAAATATTTTGGGGAATGCCAATACCGCTTTTGCGGAAATGACCGCTTTTTCCAAAATGAAGATCAGACAGGATTAACGTTTTTTCTTCCTGCCAATAAATAGTACGATCGGCATTTAATAAAAAAGTATTGTTTAATAAATGATGTAGAATAAAACGACTCATGGCTAACAAAGTTAGGCGCCTGCCTGATTTTTTTTTAAAACAAGTTTTGTAATGTTTTAACTACTTGCTTAATTTGTACTCAACTTTAACTCTACAAAATAAAATTAATTATGGAAAATGTAACAAATGATAAGCTTGACAATGGAGAATTTGATCAACCAAAAATGAGCGGCACTTTAAATGTAGTATCTATCCTATCCATCATTGGATGTGCCATACAGTTTTTAAGTAGCTGCTGGGGGTTTTTCTCTTCAAAAACTTCTTTTGATAATAAAGATAAAGTAATAGAGCAATTGAGCTCGGGCAAAATGCCCTCCTGGGCAAAATCAATGATGCCTGATATGAACCATTTTGAAGAGATGGTTACACATGCTTATGAAAACCGGTTGCCGATTTTAATTTTATCCATTGTAGCAATTGCACTTTGCTTTTATGGCGTTTTGCAAATGCGTAAATTAAAACAGCAGGGATTTTTATTTTATGTAATTGGTGAATTATTGCCTTTTGTTATAGGCGCAATTTTTATTGGCTCCTTTACTTTAACCGGCTTTGCTGCTATATTTGGATATATTATTGCAGCAATATTTATTTTACTATTTTTCTCTCAAAAGAAGCACCTTATTTATTAAGGCTATTTTTTAGAGCGAATGATTTTATAAATCTTAATGGCGCTCATTAAAATAATGATGAATAAAACTAACCCAAGTAAACCCCACAAGGGGCTCATTGCCTGTTTAACCGATACAGTTATTACGATAGCCACCAAAAATACGGTGGCTATTTCGTTCCATACCCTAAGCTGCTGAGAAGTATATTTAAAAACACCCCTTATCTGGTCGGTATAAATTTTTTGCAGGGTAAAATGATATGCATACAAACCTGTTACAAAGGCTAATTTTATTAATAACCATTGTGGTAATGAGCCATATAAAATAGCCATCCATACACCAAATATCAAGGTTAGTATGGCAGATGGCCAGGTAATACCCAACCATAAGCCTTTCATCATTTTAGAAAATTGCTTATGTAAAATTGTTTTATCAGGCTCTGGCTTTTCTTCAGCTTCGGTATTGTAAATAAAAAGGCGAGGAATATAAAACATGCCGCTAAACCATGTTACTATAAAAATAATATGTATGGCTTTTATGTAATAATACATTGTAAAGGCTTAGTTTAATTTAAATTTTTTAATAGCTTATTAAAGATTTTATTAAAGCAATTTATTAAGCTTCATTCAATACCAAATTCTTTAAAGCGTTTACCCATTCCGGTTGCACATTCATGCAAGGTATCATTTTAAAAGTTTCTCCCCCGGCCTGCAAAAATATTTCTTCACCTCTTATGGCAATTTCTTCAAGTGTTTCGAGGCAATCGCTTACAAAAGCAGGGCAAATAATTAATAATTTTTTAATACCCTCCTTTGGCATCTCGGCCAAACGTATATCTGTAAAGGGCTCCAGCCATCCTTTGCCTAATCTTGATTGAAAAGAAATGCTGAATTTTTCTTTTGCAATACCAAGTTTTTTGGTAACTAAATTAGTACTGGTAAAGCATTGATGCCGGTAACAATGTGCATGAGCAGGCGATTCTGTATTGCAACATTCGGCAGATTGTAAGCAATGATTTCCGGTAGTATCACTTTTGCGTATATGCCTGCCCGGTACACCATGATAGCTAAATAAAATATGGTCATACTCCTCCTGAAGATAAGGTTTCATACTCTCTGCCAGGGCATTTATATAATCATTAGAGTTGTAGTATGGTTCTATGAATTTTAAGGAAAAATTGTAATTGTTTTTTTTATGTATTTCCCTTGCATGTACCACCGCAGTTTCGTAGCTCGACATGGCATAATGTGGATACAGCGGTACAGCTATAACTTCATTTAGCCCTGGGGTTCTTTTCAATAAATTATCAAAGGCAATCTTTGGTGTAAGGCTGCCATATCGCATGGCAATTTCTACCGGCTCTTTTACCAATTGTTGCAAAGCATCTCTCAGCTTTTCTGTAAGTACAATCAATGGAGAGCCTTCACTTGTCCAAATAGTTTTATAGGCCTCGGCCGACTGTGCCGACCGCCTTGGCGTAATGAAACCTTTTACTATTAAAAGCCTCAGCAGGTAAGGCATATCAATTACCCTTTCATCCATTAAAAACTCATCAAGGTATTTTTTTACATCTTTCACTTCCGTACTATCCGGAGAGCCAAGATTCATCAATAAAATTCCACGAACCGTATTTTGCATAGCATAAAAATATTTTGCAAATGTATAAATAGCCAATGTAAGAGTATCAAAAAAAATATTTAGGACAACAGCAGAATATCATTGTTCAGCATTTGTCCCGCTTTTCGCTCATAGTCCTCATACCGCTAAGGCGGTATGAGGAGCTAACCGCTACAATCGGGTGTAGATGCTCATCTTATTAATTTCTGTTGAGCATTTTTGGCAGTCATTTTATTCTTCCAATAAATTTTATTGGGCACTAATTTTTTATTAATCTGACAAAGAAATGACAATATAGATCTCTTTAAATTAGTTAGGACAATTTGTAGCAAGTATTTTTGCAAATTAGAAATCAATACTTAAAACCTCGGATGTTAAGAGAAACAATAGATATTTCTAATTTTTTTATAGCCGGCATCAATTATAAAAAAACTGATGCAGCCGTTAGAGGTAAATTTTCCGTAAGTCAGGAACAGTATGTAAGTATTATCAATAAGGCCCCCGAATTTGGCGTAAGGCATTTTTTTATTTTATCTACCTGCAATCGAACAGAAATTTATGGATTTGCCGAAAGTGCCAATCAGTTAAGTAAACTGTTGTGTGCAGATGCTGCTCATCAGCAAGAATCTTTTACAAGCATTTGTTATACCAAAAGCGGGTTACATGCAGTAGAGCATTTATTTAATGTAGCCGCAGGGTTAGATTCGCAAATATTAGGTGATTATGAAATCATCGGCCAGATAAAGCAGGCTGCAAAAATTTCGAAAGAGCATAACTGTATGGGCGCATACATGGAGCGAATGATTAATGAAGTATTAAATGCGTCAAAAGAAATCAGAACTACCACGGCATTAAGTGGAGGCACAGTATCGGTATCATTTGCAGCTGTGCAATGTATTAAACAACAATTAAAAAATATAAAAGGAAAAAAAATATTGCTATTGGGCACAGGCAAAATAGGAAGCAATACTTGCAAAAATATTGCGGATTATTTGCCCGGCACTCAGGTTACATTAGTTAATCGTACTGTTGATAAAGCATCGGAGCTGGCTGCAAAATACCAGTTTTCGCTGGGCGATATGGCACAATTGCAGACATATATCAGCCATTCAGATATAATTATTGTTGCCACCAATGCAACTAACGCTATCATTGATGAACAAAATTTTAAAACCGGTGATACAAAAATTGTAATTGACTTATCAGTGCCTTGTAATGTAGCGCCCACTGTAAATTCATTGCCAGGAATTACCCTTTTAAATGTAGATGAGTTAAGTAAAATAAAGGATGAAACATTAAGAAAACGTACCAATGAAATTCCTAAAGTAAAAATCATCATACAAAAACATATTGATGCATTTATTGAATGGCATCAAATGAGGAAGCACGTGCCTGTATTGAGGGCGGTAAAATCACACCTCGAAAAATTACATTCGGGTACATTGGAAAATACAATGGTGCCGGCACTTGTAGCCAATATGTGCGATAAAGCAGCCGAAGAAAAAATTCAAAAAGTTATCAATGGCATGGCTGTAAAAATGCGGCATCAGTACCAGCACGGCTGCCAATATATAGAAGCTATGAACGATTTTATTGCTACGGCTTCTAACTAATTTACAATGCAATCAATAATAAAGATAGGAACAAGAGATAGCGAATTGGCTTTGTGGCAGGCAAAACAAGTAAAAGCAGGGTTGGAACAAAATGGGTTTGCTGCAGAATTGGTATTAATAAAAAGCGAAGGCGATATAGATCTAAAAACTCCCTTGTACGAAATGGGGGTACAGGGTATATTTACACGAAGCCTTGATATAGCTTTACTAAATAAAAAAATTGATATTGCGGTACATTCAATGAAAGATGTACCTACTCTTCTTCCCAAAGGTATTGTGCAATCAGCCGTTTTAAAGCGTGGTAATTATAAAGACCTTTTTGTACCCAATAACACACTATTATCAAATGTTGAATCTCAAAAACTGTTAGAGTCTTTAACCGGGTCAGTATCGGGTATCACTAATTTGCAAAGTACACTGCAAATTGCCAGCAGCAGCATACGCCGTAAAGCACAGTGGCTGCACCGCTATCCTCACAGCAGTATTCAAAATATAAGAGGTAATGTAAATACCAGGTTGCAAAAATTAAAGGAGAGCCAATGGGCAGGAGCCATCTTTGCCGCAGCAGGCCTGGAGAGAGTAAATAAAAGGCCACAAGAAGCAATAGAATTAAACTGGATGCTACCGGCTCCTGCACAAGGTGCAGTAATGTTGGTAGCCAGAGAAAATGATGACAAAAATTTATCTGCAGCATTGTTGCTGAATGATGCAGATACTGAAACCTGCACTAAAATAGAAAGAGATTTTTTAAGAGAATTATTGGGAGGATGCTCCACACCCATTAGCGCATTGGCACAAATAAAAAACAATGAAATTCATTTTAAGGGTAATATATTTTCGTTAGACGGTACAGAAAAAGCGCAAGTAGAGCAAAAAGTATTGATATCAGGAGCAAAAGAATTTGGTAGAATAATGGCTCATCAATTATTGCAAAACGGCGGCGCTTCAATTGCTGAAAAAATAAAGGATGCAAAATAAAATTAAAATATTGTGCACCAGGCCTGTTGATAACGAAGCCATCGACATTTGTAATAAAAATAATATTGCTTTAGATACTATTTCATTTATCAGCACAGCCGCTATTGAAACAGTAGAAGTACAGCAGGAAATTGAAAATACATTGAGCTTATCTGCAACGGTAATTTTTACAAGTATGAATGCGGTAGAGGTTGTAGCCTCATTTATGCATGGAGAGCAGCCGGTATGGAATATATACTGCATAGGCAATGCAACTAAACACAGGCTGCAACAACAATTTAGCAAAAGCAACATTGTAGGCACAGCTAATGATGCAATGGCACTTGCAAGCCTGATTGTTGAAAATGAGAGCGTATCAGAAGTGATTTTTTTCTGTGGAGATAAAAGAAGAGACGAATTGCCAAATTTTTTAAATGAAGCCGGCATAGAAGTACAGGAAATAGTGCTGTATGAAACTATTCCATTGCCGCAAAAAGTATCGAAAGAATATGTTGGCATTTTATTTTTCAGCCCAAGCGCTGTACAAAGTTTTTTTTCGGTAAATAAAATACCAGCGGCTACCATTGTATTTGCAATTGGCCAAACTACAGCTCGGGAAGTAAAAAAATATTGCAGCAATAAAATTATTATAAGTGATGAGCCTGCAAAACAAAATTTAATAGAAAAAATGGTAGAGTATTTTACCTGATTAAAACCATAATTTATAAAGCATAAAATGATACAAAACGATTTATTGCTAAGAGCATTAAAAGGAGAAAAGACTGAGCGGGTACCCGTATGGATGATGCGCCAGGCTGGCCGCTACCTCCCCGATTATTTAAAACTTAAAGCCAGGTACGATTTTTTTACAAGAGTACAAACACCGGAGCTTGCTGCAGAAATTACATTGCAGCCAATAGACCAGGTAGGGGTAGATGCTGCAATTATTTTTTCAGATATTTTAGTGATACCACAAGCCATGGGATTGCAGGTATTGATGGAAGAAGGCAAAGGCCCGTTATTGCCTTCAGTAATACAGGAGCAAAAAGATGTAGATGCCTTAAGAACAGATACTGTAGAAGAAAAATTGCAGTATGTGATGGATGCACTTACGCTCACAAAAAAAGAGCTTAATGGGCGAGTGCCTTTGATAGGATTTGCCGGAGCCCCCTGGACCTTGCTTTGCTACATGGTAGAAGGTAAAGGAAGTAAAACATGGGATAAGGCAAAAGAATTCGCTTATACGCAACCGTTGGTAGCACATCATTTATTACAAAAGATTACCGATATTACCATTCAATATTTAAAAGCCCAGGTAAAAGCCGGTGCAGATACATTACAGGTGTTTGATAGCTGGGCCGGTGCTTTAAGCCCGGCAGATTTTAAAGCATTTTCACAGCCGTATTTATTGCAAATTGCTTCGGCTTTAAAAAATGATGCACCGGTAATTTTATTTCCAAAAGGAGCCTGGTATGCATTGCAAGACCTCAGCGAAAGCAGCGCCGCAGGTATTGGTATTGATTGGTGTATCTCTCCGCAAATGGCAAGAACTTTTACAAATAATAAAATTACTTTGCAGGGCAATTTTGACCCATCAAAATTACTGGCTCCCATACCTGAAATAAAAAAAGCTGTAAAAGAAATGATTGATAGCTTTGGATCTCAGCGGTATATAGCCAACCTAGGCCACGGCATTATGCCCAATGTACCGGTAAGCCATGCCAGGGCTTTTGTAGAGGCAGTAAAAGAATACCGTGTGCCTTAAAAATTGATTTACCATGAAGTATAAAACAGAGACCAAAGAATTTAGAGCCAGGTGGATTGAGTACATACATCAATTGCAAGATACTATTTGCAGTGCACTTGAGGCAGAAGATGGCCTGGCTAAGTTTGCGGAAGATGAGTGGGAAAGAGCTGAAGGTAAGGGAGGTGGCGGACTTACCCGTACAATTGTGCAAGGGAATGTATTTGAAAAAGGCGGCGTAAATACTTCTGTAGTATATGGAAAGGTTACAGATAAAATGCGTGGACTGCTTAAGCAGGACGCAAGTAAGTGGTTCGCTTGTGGGTTATCGTTAGTAATACATCCCCTCAACCCTTATGTGCCTACGGTACATGCCAACTGGCGATATTTTGAATTATATGATGAAGATGATAATGTATGCGACAGGTGGTTTGGCGGCGGAGCTGACTTAACACCTTATTATTTATTTGAAGAAGATGCCATTCATTTTCATCTTACATTTAAAAATGCTATTGACCCGTTTGGCAATCATATTTATCCAGAGTGTAAGGCTTTGTGTGATGAATATTTTACCAATACCCACCGAAATAATGAAATGCGTGGCATAGGTGGTGTATTTTATGAACATTTACGGCCTGAAGACGATGCTGAAGCCGAGCGTTTATTTGCTTTTCAGCAAGCCAATGGAGATAATTTTTTACAAGCCTATTTACCCATTGTGCAAAAGCGAAAAAACAATGCCTATACTCAAAAAGAAATTGATTGGCAGGAAATTCGCCGTGGGCGATATGTAGAGTTTAATTTAATACACGACAGGGGTACATTATTTGGATTAAAAACAAATGGCAGAACTGAAAGCATTTTAATGAGCTTGCCACCAAGAGCAAAATGGTTATATGATTACAAGCCAATAGAAGGAAGTGAAGAAGATAAATTGTTGCAAGCCTGCCTTTGCCCTAAAGATTGGTTAGGCATTACCGTTAGTAATAAGTTGGGTACTGAAATTACAAATAAATAAATCGCAATATTTTTGTAACAAGCAACAAATAGGCATGGAAAAATGGAATACTTTGGAAACAGCAAAACAATATTAATTTAAGAAGAACAATTCATATTTTTTTTATGTATTTACAAAATAGAAACAGAATTTTACGCACTACACCTGCTATAAGAAGCATGGTGGCAGAAACTATTTTAACACCTGCAGATTTTATAGCTCCATTATTTATTGATGAAGGGGAGAATAAAACTACCGAAATAGCTTCCATGCCTGGTTATTATCGTAGAAGTTTAGATGGTACAATACAAGAGGTAAAAGAGCTTTGGAGCCTCGGAGTAAAATCAGTTTTACTCTTTATTAAATGCAAAGATGAGTTAAAGGATAATACCGGTAAAGAAGCATGGAATGAAAACGGGCTTATGCAGCGAAGTATTATGGCCATTAAAAGTGCAGTGCCTGAAATGTACGTGATGACCGATGTGGCGCTCGATCCTTTTTCTTCATACGGGCATGATGGAATAGTAAAAGACGGTGAAATAGTAAATGACGAAACGGTAGAAGCACTTGTAAAAATGAGCATTAGCCATGCTGCTGCCGGGGCAGATATGGTGGCGCCAAGCGATATGATGGATGGCCGCATTGGAGCCATTAGGCAAGGTTTAGAGAATCATCATTTTACCAATACCGGCATTATGGCTTATAGTGCAAAATATGCCTCTTGTTTTTATGGCCCATTTAGAGATGCTCTTGATAGCGCCCCCGGCTTTGGTGATAAAAAAACATACCAGATGGATTATTCAAACCGGATAGAAGCTGTAAAAGAAGCATTGATGGATGTGGAGGAAGGGGCTGATATAGTGATGGTAAAACCAGGGCTTCCTTACCTTGATATTGTTCGTGAAGTAAAAAATGCTGTAAGGGTTCCGGTAAGTGTGTACAATATTAGTGGCGAGTATGCTATGATAAAAGCTGCTGCCCAACGGGGATGGATAGACGAAAATAAAGCTATCCTGGAAACCCTTACTTCTATCAAGAGAGCAGGGGGCGACCTGATAGCAACTTATTTTGCAAAAGACGCAGCAAAATTATTAGCGTAATAGATAATTGCCTTTAGTGATTATACGCCTTTTATAATTCTGTAATTTTATTTTAGAAATATTAAGATGAATACAACCTTAAGTAAAAAGCTTTTTGAACGGGCACAACAGTCAATACCGGGTGGAGTTAATTCGCCGGTACGTGCTTTTAAAAGTGTAGGTGGTACGCCAGTTTTTATTGCAAAAGCAAAAGGAAGCTACCTGTATGATGCTGACGACAATAAATACATTGACTACATTGCAAGCTGGGGGCCAATGATATTGGGGCATGCACATAAGCCTGTAATAAATGCAATACAAAAATATGCAAGCTATTCTACCTCATTTGGCGCCCCTACAGAGCTTGAAATAAAAATGGCGGAGCTAATAAAAAGTATGGCTCCTAACATTGATTTGATACGAATGGTAAGTAGTGGCACAGAAGCTTGCATGAGTGCATTGCGATTGGCCAGAGGCTTTACCGGTAAAAATAAATTCATCAAGTTTGAAGGCAACTATCATGGCCATGCGGATGCATTTTTAGTAAAAGCAGGAAGTGGATTGGCTACTTTTAATATTCAAACTGTGCCCGGCGTAAGTGCAGGTGTTAGCAATGATACGCTTACAGCAGCTTACAACAATTTGGAAGCCGTGCAAAAATTGGTAGATGAAAATAAGAATGAAATAGCCGCAATCATTTTAGAACCTGTGGCAGGCAATATGGGCTGTATATTGCCCATGCCCGGTTTTTTAGAAGGGCTAAGAAAAATATGTGATGAAAACAATATTGTACTCATTTTTGATGAAGTGATGACGGGTTTTAGGCTTAGTGCCGGTGGGGCACAGGAGCGGCTGAATATTAATGCCGATTTGGTAACTTATGGTAAAGTAATAGGTGGGGGCATGCCTGTTGGTGCATTTGGCGGAAAGAAAAAAATTATGGAACATATAGCGCCATTGGGCAATGTGTACCAGGCAGGCACATTGAGTGGAAACCCTATTGCAATGATTGCCGGCTACACTACTTTAAAAGAGTTAAAAGATAAACCTGAAATTTATTTGTCGCTGGAAGCTAAAACCTCTTACTTACGGGAAGGAATAAACGAAGTATTAGTAAAAAGTGATATTCCTTTTGTGATAAACCAGATTGGATCTATGATAAGTGTACACTTTTCTAATCAGGCGGTTACTGATTTTGCTTCAGCATCACAATGCGATATTTCGTTATTTAACAGGTTGTTTCATTTTATGCTGAAACATGGAGTGTATTTGCCTCCTTCCGGCTTTGAAAGCTGGTTTTTAAATGATGCAGTTTCTTACAAAAACCTGGATAAAACCATTGGGCTATTTAAAAAATTTGTAAAAGAAGAGCGTAAGAAATAAAAATTGCGAAGGCTGTTCTTATTTACATTACATTATTTTTTATGACCTTATTTTTTAAGAGCAAAGAAGAAATAATTATTAGGAAAAGCTTGCTTTAATTTTACCGGTAAGGTCGGTTTTCATCATACGGCATGCAATATTTATCATGTTTTTAAAAGCTGTGTAGCCTGATATGCCATGCCCAATTATTACCGGCTTTGCTACACCTAATACGGGCACTCCTCCGTAGGTTTCAAAATTAAAACGGTCAAAATATTCATCCTGAATATTGCGGCGCTTTGTAAGGTCGTGAATACTTTCTGCTAATTTTAAAACTACATTGCCAGTAAAGCCTTCACACACCAATACATCTGCCTTATCCATCAGGATATCCCTGCCTTCTATATTGCCAACAAAATTTATTTGTTTATTTTCTTTTAGAAGAGGGTAGGCCGCTTGTGTGAGAATATTTCCTTTACCTTCTTCTTCCCCAATATTTACAAGACCTACTTTTGGGCTTGGTATATTTAAAATATGCTCACTAAATAATGAGCCTAAAATTGCAAACTGATTTAAGTTTTCGGGTTTGCAATCTGCATTCAGCCCAACATCTACCAATAATCCAAGGGTGCCGTTTTCTCGTGGCATATATGCGCCAATAGTGGGGCGCAAAACACCTTCTATGGCTTTGATACTAAATAATGCCCCTACCATCATGGCCCCTGTATTGCCGGCGCTGATAAAAGCATCTATTTTATTAGTAGCCAGTAAATGAAAGCCGATGGCAATAGATGATTGTTGTTTTTCTTTTAGCGCCTTGGTAGGATGCTCGTGCATTTCTATTACCTGGGCAGCATGTACAATACTATAGGTAGAGGGGTTCATACTATTTCCATCAAGGTATAGTTTTAATTTTTCTTCATCGCCAATTAGCACCAGGTGTACCTCTTCTTTATTATAGGCCATAAAAGCAGAAGCTCCTTTTACTGCTTCGAGTGGTGCATAATCGCCTCCCATCATATCTAATCCTATAGTAATCATCAATCAATATTTTAAAAATTAAAAATTCCAAAACCAAAGGTTGAAGTTACTCAATCTTTGATTTTGGAATCAAAATCTTTTCGCCAAATAAGTATTAAGCTTTTAGTGGGGCTTTTTCTGAAACAACCTGGCCTTTGTAATATAGCTTTCCTTCGCTTACATGAGCACGGTGACGCACATGTAATTCGCCGGTAGTAGCATCCTTGCTAAGTGTGGCTTCTACTGCTTTATAATGTGTTCTTCTTTTTGCACTGCGTTGTTGAGAGTGGCGCCTTTTTGGATTTGGCATGACTTTATTTTTTAAAAATTAAAATTAGTATGTATGATATTTCAATAATGAACTTATGTTCAGTTTTCTTTAAATTTATCTAAACCCTTCCACAATGAATTTGCATTGTTTTCTGTAACCCTTGTTTCCATTTCTTTTAATTTTTTCAACACTTCAAGGTTACATTTCGGCCCGCCCATTTCTTCATCGCTACACATTCTTTGCATGGGCACACTTAGCATTACAAATTCATAAATCCAATCTCCCACATACAAGTGGCTTTCTGTTCTGGAGATGTAATATACATCAGGGTCTTCTTCCTGCTCATTCATCTCTTCAGGGTTTTCTACCAGTTTTACCAGCATATTGAATTCGTCCCAAAGATCCATTTTTAACGGATTTCCACACCTGTCGCAAGTTACTACTGCACTGCCTCCTACTTCAAACTTTAGGAGCATAAAACCGGTATTTTTTTCTAACGAGAGTTTTACATTTGTATGTGCATCTGTAAAATCTTCCGCCCCTTTTTCTATAAAGAACTTATCATCTAATTGGTATTCAAACTGGTGAATGCCAGGCTTTAACCCCACAAAAGCAATCTCAAATGTTCGTCTGTTAGCCATTGTGTTCAGTTTAAAGGACGGCAAAGGTAATCAAAAACTATCAATATTAATACATGTTTTACCAGATTTTAGGCTAAAAATGGGTAAATAAGCCCGATTCACTAATTTTAAGCCCTATATGGCGATAAGCAGACGTAAAATTAAGGGCATTATTTTATTAAGTATTTGTATTATTATACATATTTATAGTGCTAGTGAGCAAAGGGTAGAAAATGGGTATAGTACAAGGTTTTATGTACCTGTTTCGCATTTTTTAAGGTATATTTTTGGATGGTTACCCTTTAGCCTTGGCGATATTTTATATGGATGCTTTTTTATTTGGTTGCTTTCAAAGTTAATAAAGGGGGTAGTATTTCTTTTTCAAAAGAAAAAAGGAAAGGTATTTTGGAAAGATAAAATTGAAAGAGCCTTTTTGGGATTGTGTATCCTCTACATTATTTTTAATATACTTTGGGGCATTAATTATAACAGGGAAGGGATTGCAAAGCAATTGGGGCTAAAAATGGAATTGTACAATACTGCCGAATTAGAGAGCATGAATGCGATGCTTTTGCAAAAGGTAAATGCCAGCAAACAAAGTATTATTAATTTACAAGAACCATATCCAACCAATAAGCAGTTGTTTTTAATGGTTCAAAATGCTTATAAAAATATTGACGAACAGTATCCATTTTTAGAATATAAGCCCGTTTCCTTAAAATCATCAATATGGGGCTGGATAGGAAATTACTCAGGCTTTAGCGGATATTATAATCCATTTACCGGCGAGGCGCAGGTAAATACAAGCATTCCCAAATTTTCACAGCCATATACTGCTTGCCACGAGGTAGCTCATCAATTGGGCTATGCAAAAGAAATGGAAGCCAATTTTGTGGGGTACCTGGCAGCATCAGCATCAAGTGATACCTTATTTAAATACTCAGTGTATCTTGATCTTTTTACTTATGCCAATCGAAATCTTTTTGCAATTGATTCTGTTGCTGCAAAAAATTATTCCAAACAATTAAGTGAGCCGGTGCTGGCAGATATTAAAGAATGGATTGCATTTAGCCGAAGCCACCAAACTCCTTTAGAGCCTGTCATTCGTTGGCTGTATGGCAAATACCTGGAGGGGAATAAGCAACCGCAGGGTATTTATAGCTATGATGAAGTAACAGGTTTTTTAATTGCTTATTATAAAAAATTTGGGAAAATTTAGTAAGGCCTATTTTGAAATCTAAAGCACACTCTCTACATTTTTTTTATAAAAAATTTATTTATCATTAGCAGGATTATGTAATTTAATATCAAACCTCTTTTTACTTTTTGAGTTGAAACAAAAAGTTACAAAAAAAAAAAGGCCTCATAAAAAAAGTTAAAAATTTGAATGAATTTTCTTAACGCTTTTTTTATGAGGCCCAAGCCCTATACTTCTCAAATTTGTTTGGTACTCATTCTACCTAATCCTAAAAATAAAATATTCTTAAGTGGTTGTATTTTCTTCAGGAATATCGATGTGCTTTGTATCTACTTTGCGATAAGCCCAGCGAAAAATAAGAGGAAAAACAAGTAGAGAAAATACCATTGCACAAAGAATACCTCCAATCACTACCCTGGCCAGTGGTCTTGAACTTTCGGAGCCAATACCTGTGGAAATGGCTGCAGGCAATAAACCAATCGCCGCCATCAGAGATGTCATCACTACCGGCCTTACTAAAGATTCCACTCCTGTTTTTATGGAAGTGTACAACATTCTGTGATGATGTTTGTTAATCATCATATTTTGTTTAAAGGCAGTAATGAGCAATACCCCTTCGAGAATGCAAATACCAAAGAGAGCAATAAAACCTATACCGGCAGATATACTAAAATTTGTGCCGGTGATAAGTAGGGCGCCAATACCGCCTACCACAGCAAATGGTACATTGGTAAATACGAGACCGGCATCTTTAAAATTTCCAAACATGATAAACAACAATAAGAAAATCAACAAAAGACTGATGGGTACCACCTGAGCCAGGCGTTTTTGTGCTCTTTGCTGATTTTCGAAATCGCCCTGCCATACCATATTGTAACCCTTTTTTAAATGAATTTGTTTGGCTACTTTTTGTTGAGCTTCATCAATTGCACTACCCATATCCCGGCCACGTACAGAAAATTTTACTGCAGAGTATCGCTGATTATCATCTCTAAAAATCAGACAGGGCCCGGTTTTATAATTAATATCTGCAATTTCTTTTATAGGTACCTGCGAGCCATTAATAGTAGGCACCAAAAGGTTTCCAATATCATCAGCATTTTTTCTAAATTCTTCGGGAAACCTGATACGAATATTAAACTTTTTAATGCCTTCATATAATTGTGTAGCGGCCTTACCCCCAATTGCCATCTCTATTACAGCATTGGCATCTGAAGTAGTAACACCATACTGCGCCATTTTATTTTGATTCAAATCTATATCTAACTCTGGCTGCCCAAGATTTTTAATGACTCCCAAATCTTCAAATCCGTGTACAGTTTTTAGTACATCATAAATTTTATTACATTCACCTTCCATGTAGTCAAGCGAATCGCCAAATACTTTCACTACAATTGAGCCTTTTACCCCAGATACGGCTTCTTCCACATTATCCATTATGGGTTGAGAAAAATTGAGATCGGCGCCTGGTACAATGGAAAGTGCTTTTTGCATTTGATCTATTAATTGATCTTTGGTAATGCTGCGTTTCCATTTTTCTTTTGGATACATGGCTACATTAAATTCTATATTGTAAAAACCGGTTACATCGGTGCCGTCATCCGGCCTGCCATCTTGAGAAATAACTCTTGTAACTTCAGGAAAACTTACGAGAATTTTTCTCATTTGGTTAGCAATATTTATGGATTTGTCTAAATCAATACTATAGGGTAATGTGGCCCTAACATATAAAGAGCCTTCATTTAATTCAGGTAAAAATTCACTCCCCAAAAATTTGAATGACCAAAGCCCTGCCACCACAAATATTACAGCTCCTATCATTACCAGCGATCTTCTTTTATAATTAAAAGTGAAGATGCGCATGATGGTTTTGGTAATAGCAATTATTACAGGATTGTGTTTTTCTTTTACATTTTTCTTTAATAAAATGCTTACCAGTACCGGCACCAGGGTCAATGTAAATATTAATGCACCAAGCAAAGCAAAGCCCAGTGTATATGCCAGAGGCGAAAACATTTTGCCTTCCACTTTCTGAAATGCAAAGATGGGTAGCAACGCTGTAATGATAATGAGTTTTGAAAAGAAGATTGCTTTTGCTAATTCTGCACCTTTATTTTTCAATATTCCGAGTTTGGCTAATTTATTAAACCGATCCATACCTATTTGATGACCCTTATTGTCCAGTAACACAAAGAGGCCTTCTACCATTACCACGGCCCCGTCAATAATAATTCCAAAATCAACAGCACCTAAAGAGAGCAGATTGGCAGACATGCCCATGAGATGCAGGCAAACAAATGCAAACAAGAGCGCCAAAGGAATAATAATGGAAACAATTAAAGTGGTGCGCCAATTAAACATAAAGAGTGAAACAATAAGTGTAACAAGGATGATACCTTCAGTAAGATTGTGCATCACTGTGTGTGTAGAATAATGTACAAGGTCTTCCCGGTTGTAAAAAGGAACAATTTTTACATCGGGTGGTAAAATATGCGTATTTAATTTCTTTATTTTTTGAGCGAGTGCATCAATTACTTTATCTGAGTTTTCGCCTTTACGCATTAATACAATGCCTTCTACTGCTTCTGGGTTGTCTTTATAAATTCTGCTGTTACCTATAGTATCTATGGCATCGGTACGGCCTACTGCTCCAAGGCGAGGCAGGTTACTAATGCTTACATTTGCCACGTCTTTTACCAATACAGGCATCCCTTTTACTGTTTCAATCAGTATGTTGTTTATTTCATTTATATTATTCAGCAGCCCAATGCCACGTACTACATAAGCCTGATCGTTTTTTTCTATAATATCACCACCAATATTGATATTGCTTTTTGAAACAGCAGTGTACACATCCAGTGCAGATATGCCCCTGTCGCTAAGCTTGCGTGGGTCTGCCTGAATTTCGTATGATTTTACCATGCCTCCAAAACTTACAATATCAGCAATGCCAGGTACAGATCTAATCTCACGGTCAACAGTCCAGTCTTGAATGGTTTTTAATTCTCTCGGCGTGCGCATTTTACTTTCTAAAGTATAGCGATAAATTTCTCCGGTGGGGCCGGTAGGTGGTTGTACATTTGGCTGTACGCCTTCAGGTAAATCTGCACTGGCTAATAAATTATTTACCTGCATTCTTGCATAGTCGTCTGACACACCATCTTCAAATACAATATTTAATACCGATAAGCCAAATATGCTGGTAGAACGAAGACTGGTTTTTTTTTGCACAGGATTCATTGAAATTTCTAGTGGAATGGTAACAAATTTCTCTACTTCCTCTGCGCTTCGTCCAGGCCATTGTGTTATTATTTGAACGGTGGTATTCGTTACATCCGGAAAAGCCTCTATGGGCATACTTTGAAAAGTAATGATACCCCATGTAACGAGTATGGCTGTACTAAAAAACACCATGTATTTGTTTTTTAGAGAAAAGGCCAATACTTTTTTAAAAAATTTATTCATTATGATTGCTTAAAAAGAATTATAAATGGAAAGAAAATTATACAAATTGATATCATCGCATGTAAGCATTTTGTATCACTATGCATTCAATTGCTGAAAAATCAATAACGCATTAGATGCTATGATGTGTTGCCCTTCTTTTATTTCGCCCGTTATAAAAGTTTTATCTCCTTTTGTGCCATTTACCTGCACAGGTACTATTACTATATCTGCCGGCCCGTTATAAGCCAGGATGTAATATTGATTGTCTGAAAATACAAGAGCACTTGTGGGAATAGCAAGTGATTTGGTGTTGCCGGAATAATTAACACTAACACTTGTAAACATTTGCGGCTTTAATAAATACCCGGGATTTTGCAACACAATTCTAACTTTCATTACTCTTTTATCGGGGTCTAATACATTCATTACTTTGTCAATCTTTCCATGAAATATTTTTCCGGGATAGGAAAGGGTAGTGATATTTACGCTATCTCCTTCCTTTATAAAAGATATATTTGACTCATACACATTTGCCATTACCCATACTGTATTTAAATTAGAAATGGTAAACATGTTGCTGCTATTATCTGGCCTTACTACCATTCCGGTATTGATATTTCGCTCTACAATAAAGCCTGAAATGGGGGCACGTACTACATATTCGCCATTTGCCGAGCCGCCATTATTTTGTAAAATGCGGTGTGCTTTTTCCAAATTTGACTTTGACTGAAGGTATTGTTCTGAAGCATTTAAACTATCTACCTTTGATGATAAACCACTCTTGTACATGCTGATGGTAGTTTCTTTGTTTCTTTTTGCAATTTGGTAGTTGCTTTCGGCATTGGCTACATCGTTACTATATCCGGTCATATCAGAGCTTCGCAATACAGCAAGCTTATCGCCCTGCTTTACATTGTCTCCAAGCAATGCAGGCACATCAAGCACACTGCCACTAACCATCGGATAAATTTTTATCACATGGTCAGCATCATAATCTACCTGCCCTGTGAGTGTGATGATGCTTGAGTAATCGAGATTTTGTACGGAGTCTATATTAAGTGTTTTTAATAATGAATCGGGTAGCACATATTTATCTGATGTTTCAGATGTTTGAGTTTGGTTTTCAGAACAACTTTGCATTAGTAATATCAATGCTGCACTACTTAATATTCCCAATATTTTTTTGTTGATTTTTTTCATATTTATTTAGATTATTGATCCTTTTTTGAAGTAAGATGAAATAGAAATATTCTGTTTTTTAAATGATGTCAGGTGAAAAAATATTTATTTATAAAATATACTACCGCTATAATAGTTGATAGCTTCAAAGGCAGTTAATCTGTTTATTTGAATACTATTAATTTGTAACACATTGTTTTTATAAGCGTCATAAAAATCTAAAAAATCAAGCAGGTTGATATTGCGTTGCCTGTAATTCTCAAGTGTAGATTGTTGAAGGGCTTTAAAACTTTGGTCAAATTGTGTATCCCTGCTGTGTAAAAGGTTATCGTAAGTGGCAGCTTTGGTAAGCACATTGTAAATATTTTCCTGTATAGTTGCTTCTGTGTTTTGCTCGTTTACCTGTGCTATCTGGGTTTGTATTTTTGCAGAGCGGATATTTCCCTGGTTGCGATTGAAAAAGGGAAGATCCATGGCAATTCCAATTGAATTATAATTTTTGGTAAAACTGCCTTGTTGGTCGTACCCGGCTATTACAGTCAAATCTGGTACGGCCATTGCTTTTTGATATCCATAATTCATTTGGTTGATTTCCGTATTTAGTTTAGCAATTTTTAAGTCTGAATGATTTTGCATGGCGCTATCAATTATTGTTTGCAATGGAAATTGTGTAGCAGAAAGATTGTTTACCCATTGTTCATCTACCGTTGGCATAATAAATACTTTTTGCAAATGAAGTATTGTTCTTACCTCACTTTGTATGTCATTTATTTTGTTGATAAGATCGTTGTATTCGGATTGAAGGCTGTACAATTGAGCCTTTATCCTAAGCGCTTCTTTTTTTGAAACATTGCCCTGAGTTAATTGTGTTTCAAAACCACTATTGAGTGTTTGTAAAGAGCTGATTTCATCAGTATAAGCCGATGCTGATTTATGCAAATAATACAAGCTGTAAAAGTCTGTATGCAGCGTAAATTTTAAAGTCTGTAAAAGGTCAATAAATTGTAGCTGAGTAAGCTGAGTATTGGCTTGCGCCATTTTTATTTGTTTATTTCTTTTGCCTGCAAGTATTATCATTTGCGATAATTGGGCTGTTACTTCGCCATTAGTACCAACCGGTAATAATTGTTTGGATTGTGAGTTATATAAAATTGATGAGAATTGTACATTGGGATTGGGGTATAATTTGGCCTGTGCTTCTAAGGCCCTCTGTGCATCAATATTGTATTTCTGAGCAAGGAGTTGCAAATTATTTTGCAAAAAAACATGGTCCAAACTGTCAATAGAAAATTTTATTGTATCTGTCAAACTATTTACCTGCTGTGCATTTGATATACACGGACACAATAGAATAGCAAAATAGCAACATTTTATTTTTTTTAAAATTGGCATCTGCAAAATTTATAGTTGTATAATTTGAAATGAAAGTGTTTTGAAACTTTCGTTTTCAATCAATGGAACACGAAGTTTTTAAAATCGAATATTCCAATTGGAGTAAAAAAATGATGAAATTATATTTGTATGCTCAGCTTTTTCTATGAATTATTCATAGCAATATCACTGCTCAAAACATACAAAATCTCAGTAAAAAAAATTAAGCTTGCTTAGGAGGGGGTGGATTTATCTCGGGATAAAAAAGAGAATAATATTGATTGTTGTAACAAAAGTAATTTACAATTATTGGGTATGAGTTTTTTGTGGAGATGAATTCTGGTATTTGATGGGCAAAAAATTGAATTTGTGTTTTTGCCATTTCCTGGTCATTTTTTGTATGGTTATGTTTAAACTCGGGTATGGCATTGCGGTGACCAAGTAATATTTCTGTAACATATTCGGCCAGGCTGTCTATTTGGTTTTTAGAGGTTTCAATTCGTCCTTTTTCATCAATAAATCGTTGAGTATATTCGCACCCATTTACACTTATATTAAGTATTTGCAGGGTAAGTACAATTAAAATAAATTTTTTACTATATAAGCTGATTTTTTTCATTTGATATGGGGCAAAGATAGTATGGATAAATTATAAGTTTCATTGCGTTATGCTACGATTTCAAAAGAATAACATTCTATTTTTAGCTCTCAGCAAACAGAACTTTGATTTTTTTATTTTATTATTTCTGAATTGTTTTTTAACAGCTTATTAGCGTAAGCTTTAATTCTTATGATCTTTAAAAATGACTAACCGGTTGTATTAATAGGAGAGTAGCCTAATTTGTAGGTTGGCGTCATCAAATAGTTGTTTTTTGATGGCAATTTTGAGGGTAGTTTAACAACCTTTCCAAAGGGTTTTCTGAAGACCCTTTATAGAAAGTAAAATCCAATTGGCTTTGAATAATGTAAACAAAGTAGGACATAAATAACAAAGCCTCACTTTAAGGTGAGGCTTTGCGGAGTGGACGGGACTCGAACCCGTCTCTACGTCCGTAGAGATGACGGGCATCATTTA
>JAFDXD010000141.1 GCA_018268135.1 Bacteroidota bacterium
CCTTTATTTAAAACAGCCGGAGGGTTTTCATTTATTTCTTTTAATATTTTATCGAGAATATAACGGCATGGGTTAAGCGAATCTCCAAGCCGCTTTAAGTATTCGTTATCTGATGTTTGGCAAATTTGTTTTACAATTTCGGTTTGTTGCAATCCCTTTGCTACCTGTAATACTTCTCTGGGGTTTATCTTTTTTAAAGGTACTTTTGCGGCAAGCCTTTCTATATCGCCAGCCAGTTTTATGTGGTGAGATATTTTATTCCGGTTTTCAGTCTCTTTAATAAAATATTCTGTGGCATTTATTCTTTCATTTATTCGCCCCATATCATTCAATGGCATCAGCATCCATCTTTTCAAAAGCCTTGCCCCCATGGGCGATACGGTATTGTTGATAATTTTAAAAAGGCTGTTGTTTTCGCCCAGCAGTTCTAAATTTCTGATGGTGAATTTATCCATCCATAAGTGCTCATCTTTATTGATGCGCTGTAAGGAAGTAATGTGCTGAAGATTTGGGTGCTCGGTATCTTTAAGATAATGAAGAATAGCTCCGGCAGCAATGATGGCATTGGTTAAGCCATCAACGCCATACCCTTTAAGGCTATGGGTACCAAAATGTTTGAGCAATATTTCGGTGGCATAAGGCTCCGCAAAAATCCATTCCTCTAAGCCATAAGTAAAAAAGCTGTGGCCAAAATTTTCTTTAAAAAATTTTTGCTTATTGCGTTGAAAAATTACTTCCGCCGGTTGAAGGCTCTGTAATAATTTATCGGCGTATTCTTTATCGCCTTCGGCAATAAAAAACTCGCCGGTACTGATGTCTAAAAATGCAATACCAATGCTATTTTCTGTAAGATGTAATGCTGCTAAAAAATTGTTGCTGCTATGTTCTAACAGCTTATCATTGGTAGCTACGCCGGGTGTTACTAATTCGGTTACGCCCCGTTTTACAATGCCTTTGGCAGCTTTGGGGTCTTCTAACTGATCGCAAATGGCTACCCGGTAACCGGCTTTTACCAATTTATGTAAATAGGTATCCAGCGCATGATAAGGAAAGCCCGCAAGCTCAGATGCAGCAGGGTTTCCATTGTTTCTTTTTGTAAGCGTAATGCCTAATACCTGCGATGTAATAATGGCATCCTGCCCAAATGTTTCATAAAAATCGCCTACCCTAAATAGCAATATTGCATCAGGGTATTTGGCCTTGATGGCATTGTGTTGTTGCATTAAAGGGGTTTCTCCTGCTGCTTTTGCCATTTTTTTCCTAAAGGATGGATAGCAAAAATAAGGGTTTGGTTTGTAAATTGAAGAATGCCATTAAGGTATGAATGGTATTGTTTTACAGGAGTTTTATCTTTAAAATTGCATAACTTTAAATCATCAAAATTCTACAGCTTGAAAAAAACAATTTGCCTGGCTTTTATGCTGTGTAGCATAGCGTCTTTTGCCCAAAAAAATGATGTAAAACTTCAACAAGAAATTACTGATTTAATCAAGGGGTTTCATGGCGATATTGGCATTTACGTACATGATTTAAAACACAATAAATATGTAGCTATCAATGCTGATACAGTATTTTCTACAGCAAGTATTGTAAAAGTGTCCATACTTATTGGTATTATGAAAAAAATAGAAGAGGGGAAATTGGATTATCACCAGCGGCTTACTTATACCGACTCTTTGTATTACAATGAAGGGGATGATATTCTCTCAAGATTTAAAGACAGTGCCACTATTGAATTGAGTAAAGTGATGATGCTAATGCTCACCATTAGCGATAATACTGCAAGCCTGTGGCTGCAGGGGCTTGCCGGTGGCGGAGTTACTATCAATTCAATATTGGATAGCCTCGGATATACTGCTACCCGTGTAAACAGCCGCACTCCCGGCAGAGAAGTAAATCGGGCTAAATATGGATGGGGGCAAACTTCTCCCCACGAAATGGCTTCCATCATGTATAAAATAGTACAGGGCAAAATAATAAACAAGCAGGCTAGCGATAAAATGTTGCGCTTACTAAGCCGGCAATACTGGGATGAGCAAGCGCTTAGCCAGGTGCCTGCAGGCGTTTTTACTGCAGATAAAAATGGTGCAGTAGATGAATGCAGAAACGAAATTATGTATGTAAACAGTAAGAAGTGCCCTTACATTTTATCTATTTTTACCAAAAATAATGCAGATAAAAGCTGGAACAACAGCAATGAAGCCTGGGTGCTTACCAGAAAAATTTCTGCACTGCTTTGGAAGCATTATGGAAATTAATTTTATTTCTTAATGGCTGCCATTCAAATTATCTTTACGCTTTTTTATGAGGCATAAGCCCGCAGCCTAACAAATATGTTTTTTGCCCAACCTGCTTAATCCTATTATTTTAAATACTGACTGCTATTATTGTTTAATAAATTGCTTTGTTATTTTTTCCGTACCATTATCTAACGTGATAGTATAAGTGCCGCTGCTTAACTGCGCCGCCGGTATTACAAATCTAGATAAGCCGGATAAATTATTGATTTGTCTTTTTATAATGAGTTGACCTCTTGTGTTAAAAATATTAATATTAAATGCTGATGATGCAGCGGCTTTAATAGATACTGAAATAGTTTTATTGACAACCGGGTTGGGTAAAATAGAAAAATCAAAGGGGGATGCTTTTAATTTTAATTTTACAATATTACTATAAGAAGTGCTGCCATCTTTATCAGTAATTTTTAACCGGTAATACACATACTCAGCAGCAGGTAAATTTTTATCTGCAAGAAAATATTGTGGTGATATTTTATTAGTAGCTGCTACCTCGCCCACATAAGAAAAATTAATTCCGTTTTCTGATCGTTCTACAATATATTTTGAAACATCGGTTTCTGTAGCTACTTTCCATTGCAGATTTACCTGGTCAGATATTTGGGAGCCTGTAAATGTTAAAAGCGTAACAGGTAGGGCTGTAAGGCTTTGCACCCATACGCTGTAGCTCCTTGGTGGAAGGTCGATGTACACTCTGTTAGAGGCATCTACCTGCTGATAAGGAAAGGCCGAGTTTCCGAGTGCATCGTAAAATTTTATACCGGGTACAATTGTTCCTCCTCTTGTATTTATTTGATGGTCAACCTGCAGACGGGTGTTGCCAAAATTGATGGCTACAATTACATCATTGTTACCATTGCCAGCAAAGCCCTGTAGTTGATAAATAAGCGCTTTATCTGCCGAGCCGGAAATATAATTACTGCTGTAAGGAGTACTAAATCTATTTAAATAATCAACACTTGGTGAGCCGTTGATGTAAGTTTTTAAAATTTGTATCAGGGCATCTATCTGTGGCTTGTAGGGTGGCAAATTGGTGGGATGATAACTGTATTGACCGCCTGACGGTGGGGGATACCCGAAATAATCAGGATAAAAAACGGTAGGCACTCCCAGTTGATTATTGGTTAAGAGGTATGCATAAGCAAGGTCGGGGTTATTTCTTATCAAGGATGCAAAGCCCGATGCATCTCTAAAATCGTGATTGTTTGCAAAAGTTACAATATTGTAGCCACTTACTCCACCTGCATCATGCAGGCTGCCGCTAAATACATTTCGGGCATCAAACCCGCCTACATCACAAGCCTGGCGCAATTGTTCTCTTAATGCAAAATCAAATATTTTGGGTTTAATAGCCGCTTGTGCACCGGAGCTCATATTGGCATTTACACTGTTTATCCAGCCGCTCAGCTCACTCGTATTGGTGCTATACCATTCGCCTACTACCAAGTTGGGGTCTTTGCCATATTTGTGCAAACTATCCAGCATGTGGCCTACAAAAGCAGGTGTAAAATGTTTTACAGCATCCATTCTTAAGCCACGTACCCCCAACTCATCCCAATTCCATAATGTCCAGTTGATGAGCGTATCCTGTGTTTGTTTTTGAAACTGATCGTAATCATAATAAAAATACATGCCATCCCAATCTCCATTAAGATAGGTGGTAGCTGCATTTGCAGTGTTTGGTTTAAAAAATTCAAAATTCATTTGGCCACGGCCGCTGGTAATATTATCAAAATTGGTATAGGTTTGATATTGCAAATCATTTACAATATCAATGCCCCGTGAGGAAGAATAAATGCCATAAAACCGGTGATCGGAATAGCCGCCGGTATTGTTCATGTAAATAAAAATGGTATCGCCTGCTGCATTAAAATCTGGAGCATTTAAGTGTAAATGATATTCATCAGTATTGCAACTGCCACCGGTTTCTACCGTGCCAAACATGTTTTTGCCTAAAAAAATATCGTTGTCCGGTTGCCCGCAATCGCCGCCGCCGTTGGGCTCCGATTCGTTGAGGTCCGGCAGGCCCTGATACCCAACTTTATTGGTTTGCATATAAAGTTTGTATGTATAATTGTTAAACCTTGCATCGCCGGTTTTAGATGCAAGTTTAAAATAATAATCGCCGGCGCCATTGCCACTGCTGCCACCTAACGGTAATATACAACGAAAACGATCTGATGGGTAGGGCTCCTTTGCAGCCGTGTAATAATTGGTAATGTAATCTTTTACCGCACTATTATTTTCGGCATTACCGCCATCTCTGTGGTTGTAAATAAGGTCGGCAACCGGGGCAATGCCCTGAGCAGTAAATTCTGCCAGCATATTATTTAAAGCAGTGCGAGTACCCAGTCCCGAAGTTTGATTGCCAATAAAAAGGTCTTTGGGATCGTACCCATTGCTATTTGGCCCTGAGCTGGCAATGGCATGAGGGGGAAACCATACATGCGTAAACCCTGCTGCCTTAAGGTCTGCAGCTTTTAACCGAAGGGTATCTGCCCAGCTAAACCCATTGGCTGTTTTAGGATAATCCCAATACCAGCCTTGCATTAGTACCTGCTGGCAATAAGTAATAGTTACAAATAAAACAAAGGCTGATGTTAGTAAAAATTTTCTCATATAGCTATGTGTAAAAAGTACACAATAAAGATAAGAGAAATTTGAATATGGTTGGTATTTGTGGAAAAAATAATAGTGTGGTAAAGATTATATTAGTTTTCCTGCCTGGTGAGCACTTCCTTCTTTATTTTTTCCCAAAAGCCATCAAAGCTAGCATGGTTATCTTCTCTCCATTTTTTACTAAAGTCTTTTATTTTCTCTTCTCTGTCATTTTTTGTAAGGTTAAAAAAGCTACTAATGGCCTCTTTATCATTATCAAATGCCATTTGATTATACGCTTCTTTTAGCATTTGCTCTTTTTGCATATTGCTATTTGCCAATTCAATTTCCATATTTTCCCTTAGCAATACTTTTTGGTCGTAACTACCTGTGGGTAACATGGTTTTGGCAATTACCGGCATCAGTTCTATCAGCATTAATATAAATACAATGAGATAATAACGGTATTGCAGGGCGCTGTTGCTTTTTAATAAATTACTGAGTGCTTCTATTCGGGTAAGAAATCCATTGTTTAGGTAAAGGGTAAATTCTGTTTCTGAAGTTTTTATTTTATCATCTATTTCTTTAAGAGATTTATCTGCCTCTGCAATTTTAGTATTGTTATCTTTTAATTGTATTTGATATTCATCATCAAGTTTTTGGTATTCATTTCTTTTAGCAATGGCTATGTCTTTTATCCCTATTTTGCCGGTGCCGCCGCTTCCATCGGTTTCTGCCAAAAAATTATTACGGGCTTTAGCCACATCATTGTATTTATCTTCATTTTGTTTTTGCAAGGTAGTTTTCTGTTGTTGCAAGTCATCTTTTTGAGTTTTATACAATGCTTCCAGCTCCTGGCGTTTCAGCATTTTCTTTTTTTCGTTATCCAAAGAAGTTTGGAGTTTTATTTCTTTATCAAACATATACAATACGGCAGGCTGCGCCATAAAAGTGCCAATTGTAAGCGCCAGTAAACCACGAAACAGGAGAGGGGCAAATTTGCGTTTATTATATTTTGTTATGCCTTTTATTAAGGCACGGTCAATGGTAAGAATAATAAAACCCATAAAAATACCAAGGGCTGCTGCAATAATAAATGAATCTACTATGCTGCTGAAAAAATATGCCCAGGCAAGTGTGGCAAAAAGCCATGTAGCCATTACAGACATACCAATGATGCGATAGCGGTTTCTATCAATCACGGAATCTACCAATATCTCCTTTTCGGCAGTAGAAAGCCACCATAAAAATTGGGTAAATTGTGATGGGCAATAACTCTCCCTTAAGGAAAGGGCAATATGCTTTTCCATTATTTGAAATTAAAATTGATTAATAATGAATTCCTGGTTGAGTTGAAGAAGCACAAAATAATATTTCTGTTCCAAAAAACAGGAAGATGTGCTTTTATTTTTGCTACAATAAGGCACACATTAACAGTTTCTTACAATAAGAAATTAAACTGTTGGCAGCTTATTCCGTCTATAGCTTATCTTTGCAAGCCTTTTAAAATTATTTTTAAGGCTTTTTTATTAAATTTTTAAAGATGAAAAAAATATACAGCACTCTTATTTTACTGTTTACAATTTCACTATTTGTACAAGCCCAGGTGCCTACAGGAATGGGCAAAAGCGACCCAGAGGCAAAAAAATTGCTGGATGGGGTTAGCGCTAAATTTAAAAAGTTTTCCAGTATTCAGGCAAAATTTTCATTAAAGGTTGAGAACTCTGCCGGAAAAAACCTGGGTACAAAATCAGGCACGGTTTATATGAAGGGAACCAAATACCGTATTAGTGTTACAGGCCAGGAAATTTTCAGCGATGGTAGCAATGTATGGACATTTGATAAAGCAAGCAATGAAGTTACCATTAGTAAAATTGATCCTTCTGCCAATACCATTACTCCACAAAAACTTTTTACCAATTTTTATGATAAAGATTTTTTGTACAAACTAAACGGAGCAGCAAAAATTAATGGTAAAAGCCTTAAAGAAGTAGAGCTTACACCGGTAGATAAAACCAAAGCATTTTTTAAAGTATTGCTGTATGTAGATAATTCGTCTATCAACACTACTAAAGTATTTGAAAAAACAGGTAACCGTTATACTTATAG
>JAFDXD010000142.1 GCA_018268135.1 Bacteroidota bacterium
GACTCAGTAACCATTGATCCGCCATCGCTGGTGATATTGCCACCAATGGTAGCGCTTACTGCCGATACATTTACGGGATCGTTGGTAGTAACGGTGGGCGCTACTGCATTTACAGCAATGCCTGTATTAGCGTCTGTTTTTTTACAACTATAAAATGTAAAACACAGAACGAAAGCTGCTATAATTTTTATATAATTTTTCATAATTAAAATTGATAATAGGTTTTCTATAAATTTATTTGCCTTTTCCCTGCAATACAATTAGCGCCTGCAAGTCAGATGCGCTAAGCGCTTTATTATAAATTCTTACTTCATCCATTTGCCCGGTTAAATAACTGGCCCAGCCCTGAGGGCCGCCAGCAGTACCCAGGCTTGGGGTACATTGAAATTGCTCTGTACCAAATATTAATTTAGAAGCAGTAGCCGGAAACACAAGATTTCCTAACCCCGTAACAGTTTGCGAAGCTACTACACTGCCACCCTGGTAGAGTTTAAATGTAGAGGAAGCAGCATCGTAGGTTAAAGCAATATTTTGCCATCCGCCCCAGGGATTGGTAAGCATTCCATTGGTAAACCATACTTCACTCTGTCCATTAAAATGTACCTTAAGATTAGCCTTAGTAGCCGTACTGCCATTTTCAAAGAACATATCTAATGCTCCCCAAAACTGATCACCACGGGATATTACTACCGGGGCAAGAATACCAGTACTATTGATAGGGCTATTGATCCAGTAATCAATTGTAAAACTGTTTAAACTTTTAATGGCTGCCGGTAGATCAGTAATTACATAACCATTAGCAGAGCCTTGCATAGCCTGGCCTTTAAACCCTGCTGCAAAACTTGTATTGACGCCTGTGGCCATTGTACCAGATACACTATCTACATAACTACCATTAAATGACCAGTAGCCCACCAGGCTGCCTGCACCAATGGATGATGAAGAGGTGTAACCATTGATAGTAAATGCCGGCTGAAACGATTTAGGATCGAAAGATTTATAACAGGAAGCTAAAAAGATGCTTCCTATGATGAGTGCCACCGGCGGTAGATTTTTTATAAATAATTTTTTCATACAAACTATTTTAATAATTAATTAATTATAACCCTGATTTTGTGTAAGCATACCTGAGCTTAAATCTATTTCTCCCTGCGGAATAGGCCAAACTTCATTTTTATTAGGCTTCCATCCCTTGGGGCCAAATAAGGCTGCTGCCCTACCTTGTCTAATTACATCAAAGTAGCGATCAAATTCCATGGCTAATTCTACTCTCCTTTCATGCCAAATTGCATTTCTTAAAGCTACTTTATCAGTGACTGTAACATCGGGCAAAATTGCATTGTTGCCTCCCCTTGCCCTTGCTCTTACTTTATTTAAAGAAGTAAGCGCTGCTGCGGTATTCCCTAATTCATTGTTGGCTTCAGCATTCATCAGCAATACTTCTGCATAGCGCATTACCCTTATATTTTGCTGGCAACCGGGTGTATATCCCGATACATACATGCTAAAAGGAACGTAAGATTTATAATTATACATTGGGTTTGCAGAACCAATGGAGATGGCATCACCTTCGAGGGTGGTAGTGCCGGCAAATATAACGGTACCGGCTAAACGAGGATCGCCGGTTTCAAATTCATTTACCAGATCCTGAGTAGGCACATTAAATCCCCAACCACCGGCTGCAGGCCCTTTTACTCCCTGCACCTGAGAATATTGTGAATTAGATGCACCTGAATTTCCTGGCACCAGTGCACTTTGTATTTCAAAGATAGATTCTGAACTATTTTCATTTTCTACTCTGAAAAGTTTTTCAAAATTTGGAAATAATGAATATCCCAAACCCATTACCTGGTCAGTATAATTTTTTACATCTGACCATTTGCCAAGGTACATGGCCACTTTTGCATGCATAGCCAAAGCTGCGCCTTTGGTAGCCCGGCCTACATCTGCCCCGGTGTATGAAGCAGGCAATGCTTCTGCATCTGTTAAATCTTTTTCAATAGCTGCCCACACCTGCGCTTTAGGTGTACGGGGTATATTAAATTCTGCAGCGCTGGCAGGTAAATGCAACCTCAATGGCACATCTCCAAATGCACGTACCAACCTGAAATAACAATAAGCCCTGATGAATTTTGCTTCTAACAGGTAACGTGCTTTGAGTGTACCGTCCATACTAATGGCAGGGATATTGTCGAGCACCTGATTGCATAAATTTATTTGCTGGTATTCACCATTCCAAAAATCACTTATCTGGCCTTCTGTAGAAGTGGCGGTGAAATTGTCAAAGTCATTCATAAAAGATGCATCACCCGGAGTACTGCCTTTTTCAGCATCATCTGAGCCTAAGCTTTCTACCGCTATTGGGGCAAAAGCTACTATGGGCCATCCACGTAAGTTGGCATACATTGCATTTACCGCTTTAGTAGCATCGGCCTGCGATTGCCAAAACTGTACTGTAGGCTGTTGGCCTTGTGGGGGCACATCCAAAAAACTTTTTGTGCATCCTGCAATTGCTGCCAGCAAAGGCAAACCCAAAAAAGCAATTGCTGCCCGGTTATTTATTTTTAAATATTTATTTTTCATTGTGTATTTATTTTATGTTTTGTAAAATGGATTGATCCTTTTACTCTTTTATTTTATTGAAATTTTTTGATTGTATTTCTTTCATCCCTTTAAAAAATTAAAAAGTAAGATTCACTCCAAAATTGTAAGTAGCATATAAAGGATATACA
>JAFDXD010000143.1 GCA_018268135.1 Bacteroidota bacterium
CCGTATTTTGGCGGAGACAATATATTTGGCAAAATAAATGCAGGTGCAAAAAGATTACAGCAATTAAAAAAAATTAAGAAAGCCCACAATATTGATATTTCCATTGCATTTGGCAATACAGCCATTATCATAAATGCACTATCAGGTATTGGCGAAAAAAAAATTGCCTCTGTTAGGCAGTCATTTATTGCCATTCTAAAAGAAAAATCGCTGCAGATGAAGCTGCATCTTACCCTGTATGTATGGGCATTAAAAAAAGCCAATGCTATTGTAAGTGTAAGCCGGGCTATAAATGAAGAGCTAAAATGCAGTTTTAAAATTGAAAATAAAATATACATCAACAATGGAGTGGATGCTGCCGAAATTGAAAAGTTAGCAACAGAACCTGTATCATTTATAAATGAATCAACACAATGGATAATACACAGTGGCAGGTTTGATAATAGCAAAGGACATTGGCACCTTGTAAAAATATTTGCAGAAATAAAAAAACAATTGCCAGGTACCGGGCTTATCTTATTAGGCAGTTGTGATACTTCTACTGCCAATGGCGCTGCCATCATGCAATTTTCAAAACAATATTTTACTGATAATAATATTAGCTGGAGTGAAAACGAATCAGAATTAGCAGATGTAATGTTTTTGGGGCATCAGGCTAACCCATTTAAGTATATAAAAAAATCAACCTTATTTATTTTTCCTTCATTGTGGGAAGGCTTTCCAAATGCATTGATAGAAGCTATGAGCTGCGGCATACCTGTATTAGCAGCCGATTGTAAAACAGGCCCTCGGGAAATTTTGCAACCGGATGATACTAATATTTACGGCCTGTTAATGCCCACTTTTACAGATACATTCCATAAAGATATTACAGCCACAAGTACATTAGAGCATCAATGGGCAGTTCAGGCAGTTGAGTTATTGAAAAGCCCTGGCAAATTACTTTTTTACAGGCAACAGTCTTTAATAAGGTCTGCTGATTACAGCATAGAAAAAATGGGAAATAAATGGTTGAATATTATAGGGAAGCTGCATTGATATCTTGATGCTCCTTTTGTAATTTTTTGTGCTCCATTGCTTTTTGAATAATCAACATCAATCCAAACAAGAAAAAAGGAATTACGGGTATGCGATACCGTGATAATGTGCCAAAATTTAAAGTAGATAAACCAACCAACCCTGCAAATATGAGGGAATAAAAAATACAAAGAAATACAGTGGCATCCGTAATTAATAATTTAAAAAATCGAAGAAACCCGGCTTTATAAAAAGCAAAAATTGTATAAAGTAACATCAGTAAGCTTTCCAGCGCCGGCAATAAAATAATGGGTTTTCGTACTTCCCAAATAAATGGCCGGTATAGTGTAGCCACTATGCCTACAGGCATTTTAGTAATAACGCCACTTAATGTTGGGTCAAAATCACCAATGGTAAAGTTCGATCCTGCATCATCTGCCGTCATATTGTCATAAGAATTTTGCAGGCCTTTAATGTTATCAGATAATTTTTCTACAGCAAATGAGCCCATCACATCATCAATAGAATCTGAAAAAGTATTATAGGTAAGTACTACTATCAATATAAGTAATGGAAAAGTAATGGCTCTAAACAAAGCAGATTTAATTTTTTTAACCAAAGTAATAATAAGAAAAATAAAATAAGGGATAATATAAGCCGCCAGGATGTATATTTTAATTTCTATAATAAACAAAGCGCTAATTATTACAATAGCCACATTGAGTAGGGTAATTTTTTTTTCACTTATCATTTTATAAGTAGCATAAAAAAGCCACCCTAAGGCCGATATACAAATAGGATCTTTAAATAACCCTGAGCCATAAATAACCACGGTAGGAAAAAAAAGTACAAAAATAGAGATGAGCCGATGCCTGCCGGGAGCTATTAATACAAATGCCTGAAATAGCCTAAACATCCCAAAATAGCATAAAGACGCCATAAGAACTGTAGCAATAATAAATCTCGAAAAAGAGATATATGTAAGTAAAAAACCAATTTTAGTAACTAAAAAACCTGATTCTGTTACAGAGCCTAACATATCAAACCGGTCGTGAAAATATTGATAATCTTCCGTAAATATTTGAGTAAAACTTATCTTATTATTCGATAATAAATCCCTAAGCTGCAGGCTATCTCTAAAATACGAAAGCGTATCTCCATAGCCATAATAGTAATAAACCAGAAAAGCAAAAAATATTCCGCCAAGTAATTTTACAATAAAGCCTTTTATAAAATACTTTTGCACAAGAATATTATGAGGATACCTTTTTTTTATTTGAATAAAAATAAAAGTAAGCAGCAAACAATAAACCGGTAATAAAAAATAATCAAATCCGCTTATTGTGGGGTCTTCCATATAATACATTTAATGCTTAGCAAAATAATTAAAATATATTGAACATTTTTATGCAAATAATATTGCAATGCAAGATGGCTTTAAAATAATGAAAGAAAAAATAATTATACTTACTTACTCTTTAGGTGGCGCAGGTGCAGAACGTATAGCGGCTAACCTGCTCAATAATCTTGACAGAAACAAATATGAAATTATTCTTGTATTGATGAATACAGATATTGAATATGACATACTGCCCAATCAAACCATACATTTTATAGAGAAATCTTATCGCTACGAAAAAGAATGGCGAAAATTTATAAAACTCCCTTTTTTAGGCCGGAGATTTGCAATGTACAGCAACAAAGAAAATGTAAAATTGGTGCTTGCTATTATGAACCGGCCCAACCTGGTAGCCTGCTTTGCAAAAGTATTTGGCATAAAAGCCAGGGTGCTGATAAGCGAAAGATGTTATACACCCTATACTTACAATAAACAATCCCTGGCAGGAAAAATAAAAGTAGCCCTGCTCAAATGGGCATACCCAAAGGCAGATGCAATATTGCCAAATTCAAAAGGCACAGTAGAAGCCTTGCAGCAATACTATAATATACACTCAGATTTTACCGTAGTAAAAAACCCTACAGATATACAGCGTATCAAAAATAGTATGGATGCGCCAGTAGAGGGGCTGTTTGATACTGGTAAATTTACATTTATTAATGTAGCCACATTTCGTCACGAAAAAAACCAGGAGATGCTGATTGATGCAGTGGCCGGGTTGCATAATTTTGATTTTCAATTAATATTAATTGGCAAAGGGCCTACTTTAGAACCTTTACAACAAAAAGTAAAAACCCTGGGGCTTAGCAACAAAATTATCTTTGTAAACTTTACGGATAACCCCTACCGTTATATGGCAAAATCAGATTGTTTTTTACTGAGCTCCTTTAGCGAGGGTTTCCCAAATGTATTAATTGAGTCGCTGGTATGTGCCCTGCCAATGATATCTGTAGATTGTAAAACCGGGCCAAGAGAGCTGCTGGCACCGGCTACCGATTTGAATACTACAATTAAAGACGGAGATTTTGAAATAGCAACATACGGCATTCTTACTGCCCCCGGCTCCTTGGCATCTATGCAGGCGGCTATGCAGTGGGCTTTGCAAAACAGCGATAAGCTTAAAGCATACAAACCATTGTTGCCCCATGTAGCACAGGCTTACGAAATGCAAAAAGTATGTACAGATTTTTCTGCGATATTTGATAAATATTTAAACCAAAATAAGGAATAGAGGCAATGAAGGATACCGGAAAATTTGTAGTTTCACTTGACTTTGAATTGATGTGGGGAGTAAGAGACCTGGTTACCACGCAAACTTATGGCCAGCATTTACTTGGCGTACAACAAGCATTGCCGGGCATCTTATCGGCATTTAGCAAATATCAAATTAAAGGCACATTTGCAACCGTTGGGTTCTTGTTTTTTCAAAATAAAAATGAATTATTACAACACCTTCCTGCTAGTATTCCTGCGTACGCAGAAAAAATATTATCCCCTTATGGCGATTATTTGCAACAGGATATTGGACAAAACGAAGAGGATGACCCCTATCATTTTGGCCTGCATCTTATTCAATTAATTCAAAATACCCCCGGCCAGGAAATTGGCACCCATACTTTTAGCCATTATTATTGTCTCGAAAACGGGCAAACCGAAACCAACTTTAGGGATGATTTAAAAGCTGCCATTGATATTGCACAAAAAAGAGGAATAAAGATTACGAGTATCATTTTTCCCCGAAACCAGGTAAATGATAGCTACCTCAATACCTGCAAAGAATTTGGCATTATTGCTTATCGCAACAATCAAAAAAGCTGGATATATCATGCCCGCAGTGGAAAGCAGGAAAGCCTTGTGAGGCGGGCTGTACGGCTGTTGGATGCCTATGTAAATATTTCGGGCCACCATTGTTATACCCATCAATATATGGGCAAATGCCTCCCGGTTAATATTCCCGGCAGCCGCTTTTTACGCCCTTATACCAACAGGCTAAGATGGCTCGAAAACTTGCGATTGAATAGAATTAAAAAAAGCATGACCTATGCCGCCAAAAATAACCTGATGTATCATTTATGGTGGCATCCGCATAATTTTGGCATCAATCAGGCTTTCAACTTTGCTTTTCTTGAAAAAATATTGGAGCATTATCTTTATCTAAACAATAAATATGCCTTTACAAGCTATACGATGAGCGAACTTGCACAAGAAATATTAAAAGAAAAAAAATAAACTTTTTAAGATGAATATGGAGTACACAATTGTAAAAGCAGAAGCAGACGATACATCGCTGGAAAAATACCGTAAATGTTTTGAAAAAAATGGAACTGAAAGAGTGTTGGCAAATTTGCAATGGCTACATCAGCAAAATCTGGCCCATACCAACACAATTTATTATGCCCTGCAAAATGATACTTTAGCAGCTATTTATACCGCACTGCCAGTTGTATTTAAAATTAATAACAGCATCGTACCTGCATTACAATCTATTGATACCATTACAGATATTGATCACAGGGGGAAAGGCCTTTTTCCAAAACTTGCCAATAAATTATATAATGATGCTGCGCAAAATAAATTTGCATTGGTATATGGTTTTCCTAACGAAAATTCCGCACCGGGTTTTTTCAAAAAATTGCAATGGCAGCCATTTGGCGAAGCGCCATTTCTTTTAAAACCCCTCAACCCATTTTATTTTTTCAAAAAAATTTGGGGCCGCAAAAAAATACAGGAAGATTTTTCAAGCACCAATCATATTTACCCATCGCCAATTGAAAAAAGAATAAATAATCATACCGTCATAAAAATATTGAACCATTTTGATGAAAACTATGATACCATCTGGAAAACCGTTGCCGAAAATATACCTGTATGCGTAAACAGGGATGCAGCGTATATGAATTGGCGTTATATAGCCAAACCTGCCGAGCATTATTACCGGTATGGTATTTATATCAATGGCAAGCTAGAAGGGATTATTGTATATGCCATCAAAACCAAACATGGCGGGCTTATTGGCTATATTATGGATTTAATTTATTATCCTTCTCATAAAAAAGCAGCAAAATATTTATTACAATTTACTTCTCAACAATTCAGGTTGCAAAAGGTAGATACGGTACTGGCATGGAGCCTGCCAGGCTCATTTAATTTTAAAAGCTACAGAAAAAGCGGCTATTTTGTATTGCCTCCAAAGCTAAGGCCCCAAAAACTTTATTTGGGTGTAAGGCCCTTTGATGATGAAAATAAAGATTTAATAACCAATGCCAATAATTGGTATATCAGCTACTCCGATTCTGATACCGTATAAGCTGTTGTTTCTTTTTGTACTTTAGCGGCATATTTTATTTATGCAAACTATTTTAATTACCGGCGGCGCCGGATTTATTGGCTCACACCTCACCAGGCTTTTTGTTACAAAATACCCTGAGTATAAAATTATTAATCTTGACGCTCTTACATATGCAGGCAACCTTGCCAACCTGGCCGATATTGAAGATAAACCCAACTACTATTTTGTAAAAGGCAATATTACCGATATGCCCCTGCTTCAAAATATTTTTGAAGAGCACCGGGTTACAGGTGTATTGCACTGTGCGGCAGAAAGCCATGTGGACAGGTCTATAACCGACCCCCTGGCATTTGTAAAAACCAATGTGGTAGGTACTGCTACCTTATTGCAGGTAGCAAAGCAAAGCTGGAACAATGATTTTGATAATAAAATTTTTTATCATATTTCTACAGATGAAGTATATGGCTCATTAGGCGGCGAAGGTTTTTTTTATGAAACCACCGCTTACGACCCCCGTAGCCCATACTCTGCCTCCAAAGCTTCTTCCGATCATTTTGTAAGAGCATTTTATCATACCTATGGCTTGCCTGTAAAAATTTCAAATTGCAGCAACAACTATGGGCCGTACCATTTTCCAGAAAAATTAATACCACTCAGCATCAACAATATTTTGCACAATAAACCATTGCCCATTTATGGCAAAGGAGAAAATATAAGAGACTGGCTGTTTGTAGAAGACCATGTAAAAGCCATTGATATCATTTTTCATAAAGGAAAAATTGGAGAAACCTACAATATTGGAGGCCACAATGAGTGGACCAATATTGATTTGATAAAAGAACTTTGCCGACAGATGGATTTAAAACTTGGAAGGCCACATGGCACATCGGCGCAGCTTATTACTTTTGTAAAAGACCGGGCAGGCCACGACTTACGGTATGCAATAGACGCTACTAAATTAAAAAATGAATTAGGCTGGGAACCATCTTTACAATTTGAAGAAGGCCTGTCAAAAACAATAGACTGGTATTTGAACAATAAAGAATGGCTTAATAATGTAGTAAGCGGACACTATGCTGCGTATTATGATGAGCAATATCACAAACGATAGTTTATAATTTACCATTGCAATACATTTAAAAATATTATTTAATAAAGATGAAAGGCATCATATTGGCCGGCGGCTCCGGCACCAGGTTGTACCCAATTACAATGGGAGTAAGCAAGCAGCTAATGCCCATTTACGATAAACCAATGATTTATTACCCTCTCAGCACCCTTATGCTGGCGGGTATAAAAGATATTTTAATCATCACCACTCCCGATGATCAGTCCCAGTTTATGCGGCTACTTGGCAATGGTAGCCAATGGGGTTGCCATATTGAGTATGCAAAGCAAGAAGTGCCCAATGGCCTTGCACAGGCATTTGTAATTGGCGAAAAATTTATTGGTAATGATAGCGTAGCGCTGGTGCTGGGCGATAATATTTTTTATGGCAGCGGATTTAGTAAGCTACTGCAGCAATCTGCCAACCCCGATGGCGCTGTTATATTTGCCTATCCCGTAAGCGACCCCGAGAGATATGGTGTAGTAGAGTTTGACAAAGATTTTATTGCATTGAGCATAGAAGAAAAACCGGCAAAGCCAAAAAGCAATTATGCTGTACCGGGTCTTTACTTTTACGACAACAGTGTGGTAAAAATTGCAAAAGAATTAAAACCCGGCATAAGAGGCGAGTATGAAATAACTGATGTAAATAAAGCCTATTTGCAAAATAAAAAACTGCATGTAGCCGTTTTAAACCGCGGCTTTGCATGGCTCGATACAGGTACTTTTGAATCATTGAACGATGCAAGCGAGTATGTAAGGGTAATAGAAAAAAGACAGGGCCTCAAAATAGGTTGCCCCGAAGAAATTGCCTGGCGTATGGGCTTTATTGATAAAGAAAAATTAATAAACCTGGCCAACCAGTTATTAAAAAGTGGCTATGGGCAATATTTATTTGCATTGGCAAATAAGTAAATGAGCAGTAGCAGGCTACAATAATTGATAAGAAATGGTCATCTCTTGCATTAGATAAAAATGCAGGTGTTAAATAATAAAATGAACGAAATTACTTTGATAAACCCAGCTAATAATTTGCCACTGCAAATTACAAAAGACGGGTTGCAGGATAGTGCCGGAAACTTTTTTCCATACATAAAAGGAGCATACAGGTTTGTAGCAGATGATAACTATACCGGAAACTTTGGATACCAGTGGAATAAATTTGCCACAACACAAATTGATAAAACTGCAAGCATTAACCTGAGCCAGGTGCGTTTTTTTGCAGAAACCAATTGGGATAAAGAAGACCTTGCCGGCAAAAATGTATTAGAGGTGGGCTCAGGGGCCGGCCGTTTTTCGCAAATTGTAATTGATTGTACTAAGGCTAATTTGTATAGTGTAGATTATTCAAATGCAGTAGAAGCAAATTTTAAAAACAATGGCCCTAATAACAGGCTGCACCTCTTTCAGGCAAGCATCTATGAAATGCCTTTTCAAAAAAACAGTTTTGATAAAGTGTTTTGCTTTGGAGTATTGCAGCATACACCCGATGTAAAAAAATCGGTAATGAAGCTTATAGAAATGGCAAAGCCCGGTGCAGAAGTAGTTGTAGATTTTTATCCTATCAATGGCTGGTGGACAAAAATACATGCAAAATATATTTTAAGGCCATACACAAAAAAAATGGACCATAAGCAACTCTTCGAAAAAATAGACAGAAATGCTGACCGGCTCATAAAAGGATATCGTTTTTTTAAAAAAATAGGACTGGGCAAATTGGGGATTAGATTTTTACCCATCTGCGATATAGATGGCACTTTGCCAAAAAATATAAGCAAAGAAAAATTAAGAGAAATGGTGGTGTTAGATACCTTTGATATGTTTAGCCCCGAGTACGATCAGCCACAAAAGATAAGCACTGTTGTCAATTGGTTTAAAGAATTTGGTATGACCAATGTATGGGGCGGTACCATAGTAAAAGATGGCTTTAAAGCAAGTGTAGTTAAAGGAATAAAAATGTAAGCTGCAAAAGATTTGATAGATACCAAAATATTTTCATAGCATTCAATATTTTTAAGCAAACCGGCTTATGTTCCAAATAAAACTTATAAAATTATTTAAGAGTATTTTATAAGGTTATAGTTAAAAAACCATCAGTTAGTATGTTCAATAATATAATTTGGGATTATATTGGCCGGTTTGGAAATTATCTGGTTTCATTCCTTATTTCTATTGTTCTTACCAGGCTTTTGTCTGCCGAAGAGTTTGGCATCATGGCAATGGTAATGGTCATCATCACCCTGGCAAGTGTATTTTTAGATATGGGTTTCAACCGGGCCATTATTCAGCAACAACAGGTTACTTCATTACAACTTTCCACAATCTTTTACATCAATATTACCATATCGGTTTTATTGATGCTGATTTGTTTTTTTATGGCGGCACCACTGGCTATTTTTTACAAGCAGCCTTTAATCAAACCCGTTTTTCAGGTAGTATCAATTAGCTTTCTTTTAAATGGTGCAAACCTTATTCCTTCTGCCCTTATTTACAAGCAACTTAAAATAAGGGTTAATAGCTTTATCTTACTGATAGGCTCTGTTATATCTGGCATAGTAGGTATTGTAATGGCATATAGTGGGTATGGCGTATGGAGCCTGGTGGCACAGTCTTTACTGTCGTCGTTTATTGTATTGGTACTAACGGCTATGTATATCCGCTGGAAACCTACTTATGAATTTAATTTTTCTGCCATTAAATCTCTTTGGAATTATGGTAGCCGAATGTTTGCCTCTGGCATGTTAGACAGGCTTTATACAAGGCTCGATTCTTTTATCATTGGCAAGCTTTACTCTGCCGGCACCCTGGGTTATTATTACAGAGCCCAAAGTATGGAGGGTTTTGTGAGAACATTTTCAGCCGGAAGTTTAATGGAAACTCTGTTTCCATACATTGCCAAACATCAACACGACCTGGCTTTTATCAAACAGGTATTTTTAAGGTACCTGCATTTTATTACATTTGTTTCAGTAGGGCTCTGTTCGCTTTTATTTTTAATTTCAAAAGACCTTTTTATATTACTCTTTACCGAACGCTGGATATTTGCAGCACAGTTATTTCAGTTAATGATTATTGGAGGCATTGTTTGGCCTATTAGCAGTTTAATGGTAAATATTATATCAGGTATTGGAAACTCTAAAGCCTATTTTAGATTAGAAGTTTTTAAAAAAATCATCTTGCTCCCCGTTTATATTTTTGGATTCATTTGGGGGCTAAAGGGCTTTATCATTAGCTATATCATTGCGTTTTATGTATGTTTACTACTCAATATGATTTTTGTAAAACTGGAAATACATGTAAAACTTAAAGAGCAGGCAGGTATTATGTTGCCCTACATAATAGTGGGTGTGGCAGCAGCTTATATTAGTTGGTTGTTAGTGAAATTTACAAGCATGCCATCGCATTTAATACGAACAATAATTTTTACTTCCCTTTTTACTGGGCTTTATTTAGCGGGTGTATCTATCCTAAAACTAAACGGATTTGAGATTGTACATCAAATGCTGGGAAGAGTAAAAAACCTTATTAAAAAAAATAAAAATGCCTGATATTAGTATTTGTATGATTACTTATAATCATGAACTTTTTATAGAACAGGCTATCAATAGCATTTTGTCTCAAAAAACAAAATATTCATTTCAATTGGTAATTGGTGAGGATTGCGGCACAGATGCTACAAGGTCTATTTGCGAAAGGTTTGCTGAAAAATATCCTGATAAAATTAAACTGCTGCCTTCTCAAAAAAATTATGGTGTAGTACCAAATTTTATCAGAACATTAGATGCATGTGATGGCAGGTATATTGCATTGTGTGAGGGCGATGATTATTGGATTGATAATGATAAACTGCAGGCACAGGTTGATTTTTTAGAAACCCACTCAGATTATATATTGTGTGCCGGAAGGTCTCAATACCTTAATTATTCCGGTGAAATTACCAGCATAGATGAAAGGGCAGATAAGACTAAGGTAGATTTTTCCATTAAAGATTACCTGTTGAAAATGTGCTTTGAAACCGCCTCTATTGTATATAGAAACAATAAAGATTTTAAACTGCCGGATTCTTATAAAAATGTTTTTTCTGCCGATCAGTTTTTGGTATTGCTCCTTACTATGAATAATGGAAAAATAAGGTATCTTGATAAGGATATTTCTGTTTACCGGTATCATGCAGGGGGCATAACTAAAAAAACAGATCCTAAAATTATTCTAGATAAACTGTTTTCAATGTTAGATGAGTTTGATAAAATTTCTGAATTCAAGTATCATCAATTCATTTTACTTAGAAAAAAATTTACTTTATTTGGATGGAATTATAAATCGTTAAATTATCCAAAGAGGTTGTTGTTTTTATTTAGCAATTTAAAAACTGCTTTTGTTTATCGAAAATTTATACCATTTAATTATAAAATTGCCTTACGATATTTAGCTCCATTTAAAATATAATTGCAATCATTGTTCAAATGAAAAAAACAATTCTACATTTTATTTTCTCTTTAGGCCGGGGTGGAGCAGAAACTATGCTTGTAAGAACCATCAAGGAATTAAAAGAATATAACAATATTGTAGTAACCATTAAAGATGATAATGAATTTGGAGATGAACTTACATGCGACAAATATATTTGTTTACATCTTAAATATATTGCCTTATACCCTTTAGCAATTTTTAAATTAAAAAAAATTATAAAAGACAATCAGGTAGATATTGTTCATTCACATTTATTTTGGCCTACAATAATTTCCAGGCTGTCTGTTCCTAAAAATATTCCGCTCTTTACCACCATACATGCGTTTATTGCCACTTCTGTGGAGTACAAAAGATGGGATATTAGGTTTTTAGATAAATTAACTTTTCGGGCTAAAAAATCTACTATTATTGCTGTAGCCAAAGGGGCGCAGGAAGAATACTTTTCATACCTTAAACTGACGCCTTTCAAAACCAAAGTGCTTTATACTTTTGTTGATATGGATAAGTTTTCTATTAAGAACCACGCTTCTCCCAATGGTACTTTTAGGGTGTTGACGGTAGGAGCCTTACGCATTCAAAAAAACCAACAGTACCTGGTAAGGTCAATGGCTCTTTTGAAAAATGAAGATATAGAATTGGATATTTATGGAGGCGGGCCATTACATGATAAGCTACAAAGCCTGATTGATGAAACCGGCGCCAAAGTTAATTTAAAAGGAGTGGTACATAATATTGAAGAGGTTTTACCTCAGTACCATGTTTTTACAATGTCTTCCCTGTTTGAAGGTTTTTCGCTTGCTGTACTGGAAGCTATGGCAACAAAAACCCCTGTTTTGTTGAGCAATATCTCTTCTTTTCAGGAGCAGGGAGCCAATACGGTTCTGTATTTTGATATAAAAAATGAAAGCAGCTTTGCAGATAACCTGATTGCTTTACGAAATAATCAATCAGAGAAAAACCGATTGGCGGAACTTGCTTATGAAAGGGTAACACAAAATTTCACTTTGCCTGTTTATATGAATAATTTAAGAAAAATATACCAGGAATTGTAGCTGGCATTTAATACTTAATTTTGGAAAATTTTTTAATTTAATAATATGTGTGGCATTTCAGGCTTTGCAGACTTTTCTCAAAAAACAACTATCGGGCATTTACAAAAAATGAATCGCATTCTTGCGCATCGGGGGCCCGATGGCGAAGGATATGGAATGTATGACTATAATAATGCTAAAATTGGGCTGGGGCATCGGCGCCTCAGTATTATAGACCTTACAGAAGCCGGCAGCCAGCCACAAACCTTTGGCAGCCTGCATATCACTTTTAATGGAGAAGTGTACAACTATGCCGAAATAAAAATGGAATTAGAAGCCAAAGGCCACCAATTTCAAAGCCATAGCGATACAGAAGTAATTTTACATTCCTATGCCGAGTGGGGCGCAGAGGCTATACACAAGTTTATAGGCATGTTTGCATTTGTAATATTTGATGAAGCCAAAGGCGAGATTTTTGCATGCCGGGACAGGCCCGGTGTAAAACCATTTTTTTATTACTGGCATAATAACCTTTTTCTTTTTGCATCTGAGCTAAAAGCCATTATGCAGCATCCCGATTTTCCCAAAGATATAAACATAGATGCCGCTGCAGCGTATATGCAATACGGTTATGTGCCTACTCCTCACTGCATTTTTAATAATACGCATAAGTTAAAACCCGGCCATTACTTAAAACTTTCGCTGCAAAGCAGGCAAATTGAAATAAAGCAATACTGGAATATTTATGATGCTTACAATAAGCCGCCACTAAAAATTGATTTTGAAGAAGCCAAACAAGAAACCGAAAAACTACTTACCAATGCTTTTCAGTACAGAATGGTAAGCGATGTGCCTGTGGGGGTTTTTTTAAGCGGAGGCTTTGATAGTAGCTGCGTAACAGCTTTACTGCAAAAAAACAGTACAGAAAAAATAAAAACATTTACCATTGGTGTGCCTGATGCAGGATTAAATGAAGCACCTTATGCTAAAGATATTGCGGCACGCCTGGGTACAGACCATACCGAATATTATTGCACCGAAAAAGAAGCTCTGGAAATAGTACCCAACCTTCCGTTTTTTTATGACGAGCCTTTTGCCGACAGTAGCGCTATACCAACCACACTGGTAAGCCGTATTGCAAGGCAAAAAGTAACTGTAGCGCTTTCTGCAGATGCAGGTGATGAAGTTTTTGCAGGCTATAACCGTTACGATTATGTGATGAAATATGGCAAACAATTACAAAAGATACCTTCGATTGTTCGCAAAAGCACCGCCGCTGTTATGAATGTAATCCCTGCAAACTCAATACCGGTACTCAATAAAAAATATCTTTTTCACAGCCGATACGAAAAAGTAAAAGCATTATTAAAAAACCCAAGCGAACAAAATATTTTGCTGAGCCTTACCAGGCAAATGGATCAGGCAGAAATAGCCGTGCTTTTTAAATCCGGCATTAATGTTTTGTCTTCCGGCTTCGATAGTCTCGAACTGAAAAATGAATACCGATCTACCCTTGCCTATATCATGGCCATAGATTATCAAACCTATTTACTTGATGATATTTTGCAAAAAGTAGATAGGGCTACCATGAGTGTATCCCTTGAAGGTAGGGAGCCTTTTCTTGACCATAGAGTAATAGAATGGGCTGCACAATTGCCGATGGACTACAAGTACAACAAGGGAAATAAAAAATATATTTTAAAAGAAATAGTACATCAATACCTGCCACGTGAAATGATGGACAGGCCTAAAATGGGCTTTGGTATTCCTATAGCGGCCTGGCTACAAAATGATTTAAAACAATTTGTAGATACCTATTTTGAAGAATCATTTATTTTAAAACAAGGTATTTTTAACAATAATGAAATCCAAAGAATTAAAAAATCATTTTACCAGGGCAAAATAGAAAGGGCCGAAAAAATTTGGTACATACTAATGTTTCAAATGTGGTATGATAAATGGATAAACAATGCATAATTGCCTTTAATATATTTTTTAAAGACTCCATTCATATTTAAGCTTTACTTTTTTTGAAACAACAAAAGCATATCCTTTTTATCTCTTACGATGGTATGACAGACCCATTGGGTCAAAGCCAGGTAATCCCCTATTTGCAGGGCTTGAGCAAACTCGGGTACCGCATATTTTTATTAAGCTGCGAAAAAAAAGAAGCGTACCAAAAACATCAGCATGAAATTTCAGCTATTTTAAAAAATGCGAATATTAACTGGACAGCCCTTTCTTATACAAAAAAGCCACCGGTACTCTCCACAATAATTGATATAATACATTTAAAAAAAGAAGCCCGTAAAATACATAACCGCCATGCAATAGATTTGGTACACACCAGGCCTGGC
>JAFDXD010000144.1 GCA_018268135.1 Bacteroidota bacterium
TTCATTGTTGTACAATAGTCTATGCCACTGCTGTAAACATAATCTTGGGGCTCATACACAATCCCTGCTCTTACTGGATTTTGATGAAGATAGTCCAAACGCTGTTTCAGCATTCCTGCTGTATTCAATTCTATCGGATGGTTATCCTGTTGCCAAAATTGAAAATCTTTATTATTACTGTTTCTTTTACCTCTAATAAACATCCACAGCATCCACTCTTTTCTACTTTCACCAGGGTTTTCTTTAATGACTTTAAATATTTGTTTGCTTGTAAATTTTTTCAAATCTCTTAAAATATTGGTGAGCATAAAACCTTGCTTTGCACTCGCAATTAAATGTACGTGGTTGCTCATAATTACCCACGCATGTAATTTTAAACCTATCTCTTTTATGCAATATTAAAGGCTTTCAACAATAATATCCTTATACTCATTTCTTGTCAAGGCGTCTATCCAGCTTATAACACTAAACGTTATAAAATGAGCGATTTCATTATCTCCAAATTTATACTTAGTAGACATAAGGTAATGCTTTCTGCTAATTTAATTATTTACATAAGTAGAAATATAATAAGCAAATGGAAAGTTTATGCTCCCGGTCGCAGACCGGTTTTCAATATATGTCACAAGTGATCCTACGGAACACTTGCGCCAGATGGGGCTAGATGGGTTTTTATTAAGCCTATTACTAACTCGATTGTTAGAATGTTTACTATACCCAAATTGTATTTTATTTCTTATTTTTATCAGGTAAATAAATTAACAATACTCCGCATCCATGAAATTTTGTTAACAACCTATACCATATTATACAAGATATTTTTTTTAGGTAAATTACCCCCCCCACACAATAAATATTATGTAAGATTTTATTTACAAATACCTGAATTGTTATTTGTAAACCAAGCAAACAAAAGCCCTCCTGCCCACTGCTACTCTATTTTAAATTAATGAAATTAATTTTTGAAAACTAAAAAATATCTCCAATGAAAATTAAAATATTAAAACTAATAGCTGTATCAGCCTGTGCAATCTCATTCATATTTGCATTAAAAAGTTGTAAAAAGATTGACTCGAAAAATAACATTAGTAATCAAAAAACAAAAGAAGAAATTATTGCAGACTTTAAGGCAAAAAACCCCAATATTGGCATAGAAACAATTACGCAAATAAATGAAAAATTTGCATATAGTTATTATGCTGATAAAAATGGAGTAGAGCATTTGATTGGAAAGAGAGATGGAACTGCAAATTCCGATATTGCAACTACTTCGGGCTTTACTCATTGTAGTAGTAAATTTTGTCCTGATCCAACAGATGCAGATGGCACCGGGCAAATATATGATCCCGAACAGCAAGTTAATTCTATGGGACGTTTTTATTTTTGTACTAGGGGCACAAGTGATATTTCATTCTCTTGGAATATATCTGTACCTAATACATTTGTATCAGCTAACCCACTAAATAGTGCTCAAAAGTCTGTGGGGAAAATATGGCTAAAAACTTCTGCAAATGCTACTATCATCTCTAACCTTGCGATAATTCCATCGATTACACTTCTTGGTACTGATCCAAATTGTAGTTTCCATAACATTTACAGAGTAGACTATACCCTGGCTAATATACCTCAAAGCCTATTTAGTAATAATCCAGGATATAAATTTAGCACACAAGTACTTATTTATTTTGGGTGCAACGATTATATGCAGTATTATCTGAGTCCGTTATCAACCTATACTAATACATCTACCTATGGGGGTGTTGAACAAGGAGGAAACGGCTCTTTTTTAAGCCCTTGCCAACGAACTGATATTTGTTATACCAATGGCCCTTCCCCTACTTATGCTACAGTAATTGGTGGCTATACTTTTTGCACCTATCTTCCTGCATACCCAACCAACCTGCAAAGGTATGAATATAGAAAAAAAACAAGCCTAACCAGTAATGCCTGGTCTAGCCAAAGCAGTAATATATTGTGGGGACGAAACCCAAGTACTGATTCTTTAATTCATGACATGTCTCCTTATACGGGCTTTTTAAGATTAGATAGTATGACGGTTGGTTCTGGCACGTGGATTGTTCGATATAGGAACGTTACCACGCCAACTGATTGTTCTCCAGAATCACCTTGGATAGAAGAAGTATATACATTTTAAAATTTTTATTAAGCCTGTGCTATTAGTGTTAATAGCCGGGCTTTTTATTAATTATAATTTTCTTTATTAATATTAAGTATGATGCACATAATAAAATCAAAGTATTTAGTATTTACTATGTTACTATTGTTGTTTAGCAAATACAATATTGCACAAAGCCCTGGCTGTATTGATATTAATAATCGCATCACTTATTCTTTTCCGATAAAGGGAGAGCTAAATATAAAACAACTTTCTACTTACACTAATGTAATAACAGGCCAGTACCAGGATTTGAATGAAACTGGAATAGTTATAGCAAAAACCTATATGGATAGTGTAATTTGGACAAAGAAATATCAATCAACTTTACAAGGAATCAGTATTGTAAATGCAATTCAATTACCCGACAATTCTATTGTTGCCAATTCAGCCAGCTATGTTGGCAACAATTTTATGTTAGCCAGGTTTAAAGCAAACGGCAATTTGCTTTGGATAAAAAAATATAGCCTGCCTCTTCAAAATTTCGAAATAAATGTTGGCAATCAAACCAATAATAGCATTGTTTACAACAATGGTTATATTTATATAAGCACAATATACAGTGGCATATTCTACCCGGATGAGTTTTTCAATATTGTAGCAAAATTAGACTTGGATGGAAACCCGATATGGACGACAACGCTTAGGAAAAAATTTCCGGTAGTAACGGAGTCAAGCGACCCTCCTATGATAATTGATGATACCGTAACCGTTATTGCCAATTCTGTTCATAAAAGTGTAATTACGGGGCGTACAGATTCCCTGGGGACGGTTATTACCAGGCTTGATGCAAATACAGGGAATATAATATCAGCTACTGAAATTAAAACCCCTCCCGACAAATTTATCAAAGGTACTTATGTTGTTAATGCTAAAATATTTAAAGATAAGAGCATCTGTTTAACTGGTGTAATGGGTGAATACTATCCTGACGGGACAAACATAAGCAAATTTTCTTATATGCCCTTTGTTTTAAAATTAGATGCAGATTTGAACTTTATAGCAGCTAAGCACTTTGTCTATCCAATATTTGCATCTTTTCAGAATTATGGATTTGGCAATTATACAATATGTATCAATAATAATAAACAAACTGGTTTTTTACTTAGGGATGCACATAGCAACCTGATACATACGCTAATTATTGATAGTAACTTAACCATTAACCGTACAAGGGTTTTTTATCCAAATGCTCAGGTTTATTTTGGTAAAGGTACTTTTAATCTGGATGATGATGTTACCTCTATTTATGGATTCAGTAATTACAAAAATAATCAGGGGCAAACTGAATTAGAATATTTCCGAATCAATAATCTTATCCCCACTAATACTATTGATTGCTTTGGCAGGGATACCTCTGTATTTGTTACTAAAAATTTTACCACTTTAAAAGATAGCTTTATTTGGGATATACAGATGACAGATAATTTAATTGCAACGCCCTTAACCCTGGTTGAAAAACCTATTACTATTACAAAGGAAACAATTTGTACACAAACAAGCATTTGCGATAGTATTAAAATAAAAGGAGAAACGGAACATTGTTTATCTAACCCAAATGCCAGTTTTACCATATATAAAAATCCAAAGTGCATACGTAAAACATACTGGCAGGTAGATACAACCGCTATTAAAATAATTGACCAGCCCAATGATAGTGTTATCAATGTACAATTTATAAAACCATTTCATGGCTATATAAAAGCAGCATTTGAAGGCTGTGTTTTAAAAGATTCTTTATATATTAATGTGTATCCATTAATTGCACCTCTTTTTTTAGGCAAGGATACAACTCTTTGCCCTGGCCAATCAATAACATTAAATGGAGGCCCCGGCTTTAAAACATATAAGTGGCAGGATAACAGTAGCAGCAGTACATTTATAGCTAACAAGCCTGGCACATATTATTTACAGGTAACAGATAGTTGCAATAATGTTTTTAGGGATACAATTATTATTAATCCTTTAGAAAAAAGCCTTAACCTTAGTTATCAAAATACTTTATGCTTAAGCGATACTGCGATGATTGCATTGGATAGCAGGTTTCAGCATTATACATGGTCGCCTCAGCAAGATGGCATAATTCAAAATAATGTGCTGAAATTATTTCCAAAAATCAGTACTTCTTTCCAAGTAAGTGCACAGCCATTTTATGGATGCACTGTATCAAACACATTATTTGTTAAAGTAGAAATATGCCCCGAATATGTTTATTTGCCAACAGCATTTACCCCAAACAATGACGGGCTGAATGATATTTTTAAGCCAATAGTAAGTGGGCATATTGAGCAGTATAAATTTTTAATTTATAATAGGTATGGGCAGCAAATTTTTAGCTCACAAAAAATTAATGAGGGTTGGGACGGGGCTATAAATGGAATGCCACAAGATGCTGGCGCTTTTACCTGGGTCTGCTTTTATAAATTTAGAAACGGAAAAAAGGTACTTAAAAAAGGATCCGTTATTTTAATTAGGTAATCCATTTGTCAACAATGTTCTGCATTAGAAAAATAACGGCAAGGTAAGGGTACAAAAAAATAATACTGGTATAAAAGGCAGAAAATATCCCAGTCAGCCCAAACCCAATTTACTAACGTACACTAATAAGCGAAGTTAAGGGGTATCGAAGGTTTGAGTAACCCATCATATCTACTATAATTTTACCAACAGAAATGGGGCTTTCTATCCTCAGCAATAAATGATTTATTTTCCGCAATGTCTCCTTGCATAGCTTTTTGCAGCATAGGCTAAGGGACATTGCGGTTCTTTTCCATAATACCTTTTGTTAAGTCAATATCTCAACTGCCGCAGCTGTTCTGCAAGATCACCTATGCCTAATAATTTTGCCGGACTGAGTCCGGCTTTAGCATTACAAATGTTCAATTTTTAGCATGGCCTTATTTGTTTGCTAACCCACGCACAGATACGCCAACGCTACTTTGCCGGGCTGCATATCTGCGCTAGTGGGGGGAAA
>JAFDXD010000145.1 GCA_018268135.1 Bacteroidota bacterium
GGTTATTCAATGCATGTGTATTTTTCATCAAACGATAGTGTAACAGTTGTATCTTTTGAAGCAGACCCCAATATTTATTTATACCATCGCAATACTGCTCAAACAACTGTTATTGGAGGGAGGTCGTCTTTTCAAAAAGAAAACATTACTCCTCTGAATGTAAAATTGGCATCATCCAGAGAAGAAAAAATGAAACACTGGACACAAATACCGGAGTACAATGAGACACTGATTGACAAAAGCAGTGGATATATTTACCGTTTTTTTTACGAAGGACAGCCTCTAAAGCAGCCATCAGGCCTATACAACAGGTACCGGAATAAAGAGCAGGTATTAATGATATTTAATGATAAAATGCAAGTTGTTAGTGAAATTGAACTTGGTAAAAATGTTATTGATAATTACAGGGCTTTTACCGGAAAAAACAAGTTGTATATGCCCCTTACAAAAAGAGGAAATGGGAGTATTATTTTTAAAACGGTAAGCATAGTTTTATGAAAAAAATATTCTTTATACCAGTAATCAGTTTTTTTATTTTTAGCTGCAGCAGCACAAAATCATTCGACAGGGAGCATGAGCTTAATGTTTTTTTAAAAGAGAACGATATTGACACTGCTAAAACTGAAAAGAAATATGTTGTCATCATACAAAGCAACCCTTGTAACTCCTGCTTTTTACAGTTGTTTGACAATGTAAAAAAATATTTAGAAAAAGAATATGTGGAGAAAGACATCATATTCTCTACCAACAACCAGGAAATTATACAAGATGCAAAATTGCTGAATAATGCTACTGTAATGTACGATAGCCTGCACCGGCTAGCTCCTTTGGGCTTAGCATTTTCTAACCTGGTTATTAAATACAACAAAGGCAAAATCATCAATTGGGCAGAAATATCTTACGACAATTTAAAATACATCCGAAAAATGATTCGATAACTTAAGGATTGCCTCATCTTCAATTTAAACATAAGCGCCTGCCCTATCCTAAATTAGGCATCATTAAGTATCTTTGCAGCATGTCAGCAAAGAAAAATATACGAGCATTTAGCCTTACCGAATTAAAAGAATATTTTGAATCAATAGGTGATAAAAAATTTCGTGCCATGCAAACTTATGAATGGCTTTGGAAAAAAAATGCACGCAGCTTTACAGAGATGAGCAACCTTTCGATGGAATTGCGAAGAAAACTATCTGAAGAATTTGAACTCAACAGCCTAACAGTAGATGCCACCCAGCACAGCAGTGATGGCACTTTAAAATCACGTTTCAAAACCTACGATGGCCATTTAATAGAAGGAGTATTAATCCCCACAGAAAAACGATTTACCGCCTGCGTATCATCACAAATAGGCTGCAGCCTAAGCTGTAAATTTTGTGCTACGGGCCTTATGGATCGTAAGCGTAATCTTAATTTTGATGAAATATACGACCAGGTAGCCCTGCTAAATGAGCAATGCGAAAAAACTTATGGGCAAAAATTATCAAACATTGTTTACATGGGTATGGGCGAGCCGTTGCTCAACTACAAAAATGTTTTAAAAAGTATTGATAAAATTACAGCCAGCGATAGCATGGGCATGAGCCCCAAGAGAATTACAGTATCTACAGCAGGTGTAGCAAAAATGATAAAACAATTAGGGGATGATAAAGTGCGATTTAACCTGGCGCTTTCTTTACATGCGGCTACAGATAAAAAGAGGAATGAAATAATGCCCATCAATGAAACCAATAGTATTGAATATTTGATAGAGGCGCTGAATTATTTTTATCAGCACACAAAAAATGATATTACACTTGAGTATGTATTGCTGCAGGGGCAAAATGACAGCCTTGTAGATGCAGAAGAACTCATCACCGTGTACAGGCAAATACCGGTGCACCTTATCAATGTAATTGAATATAACCCCGTAGCCGGCATACCATTTATAAAATCGGGGGAAGATACTACGCAGATTTTTACAGATTACCTTGCAAAAAACAGAGTGAATGTACGTGTGCGCCGCAGCCGTGGCAAAGATATAGATGCTGCATGTGGCCAGCTGGCCAATAAGGATAAAATATTGGCTTAGATAAAATGAAAGACTCCTCTAAAACGATATGGACCATTGGTCATTCAACGCATCCGTTTGAGGAATTTATTAGCATGCTGCAGTCCTTTCAAATAGAAGTGGTTGCAGATGTTAGAAGTTTTCCGGGTTCCGGAAAATTTCCACAATACAATAAAGAAATTTTACAACCAGCCCTACTCCAATACAATATTGCCTATAGTCATATTTTAAAATTAGGCGGCAGAAGAAAAGCAAATCCTTTATCAAAAAATATTGCCTGGAGGCATGCCGCTTTTAGAAGCTATGCCGATTACATGGAAACAAATGACTTTGCTACCGGAATAAAAGAGCTTGAAGAAATGGCCTTACAAAAACGGGTTGCCTTTATGTGCTCAGAAGCAGTTTGGTGGCGCTGCCATCGCTCTATAATAGCAGACTATTTAAAAATAAACGGATGGAAAGTAATGCATATAATGGCGGTGAATAAAGCAGTAGAGCATCCCTATACATCGGCAGCACATATTACCAACGGGCAATTAGATTATACAATGGCAGCAAATAAATGAATACACTTTTAAAACAAATAGCCAGATGCAATATTTGTAAAAATTATTTGCCACTTGGCCCAAGGCCGGTAGTGCAATTGAGTACACATTCAAAAATTATCATTATTGGCCAGGCACCCGGTAAAAAAGTGCATCTATCAGGCATTCCCTGGGATGATGCCAGCGGCATAAAATTAAGAAGCTGGATGGGAATAAATGAAGATGATTTTTACAATGCAGAAAAAATTTCTATCATGCCCATGGGATTTTGTTACCCCGGCAAAGGTATTTCAGGCGACCTGTCTCCCAGGCCCGAATGTGCACCCAAATGGCATGAAAAAATATTAAACAAAATAAATACTGAGCCTCTAATATTATTGGTAGGGCAATATGCTCAAAAATATTATTTAAAAAAACAGTTTCGCTCAGGCCTTACTGATACCGTAAAGAATTACCAGCAATTTCTTCCCTCTTTTTTCCCTCTCCCTCACCCCTCTCCCCGAAACCAAAACTGGCTAAAAATAAATCCCTGGTTTGAAGAAGAAGTGTTACCAAAATTAAAAATGGTAATTGCAGAAAAGCTGCAAAGCCTTTAACAACTTATTTATTAAACTTTAGTTACAGGCAATAGTCTATTACTGCATACAACAAATAATAAAAAAATTATGAAAAAGATAGCAGTATTATCGTTTGCATTTGCAGCCATTAGCTTCTGTGCATCGGCACAGCAGGTAAAAGAAAGTGGATCTATGGCACAGCATAAACATCATCACCATAGCCATCATTTACAAAAAATGAAAATGCTTAAAAGCCTTAATTTTTCGGATGCCCAAAAAGCTCAGCTAAAAGCAAACAGGCAAGAGTATAAACAAAAAATGCATACCCTTAACCAGGAAGAAAATATTACAGTAAAAGAGCAACGAGACCGCAAAGCAGCGCTTAGACAGGAACAAAAAAATAAATTTCAGGCACTGCTAACTTCTGACCAAAAAACAAAACTGGCAGAAGAAAAAACTCAGTTGCAAGCACAACGAAAAGCAAGGTCTGCAAAAAAATTAGAAGCGCTAAAAACTAAGATATCTCTCACAGACGAGCAGGTATCTAAAATACAGGCACAGCAGGAGGCTACTCATTTGCAAATTCAGGCGCTTAAACAAAATCAATCGCTAAGCCGTGAAGAAAAAATGGCCAAATTAAAATCAATATTAAAGGACTCTAAAGCTGAGCGTAAAAGCATTTATACTCCCGACCAGTTAAAAAAATTAGAAGACCTTAAAAAAGAAAGAGGGGAAATGCAAAAAACTAAATAGTATTTTTCAATAACATAAATCCCTATTACATATAAAGAGGTGCAGAAAATGCACCTTTTTTTATTCCTAATTTTAATCTAAGTAAAGTATTACCTTTGCCCTTCACCTACTGTTGAAAAACAGCAAAAATCTTACACAAATGAGCCAAACTCCCTTTCAAAAGTTTATTTCTGCAAAAAAAAATAGTGTGGTTAAAGAGGCATTTCGCCAGGAGAAGAAACAGGCCCGAAAAGAAAAAAACGCCTATTTTGATAAACTAAAAGAAGAAAAATACCAGGCCAGAATGGCTAAAAAAAATCAGTCTGCTGCAACTAATACTAAGGCAAAAAATTTACCCTCCGGAAAAACAAATGCGCCAAAAACCGGTAATACCACAGTGCAAAAATCTGCAAACCCTGTAATGCCACTTAATAAATATATAGCTCACTGTGGGGTATGCAGCCGCAGAGAAGCCATTGAATTAATAACCAAAGGGCTTGTAAAAGTAAATGGCAAAGCCATTACAGAGCCGGGCTATAAAGTACAACCTGCAGATGAGGTAAATTATAACAACAAGAAACTTTTTGTGACTAAAAATTTGGTGTACATTTTATTAAACAAACCCAAAGATTATATTACCACCACAGATGACCCGCAAGGCCGCAAGACGGTGTTGCAACTGATACAACAAGCCACTACCGAAAGAGTGTACCCCATTGGCAGGCTCGATAGAAATACCTCAGGAGTATTATTATTAACGAACGATGGCGACCTTACTCAAAAATTATCGCACCCAAGCTATCAGATAAAAAAAATTTATGAAGTAAGGCTTGATAAAAATTTAATACAGGCAGATTTTGATAAAATATTGAACAGCCTAATATTAGAAGATGGCCCTGTACTGGTAGATAGCCTGGCGTATGCTGACAGCAGGGATAAATCTATCATTGGCATAGAAATTCACAGTGGGCGAAACCGAATAGTGCGCCGCATATTTGAATCGCTTGGTTATGATGTAAAAGGCCTCGACAGGGTAATGTACGCCGGCCTTACAAAGAAAAATGTAGAGCGAAGCAAATGGAGATATTTAAGTGAAAAAGAAATCCGTATTTTAAAATACTTAAACGAGTCAAAAAAGAAAAGCAGCCATAACCCCGAAGCTGTGAGTGCAGAAAAAGAAATTAAAAAAACATTTTCAGGCAGCAAAAAAAGCGATGCTCTTAAACTAAGCAATAAAGAAATATATGAAGCCATAGGCGAGCAAGAGCCTGCAAAAAAACAAAAAGAGCCCAAAACCATCAAGCCACGTAAATATAAAACTCACTCCGAAAAAAAGAATAACAGCATTGGCAAAAAATAATTTAAACATCATTTTTGAAAACGAGGATTTTGTTGCAATCGATAAGCCATCGGGGCTGCTTACCATTCCCGACAGGGCGCAAACTGAAAAAAGCCTCAAAGAAATGCTTGCCGAAAAATATGGAAACATCTATACCGTACACCGGTTAGATAAAGATACCAGTGGCTTGGTTTTGTTTGCAAAAAATGTAACCACTCATCAGTTTTTATCTCAACTTTTTGAAGAGCGAAAGATTGAAAAATATTACCTGGGCATTGTAATAGGAATGCCCACTGATGCCAGCGGCAAAATAGACGCCCCTATTGCTGAACACCCCATTAATAAAGGAATGATGACCATTCACCGAAATGGCAAACCCTCCCTTACATCGTATGAAGTATTGGATAGCAACAAACATTTTTCGATGCTAAGTTTTCAATTGCACACCGGGCGTACACACCAAATAAGGGTGCATTGCAAAAACATGGGGCATCCTCTTGCCTGCGATGATTTGTATGGCGATGGTAAACCAATTTTACTATCTTCTATAAAAAAGAAATTTAAGCTAAGTAAAAATGATGAGGAAGAGCGGCCAATGATTAGCAGGCTTGCACTACATTCTTACAAACTTATTTTTAAAAATAATAAGGGAGAGAGAATAGAAATTACAGCCGAAGCTCCAAAACAATTCAGGGCCTTAATGGCGCAGTTGAAAAAAATAAATTAAAAACCCCGGTTATTTCCCGGGGTTTTTATTACTATGTAAATATTAGTTAGATCCTGGTTGAGATACATAACGAAGATAAGGTTTTACCTCTCTTAATTTCTGGCCAAATTTTACTTCAGCATCAGCCGTAGCAATGGCAGGAGATACAATTACATCTTCGCCTTGTTGCCAGTCAGCAGGAGTAGATACACTATGGTTTGAAGTTAATTGCAAAGAATCAACCACACGAAGTACTTCATTAAAATTTCTTCCGGTACTGGCAGGGTATGTTAATGATAATTTTAATTTTTTATCGGGGCCAATAATAAATAAAGACCTTACTGTAGCAGTAGCAGATGCATTGGGATGAATCATATCATACAAGTCAGCCACTTTTCTATCATCATCGGCAATTATTGGGAAAGATACATTACAGTTTTGGGTTTCATTAATATCGTTTCTCCAGCCTAAATGTTTATCAAGCGGATCTACACTTACTGCTAAAACTTTAACGTTACGCTTTGCAAATTCTTCCTGTAATAAAGCTGTTTTGCCTAATTCGGTTGTACATACGGGTGTATAATCAGCAGGGTGAGAAAATAAAATTCCCCAGCCATCGCCTAAAAAGTCATAAAAATTAATTTCGCCCTCTGTAGTTGCTGCCGTAAAATTGGGTACGGTGTCCCCTAATCGTAAACTCATAATATAAAAATTTTAGGTTACAAATATACTACTCTATCAAACAAGTAGGGTAAATAAAATTTAAAAAAGGCAAAATTTTAGATTTTGTTTAAAAAAATCAGCAATTATCGAGGGCTTGTAAAATATCTGCCAAAATATCGTCAACATGCTCAAGGCCAACCGAAAGCCTTATTAATCCTGGAGTAATATTTACGGCAATACGCTCTTCTTCTGTAAGCTTTGCATGGGTAGTGCTTGCAGGGTGCGATGCAATGCTTCGGGTATCTCCTAAATTGGCAGTGAGTGAAAGCATTTTAAGGCTGTCTAAAAATTTTCTACCGGCATCAATGCCTCCTTTAAGTTCAAAACATACCACACCTCCACCACTTTGCATCTGCTTTATAGCAATAGAGTATTGAGGATGGCTTGGTAAAAAAGGATATCTCAATGAAGAAATTTTTGGATGAGTTTGTAAAGTTGTTGCAATCTGCATGGCATTTTTAGAATGTCTTTCCATACGCACATCAAGCGTCTCAAGGCTCTTGCTCAAAACCCATGCATTAAATGGAGACAAAGCAGGGCCGGTGCTTCTGCAGAATAAATAAATTTCTTTTACCAATTCTTTTTTGCCAACAACAATACCGCCAAGTACACGCCCCTGGCCATCAAGCCATTTAGTAGCCGAGTGTATGACAAGATCAGCGCCAAAGTCAATTGGGCGCTGCCCCAAAGGAGTTGCAAAGCAATTATCTACATTAAAAATAATATTATGTTTTTTTGCAAGCTTGCCCAATATTTCCAAATCAATAATATCAAGGCCGGGGTTGGTAGGCGTTTCTAAAAAAATCATTTTAGTATTTGGCCTGATAGCCGCTTCCCAATCCTGTGGCCTGTCTGCTGCTACATAGCTATACTCAATACCAAAGTTTGGCAGGTATTTTTTTATAGCAGAGTGGGTGCTTCCAAATATAGAGCTGCAGGATAAAAGATGATCTCCTTTTTTAAGCAATGCCAAAAAGGAGCCAAATACTGCACTCATCCCAGAGGCAGTGGCATAGCCACTTTCAGCGCCCTCTAATGCTACCATTTTATCTGTAAACTCCTGCACACCGGGGTTGCTGAACCGGCTATAAATATATGCCTCTCTTTCGTCTGCAAAGGTGGCACGCATTTCTTCCGCATCATTGTAACAAAAGCTGCTTGTTAAAAACAAGGGAGTAGAATGTTCCATTTCCCCGGTTTGTTCTGTTTGTATCCTGATAGCTTTTGTAATTGGTTTCATTGTCTTATGATTTATTAATAATTGTAAAAGATAATATTGTTTATTGAAAATAAATGGTTAACTGTTTTTTTTGATGATGCAGGTCCATTTAATTTCTGTGCCTCCAAGCCTAAGTGTTTCAGCTACAGAGCAATGTTTGTCCATTGATAAAGCGCAGGCTCGTTGTGCTTTATTTTCATCAATATCGCCTGATAATTCAAAAATAATATTTACAGATTTCCATAAAGAGGGGATTTTATCCTTTTCTCTTTCACCTTCAATTTTAATATTTACTCCTGTAACTACCTGTCGTTGTTTTTTTAAAATAGCAACAATATCAATACCGCTGCAGCCGCCTAACCCCATCAAAATAAGCTGCATAGGCCTGCTGCCATACCCTTGGCCGCCAATACTTTCAGCGCCATCTATTGTTACGATATTACCGTTCTCATCTGTTGCATCAAAGCCAAAATCTCCGGCCACCCTGTGCAATTCAATTTTATTCATTTTAAATTTTTTTACAAATGTAATTGATGCTTACCGTTACTTTGCATTTTCGGAAACTGAATTTGTATGCAGGTATATCATTATAACGATAATTTTTTGTTAGAAAACGGCGGCTCATTACCCGCTATCACTATTGCATATACTACTCTGGGAAAGTTAAATGAAGATGCTTCAAATGTAGTATGGATTTGTCATGCACTTACTGCAAATGCAGAAGTAGAAAAATGGTGGCCCGGCATTGTTGGTGAAGGATGCATACTCGATCCCTCAAAATATTTTATAGTATGTGCCAATATTTTAGGCTCCTGCTATGGAAGTAGCGGCCCTTTAAGTGTCAACCCTGTACAAGGCAAGCCTTATTTTAGCGATTTTCCAATGATAACCATTAGAGATATGGTAAAAGCGCATATCCTTCTACGTGAGTATTTGCAAATAAAAAAAATTGAATTGCTGGCCGGTGGAAGCATGGGTGGTTACCAGGCATTGGAATGGAGTGTAATGGAGCCGGAGCGTATAAATAAATTATTTTTATTAGCCACATCTGCTACCGAAAGCGCCTGGGGCATTGCCATTCATACTGCTCAAAGGCTTGCTATTGAGGCCGACCCTACCTGGAAAGATTTAACCATACATGCAGGCAGTAAAGGCTTAAAAGCCGCAAGAGCAATGGGAATGCTTACTTACAGAAGTTATAATGTAATGATGAAAACCCAGGTAGATACAGATGCGGAAAAACTGGATAATTACAAAGCTACATCCTACATACAATACCAGGGAGATAAATTGGTGAATAGATTTAATGCGTATAGTTACTGGCTGTTGACCAAAGCAATGGATAGTCATCATTTAGCAAGAGGGCGTAGCAATACATTGATTGATATTTTAAAAAAAATTACTCAGCCTACTTTAATCATTGGTATTAGCAGCGATATACTTTGCCCGGTAATAGAGCAAAAGCATATTGCCGAAGCAATGCCAAACGCCACTTTGGTAGAAATAGATTCTGAATATGGACATGATGGGTTTTTAATAGAAGCGGAAAAAATTTCTAAAATTTTAGAAAACTGGTTGTAAATTTTATTTACAAAAAAGCTGCCTGAAAATATCCAGGCTGCTTTTTTAATTCATTATTTTAATAAGCCATCAATTGTAATTGCCACATAATACAATGCCCCAATGGTCGGGCCACCTGCATATTCTAAATGCCTGTTATTTAAAACATTTGTACCTCCTAATTTAATTGTTGACTTCAACCTGGGCAATCGGTAAGTTACTTGTGCATCAATATTGTTTAAAGCATTAATAGTACCCGTTACCAACGGGCTTTCCCATAAAAAACTATTTTGCCATTTCCATACCACATTAAAACCTATATTTTTGGTAATGGCCCTGTTACCAAATGATACATTTGTTGTCCAGTCGGGTGTATTAAAGCCAGTAACAAAAAGATCGGGGGTGCGATTGCCTTTAATGCTATTGAAGTTTATATTGCCAGATATTGTAAATGTTTTATAGAAATGATAAGTCAATCCTAAAGACGAGCCATAAGTTGTGTATTTATTCTTTGCATTGGTATATACCCTGTAGCGATCCTGTCCTTTACTAGCAGCGTTACCTCCGCTTGCTACAGTAGGATTGCGGTTTCTGTCAATCATTGCTATCACTGCTGCATCTGAGCCAACAGTCTCTCCCGTGGGCACAAACACCTGCACCTGCCCAAGAAATCCGGTGTAAACATTTGAATAAGCGTCTGCATCTAATATCAGTTTATTTTCAAATAAAATAGCTCTGTAGCCAACTTCCAATGAATTAATTTTTTCGGGTTGCCCATTTGGAAGTTTGGCTACCTGCAACAAATCTCTGTAAGCCAATGCAGCAGAATCTGTATTGCCAGCAGCTTTTACAGCTTTATTAAAAATAGAAACTGAAGCTTGCGTATAACTATTTTCACGAAAACCCAGGCCTTCATCAATGATTGGCAATATACCCACACGCTTTACCATGCCATTATTTACATAAGACAAGGCTTCAAATATTGCAGGAAAACGATATCCCTGCTGAAAGGTAAATCTAAAATGGTGTTTTTCTTTGAGGGTATAAACTGCTGCAAGGCGTGGTGTAAATTTTGCCCGAAATTCCGGATTGTAATCTCCCCGTATTGATCCCGTTAATTTTAATTTATCTCCTATTAAAGTTTTTGTACCCTGAATAAAGAAACCAATTTTTTTATAATAAATATTTTTACCAAAGCTTCCGTCAGACAGTGCTGTATTTCTATCTGAAATAGGTCTTGAAAAATCCACAAAATTATTACCGTCAGGAATTATTTGATAAATTCTTGCATCGGCACCTGTCAACAATTTAACATATTTTACCTGTTTAGAAAGATCTAGCTGCCCTTCTACATGGTATAGATTACTTTTTTGCCATAAGGCTGCACCACCTGTAACAGGGGCTCCCGGTATAGAGGCCGATTTTATATCCCAATTATTAATGCTAATGATTGAATCTTTTACTATTCCGAATCTTTCTGTACCAGGTAATGCCCTCCCTAAATCTGCCTGTTGGCGTGCATATTGCGTAGCAGCAGCAAGATTTGCAGAAGTCAAAGATCCGCCATTGGTAGTAGCAAAATTATTCAATGCCGCTTTGTATTTTGCCCCCCATACATTAGCGCTGCCTCCGGTATATAAATCAAGGTTATCTGCCAGCGGTTTTACATTGTATGAATCTCCAGTATTTTCTCTGGAAGTATAGGCTTTAATATTAAAATATTTTCCTTTTAGCTCTAATTGAAAATTTTGTACCAGCACATTTTTCAATTTCACTTTATTACCTCTTTGAAAAACACCATCCATTTTTCCCACACGGTAGCTGGCATCAAGGGTGGTATTTGCATTGAGTTTATAAAACAAGCCAGCATCAAATTTCAAGTTATTTACATTGGGGTTTACCAAATCTTTTTCCCAATAACCTGTACGGGCTACGGTAAGTGTTCTGTTGGCCACTCCATCAATATTTAATCCGGTTATTGAAACAGTATTGCTTCCGGCAAGTGCATCATCCCCATATTTATTCCATCCGTCAAAAACAATATTGTTGGCCCCATTCAAAGCCTTAAAATCAGGGTTTGCCGTATTTTTATTATTGGAGTTTTGGTCTGTTTGGGTGTTCGAAATCCAGTCTGTGCCTTGTAGATAGCCAATATTAAGCTTAACTGCCCATTTATTTTTAATGGCTTTAGCAAAGCGTATAGCTGTTTCCGTTAGTATGCCAGGTGCATGATCTATCCCATCTACATGATTTACTCCAATACGCTGAAAAACGCTTAGCCCTTGTGTAGTAAAGGGATCTTTTGTCAAAAGATTTGCCATACCATTTATCGCATTCATACCATACAGTGCAGATGCAGCGCCAGGCGTAATTTCAATACTTTGAATATCTAATTCTGTAGGGCCAATGGCATTTCCTAGGGGCACGCCAAGAGTGGCTGCCTGCATATCTATCCCATCTACCATTTGCATAAATCGGAAATTGTTTGGGATATTAAATCCCCTTGTATTAGGTACTTTAAAAGTAAGGGAAGAAGTAGTAAGCTGTACTCCTTTTACATTTCCTAAGGCATCATAAAAGGAGGCTGCAGGCGTTTCTTTTAAAGCTTTAATATCTAATTTTTCTATGCTTACAGGAGATTTTAATATTTTCTCAGCAGTACGACTGGCTGTAACGACTACTTCATTTGACAATAATGATTGTGTATATAATTGCACTGATAGTTTAGATGAAGCTCCCTTAATCTCTATTTCCTGTGTAGCAAAGCCTACTGATGTAATGATAAGTTTTAATGGAAATTTTTGATTTAGCACTAAAGAAAACATACCATTTGAGTCAGTAGCGGTTCCTTGTGAGCTGCCCTTTACCTGTATGTTGATGCCGGGTAGTGCTTCGTTGTTTGCTCCTACTATTTTTCCACTTAAAATAAAAGAGCCATTAAGTTGTGCTAAAGCCATTGCAGGGAGTACAGTTAGTAAGGTTAAAAGTTTCTTCATTAATTAATGTTTAATTGTTGATTTTTATGTTGGTAATTTTTTATATTAAATTTCTGTGATGCATTATTTTTTTAATAAAAATAAAATCTTTAGTCTACTATTTTAATAGACTATTATTTCAAAATTTTTTACATAAAGAAAGCAATCGTTTTATAAAGAGTGAAGGCGCTGGTAATAATTACAAGACTTCCTACCAATACAAACATAGTTTTAAGCGGAAGCTTACCTACCAGCCTGGCTGCAATTGGCGCAGCAACAATCCCACCAATAATTAATCCGGCAATATCAAATATGGGAATACTTTTTAGCAAAATAAAAAATGTGATAGAGCTGGTAAGAACTACAAAAAATTCTGCCAGGCATACTGAACCAATTACATACCTTGGGCTTCTGCGTTTAGCCATTAAAGTACTGGTAACTAAAGTACCCCAGCCCCCGCCTGCAAATGCATCCATAAAACCACCTGCCGATGCCAGCCAGCCTGCTTTTTTTACTTTATCTTTTTTATTCTTCTTTTTAAATGCTTTTTTAATAATGAAATACCCAAGATAAATGGTGTACATAGACAATGGTATTCTAATATAAGAAGCATACCCATGTGCAAAATATGCAGTACCGGCGCCTATTATAGCCCCTACTATACCGGGCAGTGCAATGGCCTTAAATAATTTTTTATTGATATTGCCAAATCGGTGATGGCTGTAGCCCGATACACCGCTTGAAAATACCCTGGCAGAATGTACCTGGCTGCTTACAAATGCAGGTGGCACACCATAGGCCAATAAAAATGTAGTAGAAATAGTGCCATAGCCCATACCCAGTGAGCCATCAGCCATTTGAGCTAAAAACCCAATGATCAACATGATAAAAAATGACCTGCTATCAAAGTAATTTGGCAGGGCAGAAATACTTTCGGCAATTTTACTAAACGAAATATTGGATAAAACAGCATGCCCCAAAATCATGAATAAAAATGCAAGCAGGCAAAATAAAACTATTTTCGGCCATCTCTTTTGGTCGGGTTTATTTATTTCCTCAAGAGTAGCCTGCTTTGATACCAGCGTTTTTGTGAGGTCGTTAAGATGTTTTACTTTTTCATCAAAATCGCCATTTATATTATTTCTAATCAGGTGCATATTTTCCAACATTTCATCTATCTCTTCGGGAATCATTTCGCCAAATACTTCTTTTAACCGCTTAGCTACTGTAGGCGATTTTCCATTGGTTGAAATGCCTATTTTAAGGTTGCCTTTTTTTACAATTGAGCCCAAATAAAAATCGCATAAATCGGGAGTGTCTGCTACATTTACCAAAATGTTTTTTTGCTTTGCACTTAATTGTATTTGTGCACTTGCCTCTTTATCATTTACTGCAATTATCAAAATTTCAATTCCCTCTAAATCCCCATCTTCAAAATCTTTATGCTGCAAAGTAACGTGAGGATAATCAGATGCAAGCGCATACATATCATCGCAGATGCTGCCTGCTACAACCTTTACATGCGTAAGGGGCGAATTTTTTAATACGGTAGAAAGTTTCTCTACCCCTACCTTTCCCGCGCCCACAATCAGCATTTTTAAATTTTCAAGTTTTAGAAAAACAGGAAATAAATTATTGGATGCAGTAGTATTTCCTGCATCAATATGAATGGCTGATAAATTATTGTCCTGCTGAGTATGCATTGCCCCTATTTGTTTGCTAAATATTGTTATCTAAAATTTTTCTCTTTGTAAAATCTCCAAAAGTTTCTTTCTCCAATCGCTCTGTGGCATATTTACCAAATAATAAATCTACCTCTTCTAAAATTGCTTTTTCATCAAGTTGCTCTTTATACTTTTGGTTAATTCTGGTGCCTTCCCTATCGCCTCCAATGTGCAAATTGTATCGCCCGGGTGAAGTGCCAATTAAACCAATTTCGGCTGCATAAGGCCTTGCGCAACCATTTGGGCAGCCCGTCATCCGTGTTAAAATTTCTTCTTGCATTAAATCATGTTTACTTAACAGCACTTCCATTTTTGTAATTAAATCGGGCATGTAACGCTGTGCTTCTGCAAAAGCCAATGGGCAGGTGGGCAATGCTACACAAGCAATGGCATTTTTTCGCAAGCCCGAAGCTGATGCCGTATGATTTACTAAATGATATTTATTCAAAAGCGATTCTACCAATTCTTTATCTTCATCTTTAATATCACTCACTATCAAATTTTGATTACTCGTAAACCTAAAATTTGCTTTACCTGTTTCTGCAATTTCAAGAAGCGCAGTTTTTAAGGCAAGATTTTCATCGTCAAGTACTCTTCCATTTTCAATAAATAAAGTAAAATGCCAGTTGCCATCATGGTCTTGCAGCCAGCCATACATATCTTTTCGGCTATTGAATTTATAAGGCCTTTCTTTTTCTAATTTAAATCCACATCTTTTTTCTAATTCAGTTTTAAATGCCTCAATCCCCATCCTGTCTAAAGTGTATTTTATTCGGGCAAGTTTTCTATCGCTCCTGTTGCCAAAGTCTCTTTGAATAGATGCTACTTCGTAAATGGCTTTAAACAAATTATCTTTACCTGCCACAAAACCCAGTACTGTAGCCAGTCTTGGATAAGTATCAGGATTACCATGAGTAGAAGATAAGGCACCGCCAACAGCAATATTAAATCCACTTAATGCTCCATTTTCAATGATTGCTATCAAGCCCAAATCGTTGGCCAATACATCTACATCGTTATTTGGCGGGATACCAATACCTATTTTAAATTTTCTAGGTAAATACCTGTCCTGGTACAATGGGTCTGGCTCAGTATCTTCACTTATTTTTTCTTCATCCAACCAAATTTCATAGTATGCCCTTGTTTTAGGCATCATCATTTTACTTATTTCGGCAGCAAGTGAATGTATTTGCCGGTGCAAAGGGTTAATATTTGGATTGCTGCTGCAAATTACATTGCGGTTAACATCGCCACATGCTGAGATAGAATCGAGTTGTACTTTATTAAAACTTTGCAAGGTGGGCTTAATGCTACTCTTTAATATACCATGTAATTGTATTGTTTGCCTTGTAGTAATTTTAATTGTGCCGGTACTATATTTACCTGCAATGTGATGTATTGCTACCCATTGATCAGGCCTTAGAAGTCCGCCGGGTATTCGCATCCTTACCATAAATGAAATCAGTCTGTCTAATTTTTTTGCAGCTCTTTCTTCACGCAGGTCTCTATTATCCTGCTCATACATGCCATGAAATTTAATTAACGACTTGTCATCTTCTCTTACGGAACCTGTAATTTCATCAGATAAACTTTCTTTTAGAGTACCACGCAAGCCATGACTTGCCATCTTAATAATTTCAGTGCCTGATAATTTTTTTTCTTCGCTCATACAATTTTATTACTCATGGTTCAAATAATGATTGATACCCTTTTACTTTTTTTAAAAAAAACTTTTACTTTTTACAACCGGTAATTTAATTTTATTATCATCAGTAAACGTCTTTCATATATTTACCATTAGATTTTAATGCTTCAAAATACTGAAGCGCTGCTTCATTAGACAATTTTCCCTCCTGCTCAAAAATTTTAATCAAGGTGCTTTCTACTGCTTTGCTCATGGTATCTTTATCACCGCATAGATAGATAGAAGCCCCATTATTAATCCATTCAAATAATTCAGAAGCTTTTTGCATGAGCTTATCCTGCACATAAATACCTTGCTCGCTAAAAGCCAGGTTTATATTGGTAAGTACGCTGCTGCTAAACCAGTTTTGCCATTCTGTTTGATAATAAAAATCAGTAGTAAATTTTTCTTCGCCAAAAAACAACCAGTTTTTTCCGGTGGCTCCTGTAGCATCTCTCTCTGCTACAAATGAGCGAAAAGGAGCAATACCGGTGCCGGGCCCAATCATGATAATATTTTGATCACTATCAGGAAGGCGGAAACGCTTATTTACCTGCACAAAGAATTGAATAGTATCTCCTTCTTTCTTGTTGCTAATAAAATCAGTACATAATCCGTTTTTCTGCTGCCCGTTCACAATAAAATCATTATGCAAGGCAATTATGTGTACTTCATTACCATGTGCATTTATTGAAGAGGCGATATTGTAAATTCTTGGAGCAATTGGATGAAGTAAAAGTAAAAACTTTTCAAAAGCTTCTGAATTCTTCAGTGGATATTTTCTAAGCAACTGAATTAAATCTACTCTGGTAGTTGGGATTTCTGCCTGTACTAAATCGGCATACTGTTTAATAAATTTTTCGAGTAAAAAACTAATATTAATTTTTTGCAGCAAATGCTCTCTAAGGCTTGCCTCTTCATTTTTAAAACTTACCGTTTTATTGCCATCAATGCCAGAGAGCATTATGATTTCATCCACTACCAGTTCATCATTTTCAGGCACAATGCCAATTGAATCTCCGGGCAGGTACTCAACATCATCTGCAGCAATTTCCAAATGATAGGTGGTTTTATCAGAGCCCGTTGCATTCAGGTTTATATGGGCAAGTATGGTACCTGTATAAAATTTTTTGCCTGCTTTTTTTTCTGTAATCGCCGGTGCTGCTGCTGTAATTTTTATTTCGGGGGAGCTAATATTATTTATGGAATCCAATAACTGATCAAACCATTGCTCAGCCGGCTTTTCATAATCAAGGTCGCATTTTATCATTGGAGCAATTCTTTTTGCACCAATATTTTCTAACTGTATATCTACATCTTCGCCGGTTTTGCAAAACATTGGATAAGATGTATCGCCCAATGCTAGTACGGCATATTTCATTTCAGGAATTTTAAAACCATTGTTATGAATATGATTATAAAATTTTTGTGCAGCCACAGGTGGCTCCCCTTCGCCCTGAGTGCTTATTACAGTGATAAAATATTCTTCTTTATGCAAATCAGGTAAGCGGTACTGATCAAGGCTTACCAGGCGGGCCTGTATTCCTTTTTGCTTTGCTTTTGCTGCAAGACCCGTAGCAAGTTTTTTAGAATTACCGGTTTCTGTACCGTATGCCAATGTAATTTTTTTAGCAGGCAAATTCTTATCAGCAACTGATGGTATCGGCGCTATGCTTTCATTGATCAAACCCGAAATAAATCCATTCACCCATATTAATTCTTCTTTGGTGTAGGACCGGATATGCTCATGCAATAATTTTAATTTAGGCTCTGCTAACATGTTTTTTTGCTTTATTATTTTCTGAAATATCGCTAACCTTTGCAGTTAGTGGTTTAAAATAATACTCTTTACTAAGTCCGTTTTTCAGCCAGGAAAACTGTTGATGAAGCGCCACCACTTTTCCAATAATAATTAATGTGGGCGATAACAAAACAGTATCTTTTAATGTAGCATCATACTCATACAGGCTACAGGTATGCACTTGCTGCATTGGGGTGGTGGCCTGCTCCACTATTGCTAATAATTTAGAAGAATCTATTTGATGTTTTGTAAATTTTTCTACCAGCAAAGGCAAAGTTTCGCTACTCATGTAAAACACAAGGGTGTCATCAGTAGCAGCCAGTTCTTTCCAGTAATTTTCTGAAATGACATCTGTTTTATAATACGTTAAAAATCTTACTCCTGTTGCATACCCCCGTGCTGTTAAAGGGATACCGGCATACCCAGCAGCGCCGAGTGCAGCCGTTACTCCCGGCACTATCTCATAAGGAATATTGTTTTGTACAAGAGATTCCAATTCATCCAAAATGTTGGAAAAGATAGAAACATCTCCACCTTTCAATCTCACTACCAGTTTGCCTTTTGCTGCATGGGCAATCATTAATTCATTTATGGTTTGTTGGGGAGTAGAAATACCTCTTCTGCATTGCTTGCCTACATAAATAATCTCTGCATGTTGACTGGCATAAGTATTAAGCATTTGCTCGCTTACCAGCCTGTCTGCAAGTACAATATCTGCCAGTTGCAAATACTTTGCAGTTTTTACCGTAACAAGCTCCGGGTCGCCGGGGCCTGCAGCAGCCAATATTACTTTACCGGTATTAATTTGAGGTTTCATTTTTTGTCTACTATTTTAGTAGGTTAATGTTTCATGAATTTATTAATAGGTTATTTCTATTCCCAAAAAAATTTATTTAGTATAAACCATCTACAGATAAATAGCGCTCACCAGTATCAAAATTAAAAGTGAGAATTTTTGCTCCTTCTGGAATTTCTTTGATTTTTTTAGCCACGGCTGCCAATGCAGCGCCGGTAGATATCCCTACAAAAATGCCTTCTTCTTTTGCAGCTCTCTGAGCAAAAGAATAGGCTTCATCTTTACCAACAGTAATGATGCCGTCCAATATTTCTGTATTCAAAATAGATGGTACAAAATTAGCTCCAAGCCCTTGCAAAGGATGTGGGCCAGGCGCTCCACCACTTAAAACAGGAGACAATTCCGGCTCAACTGCAATGACTTTTAAGTTTGGAAATTTTTGTTTTAAAATTTCGGCAACGGCTGTAATATGCCCACCTGTACCTACGCCGGTAATGATGTAATCCAGACCATCTGCAAAGTCGTTTAGAATTTCTTGTGCAGTTGTATTACGATGAGCGGCTAAATTGGCAGGGTTATCAAACTGCTGCGGCACCCATGAGTCAGGAGTATTTTTCGCAAGCTCATTTGCGGTATCTACAGCACCTTTCATACCCTTCTCTTTTGGAGTTAATACAAACTCTGCACCATAGGCCGCCATTATTTTCCTTCTTTCTACACTCATACTCTCGGGCATTACTAAAATTAATTTATATCCTTTTACTGCAGAAACCAATGCAAGTCCAATACCTGTATTTCCGCTTGTTGGTTCAATAATGGTGCTCCCTTTTTTTAATAATCCCTTCTTTTCTGCATCTTCTATCATTGCAAGAGCAATTCTATCTTTTATGCTTGCACCGGGGTTGCTTCTTTCTAATTTTATCCATACTTCATTATTGTTACTAAATAATTTATTTAGTCTTACATGCGGTGTGTTGCCAATGGTTTCTAAAATACTATTTGCTTTCATTTTAAAATATTTAATTAGTTATTCAATTAGGGTTACAAAATTTATAGTTACATTTTTTTCTTTTCTTACTTGTCCAATTTTGATACAAGCCATAACGACTTTACTTTTAAATTACAAAATTGAATTCTTCAGGTAATGGATTTTTATCTCTGATCTTTATTACACTTTTATGATACACTATTGAATGGGAAGGCACGCTGTTGGTAAGCCACACATTTCCGCCAATAATGCTGGAGTGCCCAATAACAGTATCACCACCCAATATTGTTGCGCCTGAATATATTACCACATTATCTTCAATAACAGGGTGTCTTCTTTTACAGGCTTGCACTTTTGAAACATTTAATGCGCCTAAGGTTACCCCCTGGTAAATTTTCACGTTATTGCCAATCACTGATGTTTCTCCAATCACTATCCCTGTGCCATGGTCAATAAAAAAAGATTGCCCAACCTCTGCACCGGGGTGTATGTCTATTCCTGTTTTACTATGTGCATACTCACTAAGCAAACGAGGTAAAATTTTTATATTCTGCTTATATAATTGATGAGAAATACGATAAACTGCAGTAGCATAAAACCCGGGGTAAGCTACCAGTACCTCTTCAATAGATTGAGCTGCAGGATCAAATTTGAGTACAGCTTCTGCATCTAATAATAGTAATTCATAAATAGCCGGCAGTTTTGAAAAAAACATTTCAGTATTTTCTCTTACCTCTTTTTCATCTCTCTTAAGTTCAAATAATAATGCAGAAAAAGTATTTTTCAGTTCATTGTATTGATTTGCTAATTTTTTAACATCAGTATATTTTCCTTCATGAGAAGTAAACAGCAGAGAAAAAAGATCTTCCATAAAACATTCTGCTGTTTCCTTATCCGGAAAAAGAACAAAGCTGTTAGCATTTCTTCTAAAAATCTGTTGTATAAAATCTTGCTCTGTCATATTATTTTCTTATGAATACTTTATTAATTCTGTTATAAGTATTACTGTATCATACAAGCTCCTACCGTTACATTACTTGTTTCATCAATGAGTATGGCGCTGCCCGATGTTTTTAAATTCTTGTAACTGTCAAAAGCCACTGGTGAAGCGGTTTTTAAGGTAACTTTTACAATATCATTTAATTCGATAGATTCGGGAGCAGCCTGTTTCTCAAATGAATTTACATCCAGGCGGTATGCTATATCTTTAATAACGCTTTTTACACGTTTGCTATTTAATTGCAGTAAATATTTATTACCGGGCACCAGTTTTTTCTTATCCATCCAACATAAAATTACCTCCAATTCATTTTCTACTTTTGGTTTATTATTAGAATGTACTATTACATCTCCCCTGCTTATATCTACATCATCTGCAAGGTGCAATATCACCGGTTGCGGGGCAAAGGCTTCTTCTACTTTTATGCCATTCACTTCTATTGCAGTAATGGCCGATTCAACACCTGACGGTAAAATGCTAACACTATCCCCAACTTTATATATTCCACTTTGCAACTTGCCAGCATAGCCCCTATAATCATGTAAAGTTTCTGTTTGAGGCCTTATTACATACTGTACGGGAAGCCTTGCATCTGTTAAGTTAATATCACTTTGTACTTCTACGGATTCTAAAATTTCTAAAAGAGGCTTGCCATCGTACCAGGGAAAGTTGTTACTCTTTTGCACAATATTATCGCCATTAATGGCGCTGATAGGTATATAAATTACATCTTTCAACCCCAGTGATTTAGCCACTTCTGCATAATCAATTAAAATATTATTGTAAACATCCTGCGAATTATTTACCAAATCCATTTTGTTTACAGCTACAACTACATGCGGAATATTTAATAATGATGCAATGATAGAGTGCCGCCTTGTTTGCTCTACCACACCATTTCTGGCATCTATTAATACAATGGCAAGGTCGGAGTTAGAGGCTCCGGTAACCATGTTTCGGGTATATTGAATATGCCCGGGTGCATCAGCTATGATAAATTTTCTTTTGGGAGTAGAAAAATATTTGTAGGCTACGTCTATGGTAATTCCCTGCTCTCTCTCTGCCCTTAGCCCATCGGTAAGCAGGGCAAGGTCTATTTCGCCATCTTCTTTATGCTTACTTTGCTTTTCTATTGCTTCCAGGTGGTCTATCATGATAGATTTACTATCATACAGCAAACGCCCTATCAGCGTACTTTTTCCGTCATCTACACTACCGGCGGTTATAAATCTTAAAATATCCATATTATTAATTCTTAATTTTTAATTCTAAAAATTCAATTTGTTTCCTACTCAAAAATTATGTTTAAAAATATCCGTTTTTCTTTCTGTCTTCCATTGCAGCTTCGCTTACTTTATCATCAATTCTTGTTTCGCCACGTTCGCTTGTTTTGGTAGCGGTTATTTCCGAAATAATATCATCAATGGTTGTTGCATTCGACTCTACTGCAGCAGTACAGGTCATATCGCCCACGGTTCTGTAGCGCACTTTTTTTACCGATACTTTATCTGTGGCATCTAATTTTATAAAAGAGGAGGTAGCCACCAATTGCCCTTCATGCTCCAATACTTCTCTATTATGTGCAAAATAAATTGAGGGCAAATCAATATTTTCTTTTTTAATATAGTTCCAAATATCAAGTTCGGTCCAGTTGCTAATGGGGAATACTCTTACATTCTCACCTTTATGAATTTTTCCATTATAAATATTCCATAGTTCGGGGCGTTGCAATTTGGGATCCCATTGACCAAATTCATCTCTTACCGAAAATATTCTTTCTTTTGCCCTGGCCTTTTCCTCATCTCTGCGTGCCCCGCCAATACAGGCATCCAATTTAAATTCGTCAATAGCATCAAGCAATGTGTAGGTTTGTAATGCATTGCGGCTGGCAAACTTACCTTTTGGCTCCGTTAAATGTTTGGCCTTAATGGTATCCTCTACTTTTCTTACGATTAATTTTTCATCAATAGTTTGTGCCAGTTTATCTCTAAAGGCAAGAGCCTCCGGAAAATTATGACCGGTATCAATATGCATTAGTGGAAAAGGAAATTTTCCCGGCCTGAATGCTTTCAAGGCAAGATGCACCAATACAATGGAGTCTTTTCCTCCACTAAAAAGTAAAGCAGGCCTTTCAAATTGCCCTGCAACTTCTCTAAATATATGTATAGACTCCGACTCAAGTTGTTCTAAATAATCTAATCTGTATTTGCTCATTTACTTTAATATTTTAATATTATTATGATTAAGAAGCATGAAGCCCACATTCTTTTTTATCAGCACTTTCCCACCACCATCTTCCGGCTCTAAAGTCTTCTCCTGGTTTAATAGCACGGGTACAGGGGGCGCAGCCGATGCTTACAAAGCCTTTGTCGTGCAAAGAATTGTATGGAATATTATTGCTACGAATATATTGTTCTACCTGTTCTGTAGTCCAATGCAGCAGCGGATGATATTTTATTATCTGGTTAACCTCATCCCACTCTATCTGTTGTAAATGCTGCCGGCTAGCAGAATGTTCGGCTCGTAAACCAGTAATCCAAACTTCATTTCCCGCCAGGGCTCTTTTTAAAGGTTCTACTTTTCTTATATTACAACATTCTTTGCGGTTGTCTATCGATTCATAAAAAGAGTTGGGGCCTTTAGCTGCAATAAAATTCTGCAAATTGGTTGCATTAGGGTAGTATGCTTTAATATGTGTATTATACCGCTCGTTTGTACTGCTCCACACCGAGTAAGTTTCAGAAAACATCCTGCCGGTATCTAATGTAAAAATTGATATGGCTAATTTATTTTGCAAAATATCGTGAGTGATTACCTGGTCTTCATAACTAAAGCTGCTGGAAAAGGTAACCTTGCCGGGAAACTCATTGGCAATAAACTCCAAAGCTTTAGCAGGTATTAGTCCACTTATTTGGTAGATTAAAGATGTAATACTATTTTTATGATGGTTACTCATTTAAAAAAAAATTAAACTACGATTGAAACAAAAAATGATGTTTGGGATATTTACAAGTACATACAGTTGCTATAAATGCTTTACCCAGGTTGCAAAATTTTTGAATACAAATTATAAAGTCCACTTATTTGATAGACAAAACTATGGTACAAAAGTTAAAAAATGAAATTAAAGTTTATAAGTTGCCACCCAAGGCCAACTTACCTATATTTAAATGGCTGAAATATATGGGTTTATACAATTCAAATAATTTCAACAAACGTTTGCATAAAAATTAGAGATAATCTATAAATTTGAAGCGATGATTTCAAAAAAAACACAATATGGCTTAAAGGCGCTGGGTTACCTAGCGGGGCAATACGGCAAAGGGCCGGTATTAATTGCTGATATTGCTAAAAACAAAAAAATACCTATTAAGTTTTTAGAAACTATTTTACTTCAACTGAAGCAAAATAAAATTCTTGAAAGCAAAAAAGGCAAAGGAGGAGGATATTACCTTGCAGAGTCGCCAAAAAAAATTCCGTTAGCTACGGTTTACCGGATAATAGAAGGCCCAATAGCGATGCTGCCATGCGTTAGCTTAAACTTTTATGCAAAATGCAAAGATTGTAATGAAAAAAACTGCGGGCTCAACCGTATGATGATACTTACAAGAGATGCAACCCTAAAAGTATTGTATAAAAAAACACTTTACGATCTTATTGACACCTAATTGGATGAAGCCCTCTTGACTACTTTTTTTCCAAATCGGTTTTTTACTGCATCAATGGCTTTATACAAATCTTTTTTTCTTTCTACATCATGAAACAAATTCGTTTGTACAGCATCGTTAGTTAACTCACTTAGCCGCACACCCAACAGCCTCACCGGTATCCCTTTTTTATATAATTTATTAAACAGGTCTTTTACTACCGGAATAATTTCATCATCTCCTGATGTGTAAGGAATAGTAGTTTGCCGGCTATTGGTTTCAAAATCGTGGTAGCGAATTTTTACAGCCACACAGCCTGCTACTTTTGCATCGTCTCTTAACTCATAGCAAATTTTTTCTGTAAGCCTTACCAGTTCTGACTTTAAAAAATCTATATCCCTTGTATTTTCACTAAAGGTATTTTCAGATGAAATAGATTTAGCCTCGTGGTAAGGGCATACTTCACCGGTGTGTATCCCCCGGCTTTTTTGCCAAAGTTCAATACCCCATTTGCCTAACCTCTCTTCCAGTATTTCTACCGGCGTAGCTGCAATATCCTTTATTGTATAAATATTCATTGATTTTAAAACTACTTCTGTTTGCTCGCCTACTCCCGGTATTTCGCCTGCTGCAAGAGGCGCTAAAAATTCTTTTTCTTTGCCAAATGGTATTTGCAAATATCCATTGGGCTTTGCCTGGTTAGTAGCAATTTTTGCCATCATTTTATTGGAAGCAAGGCCAAAAGAAATGGGCAAACCTGTTGTTTCCATTATTTCTTTTCGCAAATCGATTGTCCATTGCAGGGGGTTAAAAAATTTTCCCATGCCAGTGAGGTCTAAGTAAAATTCATCTACAGATGCTTTTTCAAACAAGGGTGCTTTATCGGCAATAATCTGTGTAACCCAGCGTGAATACCGGCTATACTCAGCATAATTACCTTTAATAAAAACAGCCTGTGGGCAAAGCTGCCTGGCTTTTACAGATGGCATTGCTGAGTGCACCCCAAATTTTCTTGCTACATAATTACAAGCGGCAACCACCCCCCTGTCGCTTCCTCCAACTATTACAGGCTTTTCTTTTAATGCAGGGTTGTTTAACATCTCTACCGATGCAAAAAAAGAATCGAGGTCAAAATGAGCTATGATTCGCTGGGCTGCACTCACAATTATAAAAATTAATTTTTTCTTGTTGAAACAATAATGGACAAGTTACCGAATGTAGTTTCTCTTACCATCTATCCGTAAATATCAAGCAGGCCATCCGGAATATCAACAAATATTTTTTTGCTTTTTTTATCTACCTCCAAAAGATTTTCATCATGCACAGGAATCATGGCTTCGTTGCCTTTATACAGTATGGTGCACAATACCTGGTGAGGCTGTTCTATCACTTCAATTATTTCTCCTAAGTCTGTATCATCACTCACTAAATGAAAGCCCAATAATGCAATAGGAGATGATTTAGCAGAAAATTTATTGAAGTCTTCTGCATTAAGCCATACTGTTTTTGGAGTAAGTTTTCGGGCAACTTCTACTACATCTATCCCTTCTAATTTTATGATGGTTTCACTGTCATTTTTAATTTTTGCAGATTCAATAAAATAGGGCAACAGGCTATCTTTTTTTTCTTCAATAAAAATAGTTTCAAGCCCCTTAAGAGATGTTTTTTTACCAAGGCTGTGTTGCAATACCAGGTGGCCTTTGAGGCCGGAGCTTGCTGCCAACTTTCCTATTTTAAAATATTGCTGCATGATATAAGTGTAAGTTACTTTATTTATAAAAGGTAAAAAAATGTAGGACGGGAGGATGGAATTAAATGAAAAAGTCTTGCAACAAATAGCTGCAAGACTTTAATGAATTGACGTGGCAGAGGTAGTTTATTCGTCTGTCTTTGTTTCTTCAGATGCTTCCGGCGCTTCTGTTGCAGGAGCTGCTGGTGCTTCGTTTGCTGTTTTTTCTACAACTTTTTTTACAACTGGAGCATTGCGTTTGTCGGCATGTGCTTTTTTATGAGCACCCTGGCGGCGTGATACAGTAGCATCATGCTCAGTGCTCCACTTGGTAAATTTTTCCATTGCTACGGCCGTATCAAACAAGCCGAGGCTTACGCCACGCAATAAATGTTTAAGGTACAATACTCCTTTAAAAGAAAGGATGCGGCGTACAGTATCGGTGGGTTGAGCACCTTTTTGTAACCAGTCCAATGCTTTTTGACGATCGATCTGGATAGTGGCCGGAACGGTCAAAGGATTGTAAGAACCTAATTTTTGAATAAATTTACCATCACGTGGGCTACGGGCATCCGCAATTACAATGAAGTAAAATGGCCTCTTTTTAGAGCCATGGCGTTGTAATCTCATCTTTACAGCCATAAAAATAGAAATTTTCTTGGTTGTTAATAAATAGGGTTTAATTTCCTTAAAAAAGGAGGGCAAATATAATAATATGGCAGGTATAATCCAAACAAATAATTCAATTTTGATTAATTATTAATTTATTCATACCAGTTTATCGCTTGCCCGGGTGAAAAATACGACTCAGATTAAAACCAAATCGAATATCTCCATGTAAAAATTTACCATAGGTTTCGTATAAAAAGGCACGCTCATTCATACCATTTGCATTTGAAAAATGAAGCTGAAATACATGGCCGCCGGTTCCAATATCTATCCCTACAGATAGTGGATTATGGCTAATATTACTTAAGCCACTTAGCACATCATGATAGTCAAGCGTAAGTGCCATACGCTTACTTATTTTATACCTTACCCCCAGGCCCGGGGCAAAAATATTTTTGGATTCGCCATTAAAAACCGAATTACTGTGTACAAAAACAGGGCTCAGTTGTGCCGAAAATTTGTCATTAAACTTTCGCCCGGCCAATAATTGCACGTAATAAGAAACACGGTCAGCAAAGGAAGGAGCAGGGGTTACAAAACTTTTTTCTGTCCATACAGTAGATCCGGCTACTATCACAAGCGAAATCAACTTTGGTTTTTCTCCGGTAGATTGTTGCATTAATCGCCACTTTACAAATCCATCTAATTCTTTTCGGAAAGTGCTTCTGCCAATACCTACAGTAAAATTATCTGATACACCATAATCAAAGCCCAGCCGCATGGATGCTTCATCTAAACCAAACAATTGTTTCAGCCCCTCATTTACATAACCAAAGCGGTGCATAATTCTTAAATCGAGGCTGCCTTTGTGCAGCATCTCTACTGATTGAGCATTAATTACCCTGGTAGATTTAAAAATACCATACACTTTACCTGCATCTGTCTCCTGATGCATTGGAAGTAATTTATTATAGGCACTATCTTGTGCAAACAAAAAACAACCTTGCAGTAAACCCAATACCATCAATGATACTTTCTTCATAAAAAATTTCTAGTTTGTAAGTTTTCCTCCTGCTGTTATCCAATCGGTTATAATAGCTTTTTCGGTAGTAGATAATGGTGGTCCTCCAAATGGCATATCACCAATTACTACCGCCCTTGTATTAATTAATGTACTATTGGCTACCACATTACAGTTTACTGTCCAGTCTCTGCCGGCTTCCGGTGTAGGGCCGCTATGGCAGCGGGTGCATTTTGCATTTAACAGTGCTCTTACTGCAGAAAATTTAGGACCTAAAGCTCCGGCGCTCACTGTAATAGCCTGAGAGTTTTCGCAACCCGTAGCATCTTTTACAAATACAGTGTAAACTCCCTCGCCAAGATTGTTAAATACATTGGCTGCACCATATACACCTGCTGCATTTAATTTATATTGAAAGCCGGTGCTGCCATTAGCCGTTACGGTGATAGAACCACTGGTACTGCCGCATCCATCAGTAGTAGTAGCTGTTGTATTAATAGTAAAACTGCCACCGGTAGAAGTTACAGTAACTGCCTGCGATCTTTCGCATCCATCTGCATCTTTTACAAATACGGTGTATGTGCCTGCTGCAAGGCCATTAAATATTCCGGAAGCCTGGTAATTACCAGCATTGTTTATTTTGTACTGAAATCCTGTACTACCGGTAGCGGTTACACTAACTGAGCCCGATGGTGTACCGCATCCTGCAGAGGGCGTAGCATTGGCGTTGATAATAATTGTTTTACCGGAGCAGGGGTCTGCAGGCTGACCATAACCACCACTTTTACTACAAGATACTAACTGACTGCCGCTTACTACAGCAGCAAAAAGCAAGAGGCCAAATAATTTTTTATTATTCATACAAGAATAGTTTACAAACTATACGCATGAAAAAAATTATAGGTTGCTTTTTATTTTTTTGAAGGGCGATATTTTATGGTAAATAATAATTCGGATGAAAACAATTTTACACTTCCTTCACCCACACCTGCTAATGGAATGGCTAACCCCGGTTGTATCCCTAATGAAAAATTGTTTGTCATTTTCTTTTCAAATCCTCCATACAATCTCAATATAGAAAACCAATTTCTATTACCGGTATAAGATGCCTTGCCCTGGTAAGGAGTATTGTTGTAAGTATAATTATAATTATATTTTTCACTTGATAATATAAATGACGACAGCCCAATGCCTGCAAAACCTGTGATATTTTTTTTCTCATTAAAATCCATCCTTACAGATACAGGTATCTCTAAAACCTTGCAATTTGCATCTACCTTGGTGATATCTACGGTGCTCCAATAACTTCCCGGCTTGGCTTTGTAATCATTTTTTTTGGCTATGTATTTTTTGGAACCTTCATAAATACCTGCCTGTACACTCATCTTTTTAGTAAAATAATATCCGGCAGCAAATCCAGTTCTCATATTAAATTTATTGGTTCCCGGAAAATTTGCAGCATTCCCTTCTACACCTGCCCCTACAGTAAAATAAAATTTAGATAACCTCTCTTTTGCTTTTAGTGTTTTACTTTTTTGAGTACTGTCGCCTGATACATTCTTAGTAGGCTCCTCCATTTTTGCCATTTTTTCTTTAGGCGTAGCTAAACTGTCAATCTTGAAAATATTATTTTTATTACTACCTGAAGCCTTGTCATTATTTTGTGGCTCTTCCTGCAAATTATTATCCATGGCTACTTCTTCCTTGCCTTTGTTTTTTTCTGTTGCTTTTGGTGCTGTAATTAATAATACTTCGGTAAGATGATTATAATTTTTAAATAAAGGATTTTTGCTTTGAACATTACTTCTATGCTGCCCTTTAGAAATATTATTTTTATTAACTGTTATTTTTTTTATCGAATCAATACTTAGTAAAGTAGATGGAGGGTTTGCAAATGTTTTATTGACTGTTAGAGGCAATTTGGTTGCACTATTTTTTTGTTTTTCTAAATTATTGGTTTGAGTAGTAGTGTGTAAAGCAATATTTTTTTGAGCATCATTTTTATGAAAACCAAAGTAGCATACGGTTGCAATGCCCATCATCAGGAGCGCTCCCAGTAACCACCATGCAAAAGGGCGCCTGCGGTCATCATCTTTTTCAAGCATTTGCTCCATACGAAGCCATGCCTGTTCATCAAATGCAGGCTCCCATTCCCGGGCAGCCGCTTTTATTTGCTCTTCTACCTGTTTATACGGCTTTTTGTTCATAATAATTTATATCAGTTTCCTTCAGCATCTTCTGAATATTAATTCTTGCTTTAGCAAGATTTGATTTAGAAGCGCCTACTGTAATTTTTAATTGCTTCGCTATTTCTTCGTGTTTAAATCCATCCATCACATAAAGGTTAAATACGGTTCTATAGGCAGGTGTTAGTTTTTGAATGATGGCTAAAATTTCTTTGTACCCCATCCGGTCAATAGAAGTAGTGCTTTCATCAGCTATATTTTCCTGGTGATCGCCTATTTCAGCCTTCAAAAAATGACGGTTATTCTTTCGGAGATGGTCTATCGCAGTGTTAATCATGATGCGCTTAATCCAACCTTTTAAAGATGCTTCTACATTAGCATACTGAGGAGTAAAAAGGTGAAGAGATTTATAAACTTTTAAGAAACCATCATTAACCACCTGATTGATATCATCATCATTACTACAATAGCGCATGCAAAGTGCCGCAGCATAGCCATAGAAAAATTGATAAAATTCCTTCTGGCTACCCCGGTTATTGTTGATACAACCCTGGATAATATCATTTAGCCTGTTATGTTCTTGCAAAATCTGATGGTTTTGCTATTTCAGTTTCAAATTGTTTGTTAAAATACGTGCCAATAAAATATAAGGTTGCCTGGGTCTGCAATTTATTTAAAAAAAATAACCCCCGGATTTATAATCCGGGGGCGCAATATCCTTTAATAAAAAAATTATCCTCTCCTGCCCATACCCGGCATGCGGCCGCCCATGGGCATTTTATTCATCATTTTCATCATTCCCTTCATTTGCTCAAATTGTTTTAAAAATTGGTTTAGTTCTGCTAAATCTTTTCCACTTCCTTTGGCAATTCGTTGTTTTCGGCTGGGGCTCATTATATCTGGGTTTCTACGTTCTTCCATCGTCATTGAGTTTATCATGGCCTCAATTCCCTTAAATGAGTCGTCATTAATATCCACATCTTTTATTTGCTTTCCTACACCCGGTATCATGCCCATTAAATCTTTAAGGTTGCCCATTTTTTTTATCTGGCCAATTTGTGTTTTAAAATCTTCAAAATCAAATTGATTTTTCCTGATTTTTTTTTCAAGTTTTTTGGCTTCTGCTTCATCAAACTGTTCCTGTGCTTTTTCTACCAGGCTTACAATATCACCCATACCAAGTATGCGTTGTGCCATACGCTCGGGATAAAATACATCCAGCGTATCCATTTTTTCGCCACTACTGCTAAATTTGATGGGTTTATTTACCGTATATTTTATAGATAATGCAGCCCCGCCCCTTGTATCGCCATCTAATTTTGTAAGAACTACTCCATCAAAATCAAGCCTTGCATTAAAAGCCGCAGCCGTATTTACAGCATCCTGACCGGTCATACTATCTACTACAAATAATATTTCCTGTGGTTTTATGGCATTTTTAATATTGGCCACTTCTGTCATCATTACTTCATCCACAGCCAGGCGGCCGGCAGTATCTACAATTATTACATTTTTATTTTTTGACTTTGCTTCTTTAATCGCATTTTGTACAATAGATACCGCATCTTTATTTTCTCTTTCTGCAAATACATCTACTCCTATTTGGCCTCCTAATACCTCTAACTGATCTATTGCCGCAGGGCGGTAAATATCTGCAGCTACCAATAAGGGTGATTTTCCTTTTTTTGTTTTAAGGTAATTGGCAAGCTTACCGCTAAATGTGGTTTTACCACTACCCTGTAAGCCGGCTATTAAAATGATGGCAGGATTGCCATTTATTTGAAACTCACTCTCTTTTCCTCCCATCAATTCGGTCAATTCATCCTGCACAATTTTTATCATCTGCTGCCCCGGATTTACTGCCAGCAATACTTTAGAGCCAAGCGCTTTCTCTTTTACTTTGTCAGTAAATTCTTTCGCTATTTTATAATTCACATCTGCATCCACTAATGCCCGCCTAATATCTTTAACCGTATTGGCAATATTGAGCTCACTTATTCTGGCCTCACCTTTTATGTTTTTAAAAGCAGATTCTAATTTTTCGCTAAGAGAGTTAAACATTTTTTTATGATTTTATATAAGTCAAAAAATCAAATTGCAAGTACCTTACAAATTGACTATTGCGATATTTTAAAATGATTTTTGATTAAATACTAAAAGCTTTTTCAATAATTTCGGCTTGCTCTTTTGCATGTACTTTTGCATAACCGGTAGCCGTAGACGCACTTGGTTGCCTGCTGATAATATGAAAATTAATAGAAAGCAGGTTCATTCTTAAAAAGGAAGCTGCACCCATATTTAAAGGCTCTTCCTGTACCCAATACCAAATAGCGCTGTTGTATTTTTGATACAATTTTTCTAACTGTAGTAAAGGCAACGGATATATTTGTTCTAACCGAATGATGGCAACATCAGCCCGGTTATCTTTTTTTCTGCGATCATCAAGATCAAAATAAATTTTACCGCTGCACAGCAATACTTTACTAATGCCGGCAGGATTTGTGATATTGGAATCATCAAACACTTCTTTAAATGTTCCGCTTGTAAATTCTTCTATCTTGCTATAAGTGCCGGGGTGGCGCAGATTAGCCTTTGGCGAAAAATTAACCAGCGGTTTTCTGAAAGGCCAGGAAAGTTGCCTCCTCAATACATGAAATAAATTAGCCGCAGTGGTAATATTTGTAATGATGATATTGTGTTCGGCACACTGTTGCAAAAAACGCTCCATACGGGCGCTGCTATGCTCAGGCCCCTGCCCTTCGTAGCCATGCGGCAGTAATAAAACAAGCCCATTCATGCGATGCCATTTTGTTTCTGCAGCTACTATAAACTGATCTATGATGGTCTGAGCACCATTTACAAAGTCTCCAAATTGTGCCTCCCATACTACCAATGCATTAGGGTTGGCCATGGCATAGCCATATTCAAAGCCTAATACCCCATATTCGCTCAATAATGAGTTATATATTCTAAATGGAGCTTGTGTTTCTGTAAAATTATTTAAGCGATTGTATTCTTTATTAGATACCTCATCATATATTACAGCATGACGATGGCTAAAAGTGCCCCGCTTTACATCCTGCCCACTCATTCTTACGTCTTTACCCTCTACCAACAAGCTACTATACGATAATAATTCGGCGGTAGCCCAATCAATCTTTTGCTCATCATTGTATAATTTTATTTTATCCTGCAATAATTTTTCTACTTTTTTTAGCGGTTTAAAATCAGCAGGCCATTTCATAAGGCCATCAAATAATTGTTTTAACTCCTGATCGCCAATAGCTGTAACGGGTGAAGCATCAAAATCAGCAGGGGTAGCCTTACGAAGGCTTTGCCAAACCAACTCCGGTTTTTGATAAGTGTAAGGAAGAGGATGTTGCTTTACTTCGTCTAATCGTTCCTGTAAGTCTCCTAAAAATTTTTGTTCCATTTCTTTTGCAAGTGCTTTCACATCCGGCTCGCCATTTTCACTCAGGTATTGCGTATATACTTCACGTGGGTTTAAGTGTTTATCTATTAATGCATATAAATGAGGCTGGGTAAATTTTGGCTCATCTCCTTCATTATGCCCATGCCTGCGGTAGCATACCATGTCAATAAAAATATCGCTGTTAAACTCCTGGCGGTAATGTGTAGCAATTTCTGCAATTTTTACAACCGCTTCGGGGTCATCACCATTTACATGAAACACCGGAGCCTTTACCATAGAAGCAATAGATGTGCAATAATCAGCGCTTCGGGCATCATCAAAATCAGTTGTAAAGCCAATTTGGTTATTGATAACAAAATGTATGGTGCCGCCGGTTAAATATCCTTTTAGACTACTCATCTGCAACACTTCGTACACAATACCCTGCCCGGCTACAGAAGAATCGCCATGGATAAGTATCGGAAGAATTTTATCAAAATCACTATGATACAACACATCAGCCTTACTTCTGGTAAAGCCAATTACTACCGGATCTACCGCCTCAAGATGCGATGGGTTGGGGCAAAGTTTTAAATGTATTTTTTTATTGCCCGAAGTTTCTACCTCACTACTAAAGCCAAGATGGTATTTTACATCACCGGTGCCCATGGTAGTATCCGGCACGGCATTGCCTTCAAACTCCGTAAATATTTGCTCGTAAGTTTTACCCATTATATTGGCCAGAATATTCAATCTGCCCCTATGCGCCATCCCTATCACCACTTCTTCTACATTATTATTTGCAGATGTATTAATGATAGCATCTAATGCGGCAATAGTTGTTTCCCCACCCTCAAGGCTAAATCTTTTTTGCCCAATATATTTTGTGTGTAAAAATTTTTCAAACATCACCCCCTCATTCAGTTTTTGCAAAATGCGTTTTTTCTGATCTAATAATACAGGACGATGCAGGGTAGTTTCCATTGCATTGGTCAACCATTCTATTTTTGCAGCATCATTTAGTGAGCTGTACTCAATACCTACATGTTCGGTATAAGTTTTTTTAAGATGCTCTACTATTTTTCTTAAAGTTACTTTTCCCAGTTTTATAAAAGTACCAGCTACAAACTCAGTATTTAAATCACTATCCGAAAGGTTAAAGTTTTCCAATTCAAGATTGGCATGCCTGTTTTTTCTTTCCCTGATGGGGTTAGTATGGGCAATTAGATGCCCTTTTTTTCTATACGCTTCAATTAATTGAAATACAGCAAATTCTTTATCAATATTAGTAGTGGAAGAGATTACCTGCCCATTTTGTTTGGCAACTGTAGCTGTAGGAAGTCCGGCTGTAACGGCGAAATCAAAACCTTCAAAAAATTTACGCAATTCTACATCTACACTGTCGGGGTTTTTGATAAAATCATTATATAAATTTTCAATATAGGCAGGGTGTTGGTTGGTTATGTACTGAAAATCTTTCATAAAGATGCTGATATTAATGTATTTGCCAATAAATGTGGCTGCAAATATCGGCTATTCTTTTATAGAAAATTGCGTCATTTTTCATCAAAAAAGCAAAACTTTAATAATAGTTATCCAAAATCTGGCTTAAAGAATAAAAAAATATTAAAAACATGGCTTAAATGTAGATAGATACCCTTATCTTTGCAGCCCAAAAATAAATTTAAATGGCAAACCATTCAGCAACTAAGAAAGATGTGCGTCAGAGTTCAAAGCGTAATGAACGTAACCGTTATTATGGTAAAACAACCCGTAATGCAATTCGTGATATAAAAGCAATAGATAATAATAAATCAGCTTCTGAAAAATTACCCGTTGTAGCTTCAATGATAGATAAACTGGCAAAGCGTGGTACTATTCACAAAAACAAAGCTGCCAATTTAAAAAGCAAACTGGCCAAAAGAGTTAATGCATTAGCTAAATAATGTATTTGATTTTTATTTAATTACTTTTTTTTAAAAAATATTCCAAGCCCGTCATTAATATGATGGGCTTTCTTATTGAAAAATTATTAGCTTTAATAAATTATTTGATTACTTAAAACTTACACTGCATGTTAAAAAACTACCTTCTTATTTTGTTATTTTTCTGTACTGCTTTTGCAACTAACGCACAGGGTACAGAAAGCTTTACCAATTTACCAACTACGCCTACACCGTCATCTTACATCGCCAGAACATGGACGGGAGATAACGGGCTTACATGGACTGCTTCAGATGCAAGGGTAGATGGCCCAACAGATGCATCCATTACCGGCATATCCGGAAAATTTATCGTTATCAGGCAAAACACCGGAAAAGTTACTTGTAATGGAATCCCTAATGGATGCGGTACTGTTACATTTAATTATGCAAGAGCCTACTCAGGCTCTGCAACCATTGGCTTGTTTATAAATGGCACACAGGTTGGTGCTACCATTTCTGTAACAAGTAATAGTGCATTACAAGCATCATTTGTAGTAAATACTACCGGTAGTTTTGATTTTGAAATTCGCCAGCTTACTTCCGGAACTTCTACCAGGGTAGCCATTGACGATGTTAACTGGAGCTCATTCAATGCAACTCCATGCACTGAGCCTACTGCACAACCCACTAATCTTATATTATCACCTACCCCTACCACTATCTCTGGTACATTTACCCAAATACCAGACCCAACCACCGTACAAAATTATTTAGTAGTAAGAAGTACTAGCCCTACTCTTTCCCAACTTCCGCAAGATGGAGTAACCTATCCTATTGGCCAGCCAATTGAAGGGGGAAATGGTACAAATGTGGGCATATCAAGTGATGGAACTTTTACAGATAATGTGTCGCCATCAACTCAATATTACTATTTCATTTTTGCCATGAATGATCAAAGCTGTGGAGGCGGACCAAATTACAATCAGGTAAATCCCCTAACAGGTGATATCACTACCCCCGCTTTACCTGCTTGTACCACTCCGGTATCTGCTCCTACTAATCTTACATTAACTCCGGTAAACACTTCTATTAGCGGTACTTTTACTGGAGTAGTTGATGCTAATGAATACCTTGTAGTAATTAGTACAAGCAATTCACTTTCTGCTTCACCTGTAAATGGTACCACTTACACTTCAGGCCAATCTTTTGGCGGAGGCACCATTGTCAGCTTTGAATCTGCTACAAATTTTACTGCAATAGGTTTAACTCCGGCTACACAATATTACCTGTATGTATTTGCAGCAAATTCTAATTGCTCTGGACAGCCTTTTTATAACACTACCGCTCTCAGTGGCAATACCAGTACTACTAATAATACCACCGGTATCCCTACTGGCTATTATGATGCTGCAAATGGGCTTACCTGCCAACCGCTAAAAACCAAATTAAGAGACATCGTTTCTACAGGATATGTACAATTAACTTATACTCCAGGTGTATGGAATGCATATCAATTTACAGACATTAAACGCAATGATGCCAATACAGCCAATGTAATTTGGGATATTTACAGCGATAACCCTACTGGGCCCGACCCATACAATTTTACTTATGGCCCTTCTACTTCGGGCGGTAATCAATGTGGCACTTATGGTAAAGAAGGCGATTGCTATAACAGAGAGCACTCTACCCCAAAATCGTGGTTTGCCGATGCCTATCCTATGTACACAGATATCAATCATTTATACCCTACCGATGGTTATGTAAATAATATTAGGAACAATTACCCTTATGGTGAAGTAACAACTGCTACTTCCACCTCTCTAAATGGAAGCAAGCTTGGTACGGGAACTAACTTTGGATATGTAGGCACCGTATTTGAGCCCATTAATGAATACAAAGGCGACCTTGCCCGAACCAGTCTTTATATGGCAACCCGGTACGAGAATGAAATTATTGCAAATAACTGGTCGGCTAATGGCAGTGCAGATGCGCTTTTTTTAAGCCCGACAGATGAACCAGATCCTACTAAAAGAAAACTTCAGATTTATGATGCATGGTATCTTAAAACTCTCTTTAAATGGATGGCAAACGACCCTGTAAGCCAAAAAGAAATTGATAGAAACAATGCCATTTATTATCAATCAGGGCAAAACAACAGGAATCCTTATATTGATCATCCTGAATATGCAGCTCTTGTTTTTCAATGTACAGGTTTACTACCGGTAACCATTACAAATTTTACTGCTGCAAAAAATAATGAAGAAGTATTACTAAAATGGTATGCAACCTACGAAACTGATTTTAAGCAATATGAAGTAGAAAGAAGTATCAATGGCATTAATTTTAATAAAATAGGTCAAATTGCCGGCAGAAACCTGGCAAATTATTCATACAACGATCAGAACTTACCCAATAGTTCAGTTGTATATTATCGCCTTAAAATGATAGATATAGATGGAAAATATAGTTACAGTAAAACTCTTGCTGTAAAGCTAAATAACAATTTATCCAATGCTATAGTATATCCTAACCCGGCCAATGCCAGCTTAAATATTAAATTATTACAAGTATTAGCCGCCAATAGTAGCTTACAGGTAACGGATATTGCCGGCCGAATTGTAATGCAAAAAATGGTTTCAAATGGTACTATTAATTTTCCATTAGATGTAAAATCTTTGCCCTCCGGCAGGTATTTTATCAAAATACAAAACACACATCAATTAATAACACAATCATTTGTAGTAATAAAATAATCTTCTTCAATAGTTAATTTTACAAAAGCTGTATCACAAATTTGATGCAGCTTTTGTATTTTAATGCATCAGGATTAAATCCCAATATCTACAGGCCAATAGGCCTGTTAAAAAAATACAAGTAAAAAGCCAATCATTTTTTTCTTTGAAATGAAAAAATATCAAATCAATTAATTGATAATGAGCCAATTACACAAACACCTCAAATAGGTATGAATCTCCAAAATAAGAGGCTATCATTTCATTTATTTAGCAAATAAATACCTACCTTTGCAACCCCGTTAAAAAAAACATAACGGATTAATTATTTTTTAAAACAAAAAACAGGTAAAATGAGCAACTACGAATTGATGGTGATTTTTACCCCGGTGCTATCTGAAGAGGAATATAAAGCCGCTCAGAGTAAATACCAGGCCCTCGTTAAAGAAAACGGCGGTGAGGTAGTGCACTCAAAACCATGGGGACTAAAATCACTGGCCTATCCCGTTGCCAAAAAGACAACCGGTCTTTATTGGGTAATGGAGTATTCAGCGCCAACCAGCTTCAATGAAAAGTTGAAAATTCAACTTTTACGTGACGAATCAGTAATGCGTCACATGTTCACTGTACTCGATAAATACGCCGTCGAGTATAATGCTAAAAAGAGAAGTGGTGTACATTCAGCAAACGAAAAAGTGGAGGCATAAATCATGGCAAAAGCAAATGAGATTAAATATCTTACCGCAATAAAGGCAGACAAACGCCCTAAGAAATATTGCCGTTTTAAGAAAATGGGTATTCGCTACATTGACTATAAAGACGGAGATTTCTTAAAAAAGTTTCTGAATGAACAAGGTAAATTATTGCCACGCCGCATTACCGGAAACTCTCTAAAGTTTCAGCGTAAAGTAAGCGAAGCAGTAAAAAAAGCCCGTCAAATGGCCATTTTACCTTACGTTACAGATTTAATGAAATAAAAATTTTTCACCACCCTAACCTTTAAATAGAGAAAGCCCCTACACAAGGGGTTGGGTAAAAATGCAAACACAATGCAGGTAATATTAATACAAGATGTAAACAACCTTGGTGGCGCCAATGAATTGGTAACTGTAAAAAACGGGTATGGACGTAATTTTCTTATCCCAAGTAAACTAGCAGTAGAAGCCAACCCAAGCAACTTAAAGCAATTACAGGAAAAATTGAAACAACAGGCTAAAAAAGAAGCTAAGTTGTTAGCAGAATTAAACAGTGTAATTAGCGTATTACAAAATGGTATTTTAAAAATTGGCGCCAAAACAGGTACCAGTGGCAAAATATTTGGCAGCGTAACCTCCGTTCAAATAGCCCGTGCTATAAAAGAGCAAAAAGGGTATGAAATAGACCGCCGCCGTATCCATATATTGGATGATGTGAAAGAATTGGGTAATTATAAAGCAAAAATTGATTTTGGCAACGGAAATGAAACCGAAATTGAATTTGAAGTAATTGCAGAGTAATAAACTCCTGGTATTTACAATAGCCGCTTTTGTATAAAAAGCGGCTATTTTTTTGCCCCAAATCAGCCTGCAAGCCAAAGCAGTTAATACTTATATAAAAAAATTGTTTTTTAAAATAAAGCATTACATTTGTGGAGCTTTAATGATTTTAGTTTTTAACTGTTGGCTGATATTTGCTTTTTTACAAGTCGTTTTCAGTTCATTGTAGCAACTAAGGCATTATTGTTTTTATTAATTTTTTTTAAACAATTTTTTTACAATGAACATCTATGTAGGAAATCTAAGTTGGTCAATGACTGATGATGATTTAAGTAATTTATTTACACAGTACGGCGCAGTAACAAGTGCTAAAATTCTGAAAGACAAAATGAACGGCCGGAGCAAAGGTTTTGGTTTCGTAGAAATGGAAGACGATGAAGCAGCAAAAACTGCCATTGCTAACCTTCACGAAACAGAAGTTCAAGGTCGCAAATTAATCGTTAACGAATCACAACCACGTCAGGAAGGCGAATACAAAAAGCGTCCGGGTGGTGGCTTCGGCGGCGGTAACCGCGGTGGCGGTGGCCGTGGCGGCTACGGCGGCGGTGGAAATCGTGGCGGTGGCTACGGCGGCGGCGGAAGAAGCGGCGGCGGTTATAACAGAGATTTTTAATTGCTACAATATTTTATCTACAAGGTCTTCGCATCAGCGAAGGCCTTTTTTGTTGCAGCCTTCTTACTAGTTGCTGTCCTCAACATACGGAAGTTTCTATAACCTGACTTATCGGTTGCTGTCATCACCAACCGAAATTCTTCTGCACCTTTTCTTACCTGTTGCTGCTTTCAGCAACCGGAACTTTTTAAATTCTAATTCTCCAAAAAAGAATACAGTTAAAATAATAGGATTAGGTAGAATGTACTCAAAAAAAAATTGCAAAGCTTGAGGCTCCGGCCTCATAAAAAAAGCGTTAAGAAAATTTGAATGGCAGCCGTTAAAAAATAAAATTAATGCTGAAAAAGCTGAATGTTGCAGGGGGCTGGCAAGTCGCACTATAGCCGGGATATGATCTATCGTCCGAGCTAATTTTATTTTAGGCGGACATGCAAATTTTTAGCTTTTTTTATGCAGCCTTGATTTTTTTGTTACTTTTTGTATCAAGACAAAAAGTAATTAAAGAAAAACCAACGGGGATAAAGGTTTGATATCAAAAAAACTATTCCTATAAAATTTAATTGTTCCAAAGGCACAGATACGCATTGCACAAAAGCCATGCTGCATATCTGCGCCAGTAGAGATATCATAAGAGAATATCAACAGGTAAAAAGCAAGAATATGCTATTTTCTCTGCTATAGAGGGAATGTAGCAGCATTTGGGTACTCATATACATTTATACCTTATACATGAGATATCTATTTGGACTTAGCCTGGAAGATGATAAAGAAGCTACATAAACTGCTCAAGTGAAGACTACAGTTAAACAAAGACAGTCTTTTTTAGTGTCTATTAAAATCATATGAGATATTAGTTTACGATGATCTTTTCTACCTTCTTATATCCACTTCTATCATCTTCCATTACAATCATATATAGCCCAGATGCCATAAATGGTATTTGAAGTTGTACTGTTCTATTTACAGCTTGAGATTCCATTGAAACTATATGAGATCCCTTAGCATCATATATTCTAATGCTCAATTTAGTAGTATATGTTGGCAAGCTATCAATTGTAAGCTTTTGTCCATTTTGTACTGGATTTGGATATAGTCTTACATTACCTCCTGAAATATTTGGTACTGTTGTAATAACAGCATTAATAGTATTTGATGCAACTGGTCCACATCCGTTATTTGTAATAGTTGTTCTATATTCACCATTTACAGTAACTGTATATGAAGTACCTGGCGTACCCACATTTTCCCAATTACCTGTAGTAGTATTTTTCTTTTGCCATTGATATGTAGCTCCAGTAATTGGACTTTGTACTGTAAGAACATTACCTGCTTGTGCAATATTTGGTGAAGATGGTAAAGGCGATGTAGTAAGTACTACAACAGATGCGGCTGATTGACATCCAGCAGGATTTTTTACTTTGATTTGATATGTACCAGCAGGTAAGTTTGCTAAAACAGGGTTTGAAACATATGTAACTCAATTATCGAAACTATACGTATATCCAGTTGTGGGAGCAATTGAGATTTGTCCATTTGATACACTACATGTTGGTTGAGTAAGTGTTGTAACTGGTGCAGCTGGTGCAGTTGGTACTGCGTCAATAACAGCAGTAATAGTCGCTGATTCACATCCAGCAGCATTTTTTGTCTTTAGTTGATATATTCCAGGTGCTAATCCTGCTAAAACAGGATTTGAAACATATGTAACTCAGTTATCGAAACTATATGTATATCCAGTTGTGGGAGTAATTGAGATTTGTCCTGTTGGCACAGCACATGTTGGTTGGGTCATTGTGGCACTTGGTGCAGTTGGTAATGCATTTACATTAACAGTAGCTGTATCACCATTTGCATTAGTATAACAAGCGCCCACTGGCAATTCGATAACTGTCCATATTTTCACTTGTGGGATTTGACCTGTAGTATTATAAGAGATAGGGGTTCCAGTATATGTAAATGTTTGGAACAATATTGGAGTTCCAGCACCTACCTGTTTATATACCTTGAATACAGTATTGTTTGGTGTTCCAGCTTTTGGAGTAATGATACCATTGATTGTAGCATTATCACATACTTGAGATTGTGCAGTAATAGCTGCATCTGCAGTAAATTGTGCATTAACAGTGATAATTGCTGTATCTGAATATACAGTAAATGGAGCACATGTATTAGTTCCTTGTGTAGATTTAACATATGACTTCCATACTCCAGGTCCTAGAATTGGTGTTGTAATAGAACCAGGAACTACGATTCCATTTACATTATCAACACCAGATGGATTAATGATATGTTGTTCATGTGTATATCCTATTCCATTATTATTTGAGAATGCAAATGTAAGATTTGCAGCTGTATTTTCACATTGTGCTACTGCATTTGGCCCTACATCACCTATTGGTGAAGCTGATTGAGATACGGTCAGATTCACTGGATTTGATGTCACTGGAGCTGCATTTGTATAACATCCTCCAGCAGTTGGAGTCACTTCATATTTAACAGTATATGTGCCAGCAGTAGTGAATACCGGTGGAGTGAACGTACTTGCTGTTCAAGCTTGAAGCACATTATTTATATACCATTTGTATGTTGGATTAGCTCCTACGTTTGTAGCATTTGCCGTAAATGTAGCTGATTGTCCTGTACAAATATTAGCGTTATTAACCGTCGCAAGTCATGCTGTTGGAGCAATAGCCGCATTTACATTATATAATGTATCCTTTTGAGAACTTCCAGCAGTATTTGTATATTTAGCCCTGATTGTATGAGCTCATGCTGCTCATACTGGATATTGGAATGTACTATCTGATGGGTTATATGTCAAAGGATTACCATCTTGAGTCACTGCAATAGTTGCAGGTGCTACCGGTGGGTTTTGTAATTTACCTGTTTGAGTACCATTACTAGCACATTCAATTGGATCAACATTACGGATGTCTGGGATTGGAGGTAGTGTTGGCGTTGATACATTAGAAAGAGTGAATGTTTTGTAGATAGAAGTGATACATCCATCTGGAGTATTAAATTCATATCTGATTGTATTAGTTCAATTTACAAATCATGAAGTGGTAACGAAATTCAACAAGAATTCTGCTTGGTTCTGCCCATTTATTGTTGTTGGAGAAATACCAGTCGCTGAACCATTGATATATATCTTCTCATTTGTTGTTAACAATCCGTTATAATATTTCGGTATGAAATTATATGATGGCGTTACAGAAGCATCAAATGAATTTGGAACTTGTTTAACTGCTTGAACTTTGAGTGCACGATCCAATTCTACCCATCCTTTACCATAAGTATTATCTGGTCATGTAGCTCATAAATCTCTTCCTCAGTCATCAAGAACAGCTCTAACTTGAGCATTATTTCTAGAAGTATCTTGAGAAACAATAACTGCAACCTCTCCACTTCAAATCGGAGTTGCAGCTGAGGTACCATTTACAGCAGCAAATGTACCATTAGCTTGCATTGCCCATACATTTTGTCCATCACTAACATATCCGTGATCTATCATCTCTGGTCATGTATTTGATCAAGATCGTATAGGTTTAGCGTATGATGTTGCAGTAGCTCATCGTGCTGTACATTCTGGCCATCTAGCTGGCCAATCTAATGATGTAGCTCCAGCATTTCATGTCGCTGCTTGATTGAAGTTCTGCTTACCGCCATTCATATTATAGAGTTGTTGTATTCTAGAAAGAATCAATGGATCATTTCCTGCACTAAGAGAGAAATTATTGATCTGACGTTGATTTGGGTATTGTAGACAATGTTGAATCAATGAATCAAGTGCTACGTATAGATTAGTTACTGGGAATGAAACTCAGTCAGCAGATACTTGGTACAATCTGATTGGCCCATCATACATCCCAACTCATCAATATCAGTTATTAGCTGTAGCTGACGACAAAGAAGCCACAGTAGAACCATGATTTGTAGCAGTTGTATTAATTGAATTATTTGTATGATTCCATCTTCGGATTACTCTATTTTGGAATTCTGCATTATTCACATCAAATCCTCCATCAAAGATATTAACTACTATATTCGGTGTAGTTGTAGTAGATTGAACATGCATTACTTTCTTACTATATACTGAATCTAGATCTGTTGTAATTGGGTTTGAGAATCAGTTAGCAACCCATCCAGCATCAGATATGTGAAGTTGTTGATTCATTGCTGGATATGTTTGTGGATCATTGAACGTAGGACAAGCTGAAGTATAAGCTGTGTATTTATATACAATTTGAGCATTTGATAGTTGGCTTGCCAGTTGTTCTTTCTTATATTCTAAGTTTCACGAAACATTTATCTCATAGACATCATTCGCTATCTTCTTTGGGGAAAATCATAATTGTTCCAATTTTTTATATATATCTTTTTCTCATCAAATCACTAATTTCCCTGGTTCAGCAAAAAAAATATTATTTCTGGCTGCAATAGCCAAGGTTTCTCTATCGGTAGGCAATTCTTCAAATATATATGAAACTTCCGTTTTTTCATCTACTATGGCTTTTTGTTTGAGTGAACTAAGGATGTTAGCTTGACGCTGTTGAGCCTTTAATACAGTAGACAGTGAATCTTTGTAGTGTTGGTTCTTTTGTTGAGCTTTGAGATTTGATCAACCAATCAAAAGTCATCAAGTAAGGACAAGTGTTTTAAGTGTATTTTTTATAATTGACATAATAGAATGTATCAAAAAGATAAATTTGTCGATATTATATCATAAATCATATATTTTACAAGTACATTTTACACATTTGCTCTACCAATACGTTTCCGTTTTTGCATAGCTACATTAAGCTCATTATAGTATAATGCTCTTATTTATATTATACACTCTCTCAATGAAAAAATTGCATCATATACAGCGCAGGGTGCTGGTATGTAAAAGTATCGTTGCTGATTTAAGATTAATATTCTTCTATAATTATTATCTTTCTTGTTTTAATGTCCATTTAAAATTGTTTATCTGCCATTAGCAAAAAAGAGCAACCCCTTTGCCGTACCGGTTTTACTGGGGTGCTAACAGAGATGTCGCCTGCAAATGGTTTTACGCAATATCCCTATTACGCTCAGCCATATACATACTGCACACCTGCACCTGCCGGAGGGCGTTACTGTTTTGTAGTTTGGGTCGCTTTCTAAACTCAGCCTGCTGCATGAAGGCGTTAGTACCCTATGGCGGCATAGTTTTGCATCTGTAAATAACCTTGTAAATGAACTGTTTTAAATATCTGCAATTTACTGTTATGCTTAATTGCAATTTTTATCCCTGCACGAAACCTTCTTTTTAAAGCATGAAACGGCGATTGATTCCCTAACCGGCTTCTAATTATCGCAGATATGCAGCAAAGGATATTTTTTTCTTACCGGTTGCTGTCCGCAGCAACCGGAACTTTTTAAATTCTAATTCTCCAAAAAAGAATACAGTTAAAATAATAGGATTAGATAGAATGAGCCCAAAAAAAAAATTACAAGGCTTGAGCCTCCGGCCTCATAAAAAAAACGTTAAGAAAGTTTGAATGGCAGCCGTTAAAAAATAAAATTAATGCTGAAAAAGCTGAATATTGCAGTGGGCTGGTAAGTCGCACTTTAGCTGGGATATGATCTATCGTCTGAACTAATTTTATTTTAGGCGGACATGCAAATTTTTAGCTTTTTTTATGCAGCCTTGATTTTTTTGTTACTTTTTGTATCAAGACAAAAAGTA
>JAFDXD010000146.1 GCA_018268135.1 Bacteroidota bacterium
CAGGTGTTGCCGGTGTATGCCCGTTCGGTGCCTGCTTTTCTTGTTACCTCGTATTGTAGTGGAGTTAATTGTTTGCGCCATTCTTCATCTGTTTTTACAACAGCATATTTATGCATGGCGGCTTTGTTTTTTTGGGCATTGCATCCCATCGAAAAACCAAATAAAAGCATAACGGCTAAAAAACTTTTCATGTGATGATAATTTATGAATGTTGAGTGAATACTTGTAAAGCCATTATTCATTTCATTGCTACCGGTATTCAAGTGGCATGATTTCTTTTGGGCCCTACAAGTGTTGATGATTAGAAGATATACGCAAAGTTATCAATATTGGTTTTGGCTTTGTTTGTTAAAAAAAATAAAATAGAAGCCGTATTATCTTTTGCTGGTATATGTAATACTTTCGATTTAGATTATAAGTTATAGCAACTTATATGGATAACAAACTCAATTGTTTTTATAGTTTCTATTTTTTAGTAATGATACTTGATTTTACATTTAACCATGCAGGTGTAATTACTTTTTTGCTGTATCAGTTTTTTTATTTTTGATATGATATAGGTATCTCAAAATTGTGGTAGGTTTGGGTATAAATTATTTAGAAAATGGGCATTAAAGACCAGTTTGCAAAATATTTTTTTTTAAAGAAAAAAGAGGCTGCCGATAAAATAAATTTTAACACAAGAATGATGCATGGCATCAACAGGATATCCCTTTTTTTATTTGTGATAGCCTTAATTATTCTTGCCATTAAACTACTAAGGCATTAATTTTTTTGTAAAAAGTTGTAAATACTTTTTGCAGCGTTGTAAGATGCATGCCCCCCGGCACTTAATATTTTTTTAAGCGCTTCATAATCTTTTGAGAGTTGATTTTTTTTATCTTCATCAAAAAGCAAAAGTTTAAGCTCAGCTACTAAGTTTTCTTCTGTCAGTTCATTTTGTATTAGCTCTTTCACTACAGGTTTATCCATTATTAAATTTACAAGGCCGATATATTTTATTTTTATTAGCCTCTTTGCTATTTGATAAGATGCAGAGTTGCCTTTATAGCAAATAATTTCTGGTACTGCAAACAAGGCAGTTTCTAAAGTGGCAGTGCCGCTTGTAACCAATGCTGCACTTGATTTTGAAAGAAGTTCATAGGTTTTATCAGTTACTGTCTGTACATTTTTATATGGGTGTAATAATGTATCATAAAAATTGTGTGGCAGGCCCGGAGCTTTGGCAACAATAAAAGTATATTCATTAAAATGCTTTGCTACCTGTAACATTATGGGCAGTTTTTTTAAAATTTCCTGACTGCGGCTGCCGGGTAATAAGGCAATAATTTTTTCTGATTGCTGCAAATTGTTTTTTGAATCAGCAGGCACAATACCTGCTTTAAAATTTTCAATTACTTCTACTAATGGATGGCCTACATATTCTACATCATAGTTCCATTTTTTATAAAAATCTTTTTCAAAGGGCAGTATCACCAGCATTTTGTCAACAGATTTTTTTATGCTGTGAATACGGTTTTCTTTCCATGCCCAAATTTGCGGAGAAATGTAATACACTACTTTTATCCCCTGTTGTTTGGCCCATTTGGCTATACGAAGATTAAAGCCGGGGTAATCAATCAATATCAATACATCGGGTTTAAAAGCAAGGATATCTTTTTTGCAGAAAGACAAATTGCGTAAAATGGTAGGCAGGTTTTTGATAACTTCTGCAAAACCCATAAATGCCAAATCTTTGTAATCCTTTACCAGTACAGCTCCGGCAGCTTTCATTTTTTGTCCACCCCAACAGCGTAAGTTGGCAGTAGCATCCAGCTTATGCAATTCTTTAATAAGGTTGCTTCCATGCAAATCGCCACTTGCTTCTCCGGCTATTATATAATATTTCATGCTGATAAGTTGGGGTGCAAGTTACATTTACTCTTTACTTAAATTCAGTTTAATTTCTGTAAAGTTTCAAAATCAAGGTTGAGTAATTCGTATTTTTTTGTATCGGGAAGGTAAAAGTGCCACCATTCTGTTTCTAATACTTTAAATCCAAATTGCTCCATTGTGGCTTTTAATAGTATTCGATTGGCTAATATTTTTGCAGGCAATTCTTTAAAATCAGCATGGGCAGTATCAGTAAAATTGTCAAAACCGGTACCCATATTCAGCTCTTTGCCAGAGTGAAGGTCAATTAAAGTGAGGTCTACTGCAATACCCCTATTGTGGCCACTGCCAAATGCCGGATCAGCAGCATAGCGGCTGTCTTTTACCTGCTCCCACATTTTTTCTGTAACAGAGTAAGGCCGGTATGCATCCCATATTTTGAGGCTCAAATTTTTCTTTTTTAATTCCGCTTGTACTTTTTGCAAAGCAATAATGGCATCTTTTCTTAAGTAACTGGTTTTTATAGCCGGGTATAATTTTGTATGCATAAAATTTTTTGTACCTGCATACATCAGTTGAAGCTTAATAGAAGGGATGCATTTTTTTATATCCATCATCTTTTTGCCTGAGTTGGAAATAAGGGTACTTTGGTATGTAGCTGTATCATTTATTACCCATAGGCCAAATTTATTTAGCAGGGTATCCTGGGCATTTAATTTTGTAAAAAAAAGCATAAAAACTACCCCACAAATGCTGTAGGTTTTAAAAGCTTTAAGTATCTTGTAACTGGTATTCATATTTATGATTTTAAAAAAGTTATTGAATATACAAATTTTACCCTCTAATGAATTATTATAAACCCTACCTTATTTTACTGGCACTTCTTTTTTTATTTTCTGCATGTCATCATTCTGCCTCTGATAGCAAAGATGAAATTATTACAAACCCTGAGAGTATGGATGAACATGTGGAGGACAATATAAAGCAACTACTCACTACCGCCGGGCAAAATAATGGTAAGCTGGATGATAGTTTGCAAATTTCTTTATTTCCTGTAGTGAATTATTATTACCAGCAAAACGAAGCCAGCCCTGTTTGGAGCCATTCTGAACAATGGAATAAAATAACAGATAGTTTTTTATTGTTTCTTAAAGATGCAGCCTACAATGGTCTTTATAAATCAGATTATAACTACGATAAACTTTTATCATTGTATGAAACATTACAAACCGATTCTGTAAAAAGAAGCCATGCAGTAGTATGGGCAATGTCTGAGCTACTTTTTACCAGTGCATTTATGCACGTTATTCAGGATATAAAACAAGGCAGGCTGTTGCCCGATAGCGTGAAGATGATGAATGAAGAAAAATACTACAAAGATTTTTTTGCGGCTTCGCTTGATAAATTTAAAAACGGGCAGCCATTTAATAACATTATAGATAGCATGCAGCCTGCAATTATTGATTACAGATTGCTAAAGCAGGGAATAAAAAAATTTGTGGATAGCATGGATACCAAAAGTTACACCTATCTTAATTACCCTGCCAGGGATTCTGCCGGATTTGTAAAAAAACTTCAAAAAAGGCTGGGCGAAAGTGGTATTAATACTGAAGGGCATTTAGATTCTACTGCATTAAAATCAGCCATAAAAAAATACCAGGAAAAGAAGGGAATAAAAGCAGATGGTAAATTATCCGCAGGGCTTGTAAAACTTTTAAATCTTACGGATAAAGAAAAATTTAACCGCATAGCCATTGCATTAGACAGGTATAAATTATTGCCAAAAAATATGCCGAAGCAATACATTTGGGTGAACCTTCCGGCATATTATTTAAAAGTGGTAGATGCAGATACTACTGCTTTTGAATCAAAAATTATTTGTGGCAAACCTTCTACACCTACACCTTTTATTACAAGTGCTATTTCTGATATTGTTATTTATCCTACCTGGACAATACCTGCAAGTATTATTAAAAAAGATATCATACCCGGGATGAAAAGAAACCCTGGATATCTTGCCCACAAAGGGTTTCATCTGGTAAATAATAAAGGAGAAACAGTAAGCCCATCTGTGCTAAACTGGAGCAAGTACACTAATGGTATCCCTTTTAAAGTAATGCAGGGCAGTGGCGATGATAATGCATTAGGGGTAATAAAATTTAATTTTAGCAACCCATATTCTGTGTACCTGCATGATACCAATCAGCGGTATCTTTTTAAAAATAGTATGCGAAGCCTTAGCCATGGTTGTGTGCGTGTGCAGGAGTGGCAAAAACTTGCTTTTTATCTGGTAAGAAATGATAGCATGCTTGCAAAGCAGCCGGAGTTGTTGAATTATAATTCAGATTCTGTAATGCAATGGATATCGCTAAAAGAAAAACACAGGATAGATGTAAAAAATAAGTTTCCATTATTTATTCGTTACTTTGGTTGCGAACTGGTAAATGGAAAAATAAAATTTTACGACGATATATATAATGAGGATAAGGCTATGAGAGAAAAATATTTTGCAGGAAAATAATTTTTTCATCTTAATACATTACATGAAATATTTAAGAGGTATTTTAAAAAAACTAACTCCAGTTGTTGTATTGCTTATGTGGCAGTTGCCCTCAGTAGTTGCACAAAGTGATAGTTCAAAAATTTCTGTTTCAAAAAAAGCTACGGTAAAATCTAAGAAATCTACCGTTTTATATGGCGAAGCAAGTTTTTATTCCAATAAATTTCATGGAAGGCTTACTGCCAATGGCGAAATATTTAGCCAATACAAAATGACGGCTGCCTGCAATGCGTTGCCATTAGGTACATGGATAAGAGTAACCAATTTAAAAAACGGAAAAATAATTGTGGTAAAAACAAATGACAGATTGCACCCTAAAACCCGGAGGCTGGTAGATCTTACAAGAACAGCAGCACAGAAATTAGGGTTTATTTCAAGAGGACTTACCAGGGTAAAAGTAGAAGTGTTAGGCAAAAAACCTTTGCAAAAATGAGGATTTTGCCATTTAGCCCAATACATAAATAAATAAGCGATAATTTTCTAATCTCAAACTAAGCAGCTATTTTTGCAAAGTTTAAGAAAAACAAACAATTATGAAGAAAATTATGCTATCAGTGCTGGCTTTGGTTGCTTTTTCAATCAGCTTTGCACAGAATGATTACAAAAAAGCCCCTGGCTTTGCCATTCACTTTACTTTTGATGATTTTAAAACTGCAAGCGAAATACGCTCTACCAGCATTTCATCTGTTGTAAATAATAAACAATGGTATAAAATAAGCCGTATGGACCCGGGAATGGCTGTGAGCTATTTAAAAGGCCTTACAAATCATATTGATTTTGTAGGAACACTTACCGGCTCATTTACCGATGATGCTTTGCCTAATAACTTATCATCTGGCGATCAAAAATTTTTATTAGAAGCTGCTGCTACTGCTAACTTTAAGCTGCTTACAGACAGATATTATGTTGACCCCTTCATCACTGCTGGTGTGGGTGCATCAAAATATGGCGGATATTTTTCAGCATTTTTACCAGTAGGTGTTGGCCTTCAGGTAAAATTATCTGATAATGTATTTGTATTATTAAATTCTCAATATCGTATTCCTGTTACTGAAAAAGCTGCCTATCATTTTTATCACAGCATAGGTATTGCCGAAACTTTTGGAAAAACAAAAGTAAAAGCGCCTGTAGAAGTTCCAATGCCGGTAGTACTTGATCGTGATAATGATGGTGTAGTAGATTCTCTTGACAAATGCCCTGATACTCCAGGTATTGCTGCATTGCAAGGCTGCCCCGACCGTGATGGCGATGGTATAGCTGATGGCGATGATAAATGCCCGGATGTGGCTGGTACTGCAAAATACCAGGGTTGCCCTGTACCTGATACAGACGGTGATGGTATAAATGATGAAATGGACAAATGCCCTAATGTAAAAGGCTTTGCCCGCTACCAGGGATGCCCCATACCTGATACCGATGGTGATGGTGTAAATGACGAAGAAGATAAATGCCCAACTCGCCCCGGCCCGGCTACAAACCAGGGATGCCCTGTGATTGCAAAAGAAGTAGTAGATAAAATAAACTATGCTGCTAAAAACATCTTCTTTGCAACAGGAAGCTCTAAACTACTTGCAAAATCATACAAATCATTAAATGAAGTAGCCAAATTGTTGGCAGATGATGAAACTTTGCAATTGAGCATTGATGGCCACACTGATAATACCGGTAAAGCTGATAAAAACCAAACTTTATCTGAAGCTCGTGCAAATGCGGTAAAAACTTACTTAGCATCTAAAGGAGTAGCAGATACAAGAATGACAGCTACCGGATACGGTCAGGACAAGCCAGTTGCTGATAATAAAACTGCAGCAGGCCGTGCTAAAAACCGCAGGGTAGAAATGACTGTAAAGAATTATTAA
>JAFDXD010000147.1 GCA_018268135.1 Bacteroidota bacterium
GGCCTTTCACAAATATTAAGAAGGGGTCCATGCCAAGTATTTTAGATATATCTTCACCAGTTATATCATAATAATCACTAATAGAAAAATTCAAATAAATTTTATGTCTCATTTTTAGATTTTTACTTTGCCCTTGGTGTTCGAAAAACTTACAAACCGCCCCCGTCTGGGCTTTCTTTTCCGCAATGTCTCCTTGCATAGCCTTTTGCAGCATCGGCTAAGGGACATTGCGCTTCTTTTCCATAATACCTTTTGTTAAGTCAATATCTCCACTAGCGCAACTGTTCTGCAAGATCACCTGTGCCTATTAATTTTGCCGGACTGTGTCCGGATTTAGGATTGCAAATGTTCAATTATTAGCATGGCTTTATTAGTTTGCTAACCCAGGCACAGATACGCCTACGCTAGTTTGCATGGCTGCATATATGCGCTAGTGGGATATTTAAAAGCCCTGACTCGTCAATTACATTTTCATAAACTTAAATAATTTTGTTTCGTGTGGGAAACAAAGCTGTGGGCAGTTTATTCATTTAGGCTACTTTGATTTTACCTTCCCGAATTTCTTGCATAAATTTTTTCTTTTCAGCCAATGACATTCCCTCCATCATCTTTGCCATTTTTTCTTTTATGGCTCTGAAAAATGAAACGCTGTCAAATGTTTTTACCTCTTTAGTTGTTGTCATTTTTTAAAAATTCTAATGGTGATCGAATATCAATTAACGGATAACCTAAACGTAAATTAATTGAATTGAACATTTTTATTTTGTCAAAGTTTACAATATGCTTAAAATTCCAACTAATTAAACAGTCTAAACGGTTAACAGATGCCAAAGCAATATGATAAGCGTCATTCTCACTTGCTTTACCTAAGGCTCTTTCTGTAATATAAGTTTGTGTCAATACTTCAACTTCATCGTCAATTTCAATATGTCTAATACAGTCGGTGGGAATTAATTTTTTAACATCCCTTATATGCTCTGGGGCAAATTCAAGTTCAGTTTCATTCACTTCAGAAAAATAAACTATAAATTCTTTGTTAACTATTCTGTCAAATAGCTGTTTAGTTGGCTCTTCAAACTCTGTGTCATAATAGCCGCCAATAACCGATGTATCAATATAAATGCGTTGTTTCATATCATTGTAAAGTTACCAAAAAAAATATAACATTTTTAGAAACCGCCACTGCCGCAGCTGTTCTGCAAGATCACCTGTGCCTATTAATTCTGCCGGACTTTGTCCGGATTTAGGATTTCAAATGTTCAATTATTAGCATGGCTTTACTTGCTTGCTAACCCAGGCACAGATAGGCCAACGCTAGTTTGCAGGGCTGCATATCTGCGCCAGTGGGGATTGTATTTAGAAGCCCTGCTTTGGTTTTATTATCATCACTTGTCCCGCTATCCGTTATTACTCCGGCACAGGCAAAAGCGCATAACCCTCACCGTGGTATCCACTGCTATCGGGGCTATTGGCTCAGCAGTAGGTTTTTATTGCAGCATTTGTAATGCAGTTCACTCATCCTCGTTGGTTTAAAAAACCATACTGGGGCGGCCGCTTTTTTATTTGTTGAAGGAACACCTGTAGCGGCGGAAGGAAGCCCTATGCTCCCGGTCACAGACCGGTTTTCAAAGTATGTCACAAGTGATCCTGCGGAACACTTGCGCCAGTAAGGGACATTGCGGAATTTTTTTTTAGTTTGACTTTACTAGTTTACTAGCCCAGGCACAGATACGCCACCGCTACATTGGCTTGGCTGCATATCTGCGCCAGTTGGAAGCTTTCGCTAAATGAATAAAGCCCGGCACTGCCGGGCTTTATTGTTTTTGTGCACCTATTCTTAAAATATAAAGGCTAAAAGTAAAATTATATAAGGGAAGAGCAGAACACAAAAGGAGACTAATATATTTTTTGCTTTCGCTTCCTTACTACTTACAGATATATAGTCATTGTAAACATTCAAATGCCTATTTTTAGATGTATAGTATTCATTCACTACGCTTGCAAAAACTATAGCCAGAACAAAAAGCACTACAATAGCTGTTGAAGGTATGGACGCATTATTCTTAAAATATTTATAGAATAAATAAAAAGATAAAAGCCCCCAACCTTCGATAGCAAGACCAAACATTAGAGCGACCATCCCAGAAGGATTAACATTTCTTCCGTTTGTTTTCATCCTATTATACCAATCATAAATGCTGGCATAAATCAAATTAAAGAATTTCATGGCAATTTATTTTTTCTCAAGATTATCCTTATATTTTTATTTTCCGCAATGTCTCCTTGCTTAGCTTTTTGCAGCATAGGCTAAGGGACATTGCGCTTCTTTTCCATAATACCTTTTGTTAAGTCAATATCCCTAAGTTCCATAAAATTAATGACAGGATAAATACTTTGCTGAACTATACCCTTGTTGGTGTTCGAAAAACTTACAAACCGCCACCGTCTGGGCTTCCAAACCAACTGGCACCACAACCTTTGAACCAGTATATTTAAAAGCTCTCCACTTTACAATACCAATCTAAATAAAATTATATTATTTAGTTCATTCATCCCCATTGGTTTAAAACCAGGCCGTGGGCGGTAACTTTTTTATTATTGAAGGAACACCAAAGGCGGACATTACCTACTACTCTTCTTCATCAGACCGCATATAGATATCGAAATCAAAAGCTACTTTTAATTCCTTTGTTAATTTATTATACCGTTCTCCTAAATAAATTGATGGGGCGCTTTTTTCATTATTGTAATATAAATACAAGGCACAGGCAAACTCACAACGGTATTTTTCACATAAGGGTTTAAAGAGATGAATCTTGGGCTCGATAATATCCAAAGTAGCATTTAGCTGATCTTCAAATAATGCATATTCATCTAATGGAGATGGCATTATCCATCTGTTCATCCTAGCAACAGGCTTTTCCGGCATATTTATACCAGGTCGCTTTTGGCCTTTCACAAATATTAAGAAGGGGTCCATGCCAAGTATTTTAGATATATCTTCACCAGTTATATCATAATAATCACTAATAGAAAAATTCAAATAAATTTTATGTCTCATTTTTAGATTTTTA
>JAFDXD010000148.1 GCA_018268135.1 Bacteroidota bacterium
CTACCTGTATTTTGTGGAACGCCATTTATGTTACCATCCCATCCTTTGCTAAAATCATTGGTGGCAAAAACTATTTTTCCCCAACGGTTATACACTCTGAAAAAATGATATTGTTGCATACCTATAGCAATGGGTTTCAAAAGGTCATTTTTGCCATCACTATTAGGAGTAAACGCAGTTGGCACATAAATTTCCGGACCTTTATATACTTTAATATTAATGGTATCTACACCCTGGCAATGCAAAGCTGTGGTGCCGGTTACATAATAGGTTATATCACTGCTTAGTGTAGCTATGGGGTTTTTAATAAAAGGATTATTTAAACCATAAGAAGGCGACCATTCATATTGAATAACATTGGCAGTCCCAATTTCAGTAACATTCAATTGTAAAGGCTGATTAAATGATATAGTAGTGTCTTTACCGGCAAATAATTTTACTGCCGGAGTTACCATTACCTGCATCGTGTCATCTACTAAAGATTCACATCCATTTGCATCTTTTACTTTTAGATAATAAGTGGAAGAGTGCAAAGGTTTTACCACTGTAGGGTTGGCAATAGAGCTGTTGCTTAAATAGGTTGCCGGAGACCAAAAATATTGAACGCCTCCACTACCATTTAAGAAGGCATTTGCTCCAAAACAAATACCTTCATCTTTGCCGGCATTGGCTATTGGTGCCGGGCGAACCTGTACCATTACTGAATCTTCCTTATTACAAATACCTTTGGCAGCAGTTACATAATACTTTGTAGTAACCAAAGGCGCAGCAGTGGGACTAATAGTAGTGCTGTTAATGAGCGTATTGGCAGGCTGCCATGAAAAACTATCAGCGTTAGATGTAGCTTTCAATTTTACAGTTCTGCCCTCACAGATAGTTTCATCTATGCCGGCATCTATCGTAACTGTATTATTTAAAAGTACTTTCACAGAATCTGTTATAGTACACCCATTACCATCCTTAACCAAAATGGAGTAAGCTCCTTGCTTTACAGCAAAAGAATTAGAAGTAAGAAAGTTGGAGCCATTGTTGATAGAATATAAATAAGCTCCATTACCACCATTGGCAGTAATGGTAATATTTCCATCTGCATTGCCTGAGCAGGAAGCATCAATAATAGTAGTGGCGGCATTTAAATCCGGAAAGGATTGAGTAATTTTTACCGAAGTACTATCCATACAGTTTGCATCTTTTACCCTTATGGTATAAGTGCCGGTGCTTAACCCATTAAAATTACTATCCGGCTGAAAAGGGGCGCCATTAATTGAAAATAGAAGTGGCCTTATCCAATTAAGGTCAGGCCTTATACCAATAGTGCCGGTTGTGCCATTTTTGCATTTTACATTAGATTGTATAATGGATTGTATGTCTTTATAGTTTACCAATGCAGAATCTCTGGCCTGGCAACTGCCCAAGGTAGCTGTGCAGTAATACATTTGATGGTTAGCTATTGGCTTAGCAATAGGATTGCTGATACCGGTATTGCTAAGAGTAGGATTAGCATCCCAGGAATAAGTATTATACCCTGCAGTTACGTTAAGCTGAATTGAGCCGTTTCTGCAAATTACTGCCGTATCAGGCGAAATACCCAGTATATCAAAATCTCTTATTTGAATAGAAGTACTGTTAGTAGGTATAGTGCCACCGCATGGAGGCATAATATTTATAGTGAGGGTTTCTACTGATTCTGGTAAATTATCTGCAATGGGGATAATATTTAGATCTACTTCAGTTTGATTGGCCGGTATTGTAACAGTAGCAGGAAGTAATTGCACATCAACCCCATTGATGGCGGTACCTGTATAATTTAAATTAACTATTTGTGAAGAACTTGTAGCATAAGGCCTTGTAATTTTTACCAAACCGCTTTGGCAACCTTCCGCTAAAAAATGATTGCCATCAGCATCTACTTTAGTTTTTGGATTAAGTTGAAATACATTAGAACTTAAACTTTTTGCTTCCAAAAAAACGCCAGAATCATATTCTCCATCTCCTACATCTGCTATTACTAATTTTAAATGGTAAGATTGGCAAGGTTGTACTTTTTGAAATGCCGTTAGTACTGTAGTATGGCCATCGTGTGTAAAAAATTTATTATTAATATTATTTACAAAATAAGCCTGGTTATTAGGGCATCCACCGCCTTCTACATTATTTACATTAAAGATGGTAACAGGTGTAGTAGTACCGGGTATAAGTGCAATATTTTGAAGGCCGGTAATACCTGGCCCCGAAATAAAAAACGCAAATGCATCATTAAAACTACATACAAAATTAGGGGTATATTCTTCGGAGCTAAATACATATTTAAAATTAACCGTATCGCCCAATGGTATGAAGTCGAATTCTAGAATGCAAGCATCATGAGTGGACCCGGTAATGTTATCAAGGTCATTATCACCGGGAAGAGACCAGTCTGTATTTGCTAAAACATTAGAAGCAATGGTACTACCGTTGCCATTAACACCAGCACCGTTAAAGGTTCCTTTAGCACGTCCATTGGTTAATACAATGCCACTGTCAATATTTATTTGTGTGCCGGATACATTATTAAAAAAACCCGCCATGGCCGGGTTACCCGTAAAGCTAACATTGCTTATAGTTACACCATCTCCCACCAGTTTTTGTGCCAATGCCATAGCGGTAGTTTGAGGCGTAATAATGAGCTGGGCGTTGACACATTTAATAGAAATAAGAAAAATCAGTAAGAATAAAGAAGTTATTTTTAGCCTCATAGCAATATCAATAGGCTCTAAAAATACGAATTAAAAAAGAAAAGCTGCCCTAAAAAAAGGCAGCTTTTGGCAAATAATTTTATACTAATTTTTTATAAAGTGCTAAGTACATTATTCATGTTTCTTACTGCATCAGCGCTTTTTGCAAAGGCAGCTTTTTCCTGCTCATTGAGTTCAATATCAATAATTTTTTCCCAACCGTTTTTACCAATTACAACCGGTACACCCAGGCAAATATCATTTAGGCCATACTCGCCATCTAAGGCTACACAGCAGGTAAATAATTTTTTCTCATCTCTCAAAATACTCTCTACAAGTGCAGCTCCGGCAGCACCGGGTGCATACCAGGCAGAAGTACCAATTAAAGCAGTTAAAGTAGCGCCGCCCACCATGGTATCTTTTACAATTTTTTCCTGCTGCTCTGCAGACAAATAACGGGTAACGGGTACACTATTCCATGTGGCTTTGCTAATAAGAGGTATCATGGTAGTATCGCCATGGCCGCCCACTACAATGGCATTAAGATCAGAAGGGCTGCAACCAAGGTGTTGGCTTAGCTGGTATTTAAAGCGGCTGCTATCTAATGCGCCGCCCATCCCGATAATGCGGTGCTTAGGCAGCCCGGTAGATTTTAATGCAAGGTATGCCATGGTATCCATCGGATTGCTGATGATGATGAAGATGGCATTGGGTGAATATTTGAGGATGTTTTCGCAAACTGTTTTTACTATTCCTGCATTTACGCCAATAAGCTCTTCCCTGGTCATGCCCGGTTTGCGTGGAAGACCGCTTGTAACTACTACTACATCGCTTCCGGCTGTTTTTGCATAATCGTTGGTACTTCCAATTATTTTGGTATCAAAGCCAAGTAATGTTGCAGTTTGCATCATATCCTGTGCTTTTCCTTCGGCTACTCCTTCTTTAATATCGAGCAATACTAATTCGTTACACAATTCTTTACGGGCAATATTGTCGGCACAGGTGGCGCCTACTGCGCCGGCGCCTACTACAGTTACTTTCATCCTTTGTTAATTTAAAAAGTTATTTGTAAAAATCGATAGCATCACAAAGGTAAATATTTGCAGGTAAAATTATCAGAGTTAAAATATTCGATTTGTATTTAGGTGATTAACAAACTATTTTGATTATTAATTTTTAGCTTTATCCAAAATTTTGACTATTGAAAAAGTTGATAACCTTTTTATTTGTAGCAGGCATTGCCTTGAATGTATTTGCCCAGGATAATGCGGCTGATACGGTACCTATTTATAAACGTTTTCCGGAAGTGCCTCCGTTTACTTTAAGAACTGTACCGGATAGTATGCAATTCATTAAGCAGGATCTTAAAAAAAATATGGCTACAATCATTATGATATTTAGCCCCGATTGTGAGCATTGCCAGCGTGCCACACGAGATCTTCAGGCCCATGCGGCAGAATTGAGAAAGGTGCAAATTGTAATGGCTTCTCCACTTGATTATAGCATTATTGAAAAATTTTATAAAGAATATAATATTGCACTGTATCCCAATATTATTATGGGGCGGGATGCAAGCTATATGTTAGGTTCATTTTATAAAATCACCAGTTTCCCTTCCATTTTTGTTTACAATAAAAAAGGGAAGTTTATAGAAAAATTTGAGGGGGATGTACCTTTTTCTAAAATAGTGAAGGTATTATAGTAACCTGGTAATTATTTCCTTTAATATTGGTTTGGAATAAGGCGAATGCTGATGGGCTGCCGGATTGGAGCGGAAAGCCCGGTGAAGCCCGGTGAGTGGGTTTTGTGCCGGACTTGTAGCGTAAAGCCGGATATGATGTTTGGATTAGTACCACAACTTACAGCTCCAATAATTTTTCATTTAATTGGTTATTTATCTGTTTTCTTTTAAGAAATTAAACCCGTACTTTTGCTGCCTTAATAAAATAGAATAAAATAATATTATGGCAACTACAGCAGATATGCGCTCGGGCCTCATCATTAAAGTAGATGGCAGCCTTTACTCAGTGATAGAGTTTGGGCAAAATAAAACCGCAAGGGCGGCAGCAAAGGTATGGGCAAAACTAAAAGGGGTTGATAATACCCGAACTATTGAAGTAACCTGGAATAGTGGTGAAACCATACACCCGGTAAGGGTTGAGAAAAAAACGTATCAATATTTGTATAAAGATGATACCGGCTACACTTTTATGGATGTAGAAACTTATGAACAAATTACTGTGCCTGAAACCATGGTAGATGCACCTAAGTTTTTGAAAGATGGCCAGGAAGTATCCGTATCTATAAATGGTGAAACAGAGCAGCCAATGGCTGTAGAGCTTCCGGATAAAATAGTGCTTGAAGTAACTTATAGCGAGCCTGGTATGAAAGGCGATACTGCTACCAAAACACTTAAGCCTGCTACTGTAGAAACCGGCGCTACTGTAAATGTACCCCTGTTTGTAAACGAGGGCGAAATGATTAGGATAAACTCTAAAACTGGTGAGTATATAGAAAGAGTAAAATAATGCAATTTTTTATAGATAAAGAGGGCCGGGTATATAAACTCGGCCCTCTTTGTTTTTTGCAAAAAATGGCTAAAATCAGAGGAATTTTACTGTATTTGCCTTCTTTTTTATGAAAAAAGGGAGATTTTGGCCTGTTTTAAAATTATTATGTTGGAATTATAAATAATCATTCCCTATCTTAGCTACCCGTTTCAATAAATCCAAATTAATCACATAATTACCTAAACATGGACATCAAGCAAATCCAGGAGCTTGTAAAGCTCATTAATAAAACTTCTATTGGAGAAATTACCATAGAAGAAGATGGTACAAAAATTACCATTAAACAAAAGAAAGACCCCTCACAAAAAATATACACACAGGCTGCAGCAGCCAATTACAATCCGCCACCGGCCGCACCCGCAGCTCCTCCGGTTGCATCGCAAGCAGCAACAGCGCCACCTGCTTCAGCTCCCAAAGCCGATAATTTACTTACCATAAAAAGCCCGATGATTGGTACATTTTACCGCCAGGCCGGCCCGGGTAAGCCCATCTTTATAAATGTAGGAGATGAAGTAGCACCAGGAAAAGTGGTATGTATTATTGAAGCCATGAAATTATTTAATGAAATAGAGAGTGAAGTAAAAGGTAAAATTGTAAAAGTATTAGTAGAAGACGCCAGCCCTGTAGAATATGACCAGCCTTTATTTTTGGTGGAGCCGGCATAATGTAAGTATTAGAAAATATTCAAGTGCACTAAAGTTTTGATTTTTTTTAATCATTCTTAATTTTTAATTCTTAATTCATTTATCGTGTTTAAAAAGATATTAATTGCCAACCGGGGCGAAATTGCCTTGCGTGTAATTCGCACCTGCCGTGAAATGGGTATCAAAACAGTAGCTGTTTACTCAACGGCAGATAAAGACAGCCTGCATGTAAAATTTGCCGACGAGGCAGTATGTATTGGTAAGCCTGCCAGTATGGACAGTTATTTAAATATGGCACATATAATGGCTGCTGCAGAAATTACCAATGCTGATGCTATACATCCGGGCTATGGTTTTTTGGCGGAGAACAGCAAGTTTGCAAAAATATGTGGAGACCATGGTATAAAATTTATAGGCCCTACCCCCGAAATGATAAATGCAATGGGGGATAAAATAACTGCAAAGGAAACCATGATAAAAGCCGGAGTGCCTGTGGTGCCTGGTGTAGAAGGGCTTTTGCAGGATGTGGCACACGCTGTAAAATCTGCAAAGGAAGTAGGATACCCGGTAATATTAAAAGCTACGGCCGGCGGCGGTGGCAAGGGAATGAGGGTAGTATGGCAGGAAAGTGAAATAGAAAAAGCTTTTGAAAATGCCAAAACAGAAGCCGCAGCTTCTTTTAAGAACGATGGCATTTACATGGAAAAATTTGTAGAAGAGCCCCGCCATATTGAAATACAAATAGCAGGTGACCAATACGGAAATGTATGCCACCTGAGTGAAAGAGATTGCAGCATTCAACGCAGGCACCAAAAGCTGGTAGAAGAATCGCCCTCGCCTTTTATGACGGATGAACTGAGACAGAGAATGGGCGAAGCAGCAATTAAAGCGGCACAGGCTATCAACTATGAGAGTGTGGGTACCATTGAATTTTTGGTGGACAAGCATCGCAACTTTTATTTTATGGAAATGAACACGAGGATACAGGTAGAACATTGCGTAACCGAAGAAGTGATAAACTATGATTTGATAAAAGAGCAAATAAAAATTGCAATGGGTGAAAAAATAGTGGGTAAAGCTTATTTTCCTCAAATGCATGCCATTGAATGCCGCATCAATGCAGAAGATCCTTACAATGATTTTAGACCATCACCCGGCAAGATAACCGTACTACACCAGCCCGGCGGCCACGGTGTAAGGGTAGATAGCCATGCTTATGCAGGCTATGTGATACCTCCATATTATGATAGTATGATTGGTAAATTAATTGCCGTTGCTCAAACAAGAGATGAAGCCATCAACACCATGAGCCGTGCACTTAGTGAATATGTGATAGAAGGCGTTAAAACTACCATCCCTTTTCATCTTCAGTTGATGAAAGATGAAAATTTTAGATCGGGCAACTTTACCACTAAATTTTTGGAAAGTTTTGAAATGAAAAAACCGGTTGATAAGTAATTGAATTTTTATTGCTCATGGCATCATAATGAATGAAACCAAATTTAATATTGCCGTACTGATAGATGGGGATAATGCCCAGGCAAAACTTATTAATGAGATTATAGAAGAAGTATCAAAATACGGGAAAGCTACCATAAGAAGAATATATGGCGACTGGACTGTGCCCCACATGAACAGCTGGAAAGAATTATTAAATAAAAACTCTATCAGCCCTATTCAAAAATTTGCATATACCACCGGTAAAAATTCTACTGACAGCTCCCTTATTATTGATGCCATGGATATTTTGCACAGTAAAAGTGTAGATGGATTTTGCATTGTATCGAGCGACAGTGATTATACCGGCCTGGCCAAAAGAATAAGAGAAGAAGGAATGTTTGTAATGGGAATTGGCAGAAAAACCACACCATTGGCATTTGTAAACTCTTGCGAAATTTTTACTTTTACTGAAAACTTATTGCCTCAATTTGAAATACCGGCAGAGGAAAATAAGCTGATGGCACCCGGGCAAACTGCAAAGAAAAATATCCCTAAAAAATCAATTGCAGAAAAAAATAAAAAAGAATTTCCTCAGGTAAACCTGCAATTGATTGATAAAGCTTTTGAAATATCAACCAATGAAGAAGTAGAAGCCTATATTTCAAAAGTTGGCTTATCACTTCGTAAGATAGACCCAAGTTTTGACCCTCGTACTTATGGCTACAAAACCATTACCCAGCTTTTTGAAAATCTTCCAAAATATAAGGTTATCAAAAATGAAGTGAATGGTCTTAACCATCCCCTGGTAAAATTAAAATAAGCAGTAGCCCATATTAACCGGCCATTTGCGGATCTGTAAAAGATTCTTTCCCGGTTTCTACATGGCCAGCATAAGTTTGTAAAAAATGTTCAAAGCCATTTACACTAATGCTGAAATCGTACCAGCCATAACTATTTTCCAGATTAAGGTTTACAATATTTTCGCCGGGCGAAATAATAATTTTTTGATTATTGCTTTGATAAAAATTATCGGTTATTTGTAATTTATATTTTTGCGAAGCTGATTTATTTACAATTTTCAATAGGATATTTCCATTGGGTAGTTTGGATAACCTGCTGTGCCCATATTGGCAATAAATTTCAATATCGGGATTGTGCTGATTGCCTTTATACTCTCTATAAAACCCATTAGGGGCATTTACAATAATATGGTATTGGCTATTGCTAAACCCGTTAATGGCCCAACTGTAGGGTATTTGACTGCCGGGTGCAAGAGCAAATTGCCAGTTGCGAAAATTTTGTGTACCAAAACTATCATCAGTAAAATTGGCCGGTACACACGCAACAAATGGCGCACCAACCGATTTTTCTTTAAAGAAATCTGTGCCTGCTTTCATGTTGATATCAAAGCAATTATTTTTTGTATTCCAGTTACCATCGGCATACAATTCATAAGGCAGGGCGCAATTTTTTTTAATACCTTTTTCCTGGCGAGGCATTAAGGAAGAGGAAGCAGGCGATGCAATAATTTCGTTGATGTCTGAAGCAGATAAGGGTTTAAAACCAGAAGGTTCCTGCTTAAACTTTGCATCAAATATTTGCTCTGCAAACTTATCCCTGTTTAAAAAAGGAAGCATTTCTTTTTTAAACTCAAATGGGCTAAAGGCTGATACGAGGTTGCCGGAGATAGCCCTGCGCCAGGCTGAAATATTGTCTAAGAAAATTTGTTTGCCTTTTTTTTCTTTAAAAAAAGTTTCCAAAAATTGTAAGGTAGAAGTGTGTTCAAACAATTGGGAACACACTTTGCCTCCCCTGCTCCAGGGCGAAGCAATTATCATTGGCACTCTAAAACCCAGGCCAATTGCTGCTTCCCGGGCAGCCTTTGCAGGCACACCCTGTGCAAGTTCATTTTGCAATCGTACATATTCTACTTCTGTATCTATACCTTCGGAGCATTTGCCGGTACCTTCTTTTTTTAAATCGGGCACCACGTATGATGGTACATGATCAAAGTAGCCGTCATTTTCATCGTAGGTTAAAATAAAAATTGTTTTCTTCCAAACCTCAGGATTATTGGTAAGAATATCCAATACTTCAGATACATACCAGGCTCCATACCATGGGGCGCTTGGGTGGTCAGAAAAATTTTGAGGTGAAGCAAGCCAGGATACTTCGGGTAATTTATTTTCATTTACATCTTTTCTAAACTGGTAAAAAATATCTCCGGCGGGTACTTCCATTTTTCGGGCAATGGCTTCGTCAGTAAAATCAAGTGTTGCCAACTGCCTGTATTTATCATCATCTTTGTTTACAACAAATGCATTGTAAAAAAGTTGTTTTTGTGCAGGTGTTAGTTTTTCGAAATTTTCTGTATTCCATTTTTTCAAATCTGCAATTGACCTGTCAAGCACTTCCTGTTTTTTTTGAATTGCTCTTTTTGTTTTATCAGCTTCTTCATCGCTTGATGGGCTTGCCTCCTGCAATGCATTAATCTGTGCAGGCAATGTATCCACCAAATTTTTTAATCTTTCAATATTACGGGGAGTAAATTGTACATTGTATGCTTTAAAATATTCGAGCAGGTTACAACCAAAGTTACCAAGCCAGGCTGCTTCCTGCCCTTTAAATCCGCCACCACACTCTATTTCATTTTGATAAAATTTCCATTCAATATTATTTTCCGATAGCAATTCCGGAAATGTTTTCCACTCCTGGTTTCCAAAAGAATAATCTTCGTTTCGAATATTTGCTTTAGGTAAATTATTTTCTTCACTGGTAATTTTGCCTGTCCAAAAAAATGAGCGGTTTGGTGTTGTACTCGTCATGACAGAACAAAAATTTTGATCGCAAATGGTAAAGGCATCTGCCAGGGCATAGTTAAATGGGAGGTCTTCCCGGTTGTAATATCCAAGCGTAAGGGGCATTTGGGCATACTTTTTATTCCCCGATTTTTTGGCAATAAGCCATTTGTCGTACCTGCCCTGATTATAAGCATCTACCTGGCTTGCCCTGCTATGCGGCAAAGAGCCCATCCAGGTGCTTTTGCTGTCTTTTATATTGAGCCTGAAAGGTGCATAAGTTTCACCGGCTTCATTGGTTTGTAACCATACCGGCTTATTATCAGGCAGTAAAATGGCTCTTGGGTCATTAAAACCTCTCACACCTTTTAATGTGCCAAAGCAATGATCAAAAGAACGATTCTCCTGCATTAGAATAACAATATGTTCTGCATCGAGAAAAGTGCTTCCCGGCAAGGGGTCAATAGCAAGGGCTTTTTTAATTGATGCCGGCATGGCGGTAGTTAGCCCAATGCCTCCCGAAAGCAATGCAGATTTTTTGATAAATTCTCTTCTTGTATCCATGATAATTAAATTGCAGAAACAAATAAATAAAACTCACTCTAAAGCTACTAAACTTTGAACAATAGAGTAAGAAAGCGTATTTACTTAACCAGCAATTAAGGGAGAGTTATGAATTACAAAAAATTGTAAAGAAAAAAATTGGAGTAAAGAGAATGTTTAAATGGAAACAGATATTATTCTTTATTTTTTAATAAGCTTTACATGGTATCTGTTAAGCGTTTTATCCATCACCGATACAATATAAATACCTGAATTGAGGCAGGAAGATTCTTCTACCCTAAGCAGGTTATCGCCTTTTAATACATTGAGCTGCCTGGACAATACAATGTTTCCGGTATTGTCAAAAATCTGCAATTGTATCTCCTGGTTTAAAGGCGAAAAATATTTTAATTCTAAAATATTTATAACCGGATTTTGAACTATTTGCAACAAGGGCTTTGCTGGTAAGGGCATTGTACTTTTTAAAGCCTGGCTTTGTGCATGTATTTTAACTGAAAAAAAAGTGGAGAAAATAAATACACTTAGTCTGCTCACTAAATACTTAATAGAATTTAACTGCATTAATTAGAGTAAAAACAAGGAGAAAAAATGGTAATAAAATAATTGACGGTGCAAAGTATTTATATGCATCTACAACTTAGTATAGTAATTTTCCACAGGGTGTGCAGAATGATACACACCCGATAAAATTGGAATTATATAAACTTATTAAAGGACATGATGCATTTCATTTAAAGATTTATTATGATGATAAACTGAAAAAATTACGCTAATGATGGCTCCGCCAAAAAAGTTTAGCACAATAGCAGCCATAAAGACCTTAAACACCAGCCCATTTGTTTTTCCTTCTAATGCTGCAGGAGGTTCACCCTGAAGTACATGAGAAGGAGTGCCACTTTCTATAAAGCCGGGCATTACTATCAGCAACAAAATAAATACTAAGATTACTGACATCAATATGCCTGTGAAGGTGGTAACCATCCCCCTGAAAATAGTAGAAGAAGCAGTGCCGTGATCATTTGCATCATTTTTAAAAAAAATAAAAAAAGAGGCAAGAGTAAAAATAAAAAAAACATTCCCCAGGTAAAGTAACCATGTAGATGTGTAGTCTGCCTGTAGTATAAAAAAGAATGTAAAAAAGCTAAAAAGCAGCGCTGCAGTCAATGCAGCAGGAAAAATAGATTTCCAATGAATATTCTTTAACATACTTAGTTTAGTAATAAAACCGTGCCAGTAAACACTATTTATAACCTTTAACATTGGCTTAAAAATCAAGGTATTTTTTTTATTCCCTATTTTGCAATTTTATTGGCCACCAATATTATTTGCCAAATGAATTATTCGAGCGAAATATTAATGAAAGCCTACAGGCTAATGTGTACTGCAAAAGCAATGGCGGGCACGTATGAGGCTAATAGGCAGGTATGCAAGTATGTACATAGTACCAGCCGTGGCCACGAAGCCATACAGTTGGCTACTGCCTTTAATTTACTGCCCTGCGATTTTGTAAGCCCATATTACCGAGATGAAAGCCTGATGCTGGGATTAGGTTTTTCGCCATACCAATTAATGTTGCAATTGCTGGCAAAAGACGGGGATATTTTTACCGGAGGTAGGGAGTATTACAATCATCCTAATTATAAAGCAGATGATAAGCCCGGAATAATACATCAAAGCAGCGCTACCGGCATGCAAGCCATTCCTACTACAGGCATTGCACAGGGTATTCAATATTTAGAAAAAATAACTTCACCTCTCTTAAAAAAAGGACACAATGCTGAATTGCCTGTAGTTGTATGCTCATTTGGAGATGCATCTATTACAGAAGGAGAAGTAAGCGAGGCTTTTCAATTTGCAGCCTTGCATCAGTTACCCATCATATATTTAGTGCAGGATAACAACTGGGGCATAAGTGTTACTGCAGCCGAGGCCCGTAGTTGCAATGCATTTGATTTTATTGGAGGATTTAAAGGCATAAACCGTGTAAGTATTGATGGTACAGATTTTATAGAAAGTTATGATACAATGCAACGAGTGCTGCAAACAGTAAGAGAAAAAAGAGAGCCCTGGCTTGTACATGCAACAGTGCCTTTACTTGGGCATCACACAAGTGGTGTACGCAAAGATTTTTATCGCAGCGAAGAAGAGTTTGCAGAGCAAAGTAAGAATGACCCCTTACTCAAATTAAAAAATTACCTCTTGCAAAATGGCACAGATGAAGGTATTTTAAATACTATTGAAACAGAGGCTGCCAACATTGTACAAAAAAACTTTGAAGCTGCTGCGTCATCGGCAGAGCCTGATACTGCTACGGTAAGCAATCATGTATTTGCGCCAACAATGATTACAGAAGAAAAAGGAGTAAGAGCAAAGGCGGGAAACGAAAAGATATTAATGGTAGATGCTGCCTTGTATGCGATAAGGGAAATAATGGAAGCGTACCCCGAAGCTGTATTGTACGGGCAGGATGTAGGACGCAGGCTGGGCGGAGTTTTCAGAGAGGCAGCAACCTTAGCTGAGCAGTTTGGCGACCACCGTGTTTTTAACACTGCCATACAGGAGGCCTACATTATTGGCTCTACCATTGGCATGAGTGCAGTTGGCGTAAAACCGATTGTAGAAGTACAGTTTGCAGATTATATTTACCCCGGCCTAAATCAATTAGTAACAGAAATATCGAAGAGCTGCTATTTAAGTTGCGGAAAATACCCGGTGCAAACACTTATACGAGTACCCATTGGTGCTTATGGAGGTGGTGGCCCTTATCATAGTGGAAGTATAGAAAGCACATTGCTAACTATTAAAGGAATTAAAATAGTGTATCCCAGCAATGCTGCTGATATGAAAGGGCTAATGAAAGCTGCATTTTTGGACCCTAACCCTGTAGTGATGTTAGAGCATAAAGGGCTTTATTGGAGTAAAGTACCCGGTACCGAAGATGCAAAAATGACTGAGCCAGACTGCGATTATACCATACCGTTAGGAAAGGGTTGCATCGTACTTCAGGCCGATGAAGAAAAAATAAATAAAGGTGAAAGCTGCTGTGTGATTACTTATGGCATGGGTGTATATTGGGCAAAAGCAGCAGCAAAAAATTTTGCAGGCCAGGTAGAAGTGATAGACCTCAGAACCTTATTTCCATTAGATGAAAACCTGGTATTTGCCACCGTAAAAAAACATGGCAAATGTTTACTTTTAACAGAAGAGCAACAGAACAACTCATTTGCAGAAGCTCTTGCAGGGAGGATATCAAAAGCATGTTTTAAATACTTAGATGCAGCGGTAGAGGTAATGGGTGCATTAAATTTACCGGCGGTGCCAATGAATATTGGTTTGGAAAAAGAAATGCTGCCAAGTGCTGAAAAATTAGCGCAACGGATTAATATGCTTTTGAAAAATTAATTTTCTCCTTCCATTATCCGTCCATCTTTCATGTGTACAATTCTATCGCTCATAGCGGCAAGTTCTTCATTGTGGGTAACTATTAAAAAAGTTTGCTGGTATTTGTCTCTCAGTTCAATAAAAAGTTTATGCAACTCTCTTCCATTAGCGCTATCTAAGTTACCGGTAGGCTCATCTGCCATAATAATAGCAGGATTATTGATTAATGCCCTGGCAACAGCTACTCTTTGTTGCTCGCCTCCACTGAGCTGGTGTGGTTTATTATCAAGCCTTTGGCCAAGGCCTAAATTTACCAGTAATTCTTCTGCCCTGTCTAACACATCTTTTTTCTTTCGTCCGGCAATCCACCCGGGGATACATACATTTTCCCAGGCAGTAAACTCAGGCAGCAGGTGATGAAACTGAAAAATAAAACCGATATTATTATTGCGAAAATGCGCCAGTTTGTTTCCTTTGAGTGTTTCAATTCTTTCATTATTTAACAGTACGGTACCCTTGTCCGGCTTATCTAAAGTGCCAATTATATGAAGCAATGTGCTTTTGCCGGCGCCTGAAGAGCCAACAATGCTTACAATCTCACCTTTGGCAATTTCAATATCTACACCCTTTAAAACATGCAATTTTCCGTAATATTTCTCTATATTTTTAGCGCTTAACATCAATCGAAAATAAGCAATATTGTGTTAGGTATAATAAGATAAAGGGCAATAATACAGGTTTTCGTTTGTTTAATTAATTAACAGGGTATCACCATTAAAAAAAACACTTTTGGTTATTTCGTACGAACATATACATTTGCAAAAAATTAAACCTCTTTTATACGATGTTTTGGACACTAGAATTAGCCTCACACCTTGAAGATGCCCCCTGGCCGGCAACAAAAGATGAACTGATAGATTACAGTATCCGTAGTGGCGCCCCTATTGAAGTTATTGAAAACCTTCAGGAGCTGGAAGATGAAGGAGACCTGTATGAAGGCCTGGAAGATATTTGGCCCGACTATCCCAGCCAGGAAGATTTCTTTTTTAATGAAGACGAATATTAAGTCATTTTCCTTTGTGAAGGATTAACTTTTAAAAAATAAGCCTCTCAGCAATGTTGAGAGGCTCTTTTTTTCTTTATCCTTATTCCATAGAACTTACTTAGCGCAACGGCAGCACATGCTTTAACTAACTATCTTAAAAAAAACTGTTGTGCCGAGGTTTTCTAAAAATGGAACCAACGAAACGGATGCAAAAAAATCATGTTTGAAAAAATGGGCTGCTATGCCTAACATCTCCAAATCATTTAAAGCAGTAAATGATGCTTCCCTCTATCACAAATGTATTTTTATTTAATTATACCATGCTCTATAATTTGGCATGATAAGTTACTGCTCTTCCTTGTCCTGTTTTTAAAATTATTCCTTCATGCAATAACAATGCAACATCTTTTTTCAATGTGTTCCTTGAGTATTCAGGGAATGCTTCATCTATATCCTTTATTTGTGCCTTCTTTTGTTTATTCAAAAATGTTATTATTTTTTGCTGCCGCACATTCAGCCCCATTTCCAGCTTATTGTAGATGGCATACTTCTCATTTAGTAGCTGCGTCAGTATCACCATACTTTCCATAAAAAATAATAGCCATTTATCAATTTGTTCTGATGCCTTTCCCCTGTTTTTTTGACCGGCCATCAATGCCCTGTAATACTCATCTTTTCTTGTTTCAATAATATTTTCAAATGATACATACTGGATAAACTTATAATCCTGTTGCATCATCAATAATGTAGTAAGCAATCGTGACAACCTTCCATTTCCATCCTGATAGGGATGTATTGATAAAAACTCATACACAAAAACAGCAATAGTTATTAATGGGTGTGTATCATGTTTTTTAAATCGTTCATTCGTCCATGCAATTAATATTTGCATAGCTGCCGGCGTAAGATGTGGCTCTGTAGTTTTAAAAATTGTTCGTTGCGTACCATCAGGATAATTTGCCACAACCTTGTTTGATAAATTTTTATATCTGCCTTTGTGCCGCTGATCTTTTTCACTATGTTTTAATAAAATACCATGAAGTTGGTGTAAATAGTTTTCTGTGAGGCTGACTGTTTCGTAATTTTCTAATATTATTTGAAGCACATCGTAATAACCCACTACTTCTTCTTCATCCCTTGTTTTCAACCTGTTAATCTTTACTGACTTTAATAATTTTTCCACTTCGGAGTTGCTTAAAGTTGCTCCTTCTATCCTTGTAGATGACCCAATACTTTCAATCGTTGCAATTTTCCTTAGTTCTTTTAAATGCTTACTATGTTGTAATTCTATTACTTTCCAATTGCCTTTAAAAATATCAACTACACTTAAATGCATCATTATTTGCTGGTAAACCTCAGGGCTGAATGCCATTTTTTTAGATATATCCATTTTGTATCCAATTTTATCCAATTACAAAAATAAGGATTTATTAAGGATAGAACATTGTAAGATAATCCTGCAATACTTCAATAAAGTCTTCTACATACTGTGATGCTTAAATTAGTTTCGATCCAGCGTGGTTTTAATCCTTTTCTGCATAGGGCAACAAAATTGCATATTTGGGTGTTTGATAAAATTCATTCATCAATTTATTGTTAGTGCCTTCAATAGAAATATTCATTTGTAAAGGCTTATCAAATACTTTGTACAAGTATTTAATAAAAACAGACTCATCAATTTCTATTTCTTTCTTAAAAAAAGAGCCGGGATGAATATTAAATTTTTTATAAATATACTCCAAAAAAATAAGCCTCTCAGCAATGTTGAGAGGCTCTTTTTTTCTTTATCAATTAGTTGTAAAATTTAAGACTCCTGAACACCTAATCTCTCCATTACAATATTGCTTACGCCGGTGGTAGAATACCCTCCATCATGAAAAAGATTTTGCATAGTAACCATACGGGTAAGATCGCTAAAGAGGGTGATGCAATAATTTGCACAGTCTTCGGCGCTGGCATTGCCCAATGGTGCAATAGCATTGGCATAGTCAAAAAAATCTCCAAAGCCTTTTATACCGGTACCAGCTGTGGTTTTGGTAGGCGACTGCGATACTGTATTGATACGAACTTTTTTATCTACTCCATAATGGTAACCAAAACTACGGGCAATACTTTCGAGCATGGCTTTGATATCTGCCATATCGGTATAAAAAGGATAGGTGCGCTGTGCGGCCATGTACGTAAGAGCAACTACGCTCCCCCACTCATTTATGGCATCTAACTTTTTGGCAACGGCCAGCATTTTGTGCAAGCTCATAGCGCTTACATCAATTCCTTTGGCAAAATAATCGTAGTTGCTTTCTGTATAGGGTATTTTTTTTCTGATGTTTACACTCATACCAATTGAGTGCAAAATAAAATCTATTTTTCCGCCAAGTACTTCCTGGCTTTTTGTAAATAATGTGGTTAAATCCTCTACACTTGTGGCATCGGCAGGAATTATCTGGCTACCGGTTTTTTCGGCTAACTTATTGATTTCGCCCATGCGCATGGCAATGGGAGCATTCGTTAAAACAAAGGTGGCTCCTTCTTCATGTGCTTTTTCTGCCACTTTCCAGGCTATTGAATTTTCGTCTAATGCCCCGGTGATAATGCCCCTTTTTCCTTTTAATAAATTGTAGCTCATGTGTTACATTTTTTTAGAGTAAAATTAATATTGCTTAGTAAAAATAACCTTTACTAATGAAATAAATATTTTGAAAAATGGATAATAATAAAATTAATGATAAATGAAAAAATAAAAATGGCGATAAAATGAGCCAAAAAGTATAAAAAAAGGTGGCTTGCTGATGCTTTGGGATTGATATATTTTTTTATAACACGATGTATGCCATAGCCAATGGCTATTACTAAAATTAGAATTAGTATGATTACAAGATTGTGCATTGATTAATTCATCATTTCTTTTGCATTTTCAAGGGCGGCGGCTGTTGGCTGTTCGCCACTGAGCATTTTTGCAATGGCAACTATACGCTCATCTTTGCTTAAAAGCTTAATAGCTGTTACTATTTTATCGTTTACTATATGCTTGTACACAAAATAATGCGCTGTGGCTTTTGCTGCAATTTGGGGCTGATGGGTAATGGCTATAAGCTGGTGCGTTGCTGCCATACTTTGCATGATGATACCTACCTGCTTTGCTGCTTCGCCGCTGATACCGGTATCTATTTCATCAAAAATTAAGGTAGGCAATTGAAGTTTTTTGGCAACTAATGATTTTACACTTAGCATTAAGCGGCTAAGCTCACCGCCACTGGCTACTTTATGCAATGGTTCAAACCGGTCGCTTTTATTAGCGTCAAACAAAAAATCTATTTTATCCGCTCCCCATTGCGATAGTTCGGATGGTTGCATCTGTACTTTTAGCCTTGCATTGGGCATTCCAACCTGTAGCAATAATTTATTTACACTTTGGGTAAATGAATGTAATTGTGCCTGCCGGTTTTTTGAAATACTGCCGGCAATATTTTTGCACTCGCTCATTAACCTGGTTGTTTGCTTTTCTAACTCATCAATGGCTGCTGATAGATTTACAATGCTTTCTAACTTTTGTTGTAATTGGCTTTGGATAGCAAGGAGCTGTTGGGTATCATTTACTCCATGCTTTTTGAGTAATTTATAGCCTGCCGACAGCCTGTCATTTACTTTTTGTATCCGCTCTGCATCGTACAAGATGCCCTGGTCAATGCTTTCAAGCTCTTCGGCCACATCCTGAAGCTCTATAACGGTGGCGCTTATGCGCTGATGCAATTCATCCATTGCCGGATGGTAAGCTTGCAGGCTTTTGAGCTTATGTTGCAGGGTTTTTAACTGTTGCACCATGGGTTGCTCACTGTCTTTTAGTTCAAAATACAGGGCGCTTAATTGCTGCTTTACATTTTCAGCATTGCTGAGTAATTTTAATTCTTTATCCAGGTTTTCAAGTTCATTTTCCTGTAAAGAAAGCTCTTCTAACTCATCAAACAGGTATTTGTTATAATCCTGCTCTTTGGCAGCATGGGCTTGTAATTGCTGATGGTTTTCTAACTGCGATTTTGTAAAACTATATTCGCCATATTTGGCTTTTAATTGAAGCAACAATGCTGCATTGCCTGCAAGTGCATCTATTACTTCTCTTTGAAAATTTTCGTTGCTTAACTCGAGGGTATCAAACTGTTGATGCAAATCTACCAGCCATACAGAGAGCTCTTTTAGTTGAGCCAGGTTTACCGGAGTATCGTTTATAAAGCTTCTTGATTTGCCATTACTGTTAACTTCCCGGCGCAAAATAATTTCATCTTCTACATCTAACTCATTGGCTTGTAAAAATTCTTTGATAGCTGCATTGTTTTTTATGGTAAAAATGCCTTCTACCACGCATTTTTGGTTTTGCTGCTGTAATATGCTGCTTTCGGCACGCTGGCCCAATATTAAATTGAGAGCGCCCATTACAATGCTTTTGCCAGCGCCGGTTTCGCCGGTAATGATATTTAAGCCTCCGGCAAAATTGATTTCAAGCTTATCAATAATAGCATAGTTGTGTATGTGTAGTTTTTGCAACATGATGAGGCAATTTACAGGATAATTTTTTTTTGAAAGAAATATAAATTCATAAAAAATGTGGATGTATAAATGTTGAGCAAAGATATACTGTGGGGCACCCTAGCCCTGATAGGAGCGGCACCGGAGCGTAGCGGAGGTATAGCGGATAGCAGGACCGGAGTTGATGCCTGTACAAATGCCCGGCTTCAAAAAAAATAAAGCCTGCTTTTAAGAAAAACAGGCTTTTAAAATTTTTGGAATGTATTAGCTAAACATTTCTCTTACTTTATCAAAAAATGATTTCTCATTTTTTTCGGGCTTGGGCTCAAAGTTGTCGGACTGTTGTAATTTTTCGAGTACTTGTTTTTCTTCGTGGCTTAAATGTTGAGGTGTCCAAATATTTACTTGTATCAGTTGGTCGCCTTTTTCGTAGCTGTTTACATGTGGGAAGCCTTTGCCTTTGAGGCGGAAAATTTTTCCGCTTTGGGTGCCTGCAGGTATTTTAATTTTTGCTCTGCCATCAATAGTTGGTACTTCTACTTGTGTGCCAAATACTGCATCGGGAAAAGAGATGTGCAAATCGTAAGCTACATTTAAGCCATCCCGGTGCAATTGTGCATGAGCTTCTTCTTCTATGAGAACGATAAGGTCTCCGGCAGCGCCTCCACGCTCGCCGGCGTTTCCTTTGCCACTGATACTAAGTTGCATGCCTTCTTGTACGCCTGCCGGTATATCGATGGTTACGGTTTCTTCGCCATATACCCGTCCTTCGCCTTTGCAAGCGGTACATTTATTGGTGATGGTGCTACCTTGCCCATTGCATGTGGGGCAGGTGGTAACAGTTTGCATTTGACCTAAAAATGTATTTTGTACCCGGCGTACCTGGCCGCTTCCTCCGCATCCACTACAGGTTTGAATACTGTTTTTATCTTTGGCGCCGCTGCCATTGCAGGTGGTACATTTTACGTGTTTTTTTACTTTGATGGTTTTGCTGGCGCCTTTGGCAATTTCTTCAAAATTCATTTTGAGTTTTACCCTTAGGTTAGAGCCTCTTGAGCCATTGCCACGGCCTGTAGATGCCTGCCTGCCGCCTCCAAAAAAACTTCCAAACCCACCCCCATCGCCAAAAATATCGCCAAACTGGCTGAAGATATCATCCATATTCATACCACCTCCAAATCCTCCACGGCCATGGCCTCCGGCAAAAGCATTGTGCCCAAACCTGTCGTACTGTGCTTTTTTATCAGCGTCATTTAATATTTCATAGGCTTCTGCTGCTTCTTTAAATTTTTCTTCAGACACTTTATCGCCGGGGTTCCTGTCTGGATGGTGCTGCATGGCTACTTTACGATAAGCTTTCTTTATCTCATCCTGCGTAGATGTTTTTGAAACGCCGAGTATTTCGTAATAATCTCTTTTCATAAATACTTATGTAAATTTTAATTGCCTACTACTACTTTAGCAAAGCGAATTAGTTTGTCATTAAGGTAATATCCTTTTTCAATTTCATCTACTACTTTTCCTTTCAATTTATCGCCGGCAGGCACTTCCGAAATGGCTTCGTGTTTTTCTACATCAAATGGGGTGTGAATGCTTACCATTGCCTGCAGGCCTTTTTGCTGCAGTACATTGCGAAGCTTATTAAATACAAGTTTATTGCCCTGCTTTATCTGGCTAATATCATCTGAATTTTCCATTTGCTTTTCTGCCCTGTCGCAATCATCTACTACTTCAAGCAGAGAAAGGATAATGTCTTTACCGGCGGTTTGCGATAGCTCTATTCTTTCTTTGGCAGTGCGGCGTTTGAAATTATCAAATTCGGCAAATAGCCTTAGGTATTTATCTTTTTGATCTTGCAACTCTGCAGAAATTTTTTCGAGGGCTGCCTCGTTTTCTTCATACGGGTTTGTTAAATGAGTACTTCCGGGGATATCAGCATCTGCATTAATATTGATATCTTCATTTTGTTCCATTGCATTTTTTTTATCTTCCATAATTTTTCTTTAAAATGGGTGCAAAGGTACGATAGTCAAACATATTGCCAATGCTTGATTTCAGCCAAAATGACACAAAAAAATAAAAAAATGAAGGATTACTTATTTACCTGAAACTTGCCAGACTCTACAATGGAGCCGTTTCTATCACGAAGTTGAAAAATATAGATTCCACGATAAAAATCTTCGATATTGATGCTGGTATGTGAGGATACATTTTTTAACTCAAGCACCATCTTACCGATAAAATTAAAAATTTGGAAAGAATAGGATTTATCGTAGCCTTTTTGGAAATCAAAATTGATTACCGAAGTGGCAGGATTGGGATAAAATTTAATCAGTTTTGCCTGAGCATTGCCGAAATCGGCTGTTAATTTATTTTGAGCAAAAGAAGTAAAAGTTATTCCAATAAAAAGATTTAGTATTAAAATGAATTTTTTCAATAAAGTAAATGTAGTTGATTTTTTTAAATTTCAGCAAAATTTTATATACAATTATATGCTAATGTTTGGTAAAGATAGCTTTTGTATAGAATAACGCAGGTTTTGGGAGAATATTATATCCTTGCAAAATTGACTATCATTTTTAAAATCAATTAATTACAAGGGATAGCCTGTAGCTCAGCTAGTTATTAAGGTTACCAATTAATACTGAAACAGGAAGGCCCTGCCTTTTGGCAGAGCCTCTGTTATCCAAACAATCCATAAAAACAAAAATCGTGTTTGTTAAGCACCAGACTTTTGAGAATTGAATTGATAATATTTTATACTGGCTACAAATTTACTTTTGATAGTATGGCTTAGAAAAAGCCATATTCAATTTGAGATGGTTATGATTGGTTGAAATGCGATGGTTTTTCATTTTTACTTTTAGCAAAGGTTGTTTAATGAATAAAGGAGTGGTAATTAGCCCTATTAACGCCTAAACTGGAAAAAAAGTATGTATAGGATTTTAGCTTTTGGGGTTAGTTATCCACAAATTTTCTGTTAATCATTGCCTTGTCATGTGCAGTACTTTAGCATCTGTAGTGCCCCAGGGAGCCAATTGCATGGTAGGTACATCTTTTTTGGTAAATCGCCAGTCGCGGTTTAAAAATACAAACTCAGTGGGAGTAGTAGGTTGATTAATAAGGATGGTGAGTTTACTGTAATCGTCATTGCTGCTCCAGGTGCCGGTATAGGTAGTAGTATTATTGAAAGTAGCGGTAATAGGCCCATTGAGCAGGGTATTTTTCATTAGCCTGAATTTGTACCCGGTATATTGTGCTGTAAGGTCGGTGCCATTGTCTGTAGCGAGGCTTACTACAAAATCCCGATTTAAAATATTGTTTTCAAAATATTGCTGTAATAAAGCCTGGGATGAATTTTCAATAATTTTTTTACAGCTTTGTGAAACCATTATTCCGGTTGCAATTGCAATAGCAATAACAATGCGCCACCGAAACACAACGGCCTGAAAACTTTTATTTTCTTTAGACATATATTGCTGAGTATTTTGTGGTAGCATATTTTATAAAAAATTCTGCATTTAAAGGCTGCCCTGTAGCATTTTTACAGAGTTGATCAGAGTTGTAATAACGCCCAAACCGGTAAATATGTTGTTGCAACCACTGCCAAATGCTTTGGGTATTGCCTTTAGACACTTCTACCTGTAAAGACGGATAAATGGCCTCAATAGCTGCATACATCTGTGCAGCATACAAACTACCAATGCTGTAAGTGGCAAAATATCCAAAACTTCCATGGCTCCAATGTACATCCTGCAGGCATCCTTCCCTGTCATTAGGTACTGTAACGCCCAAATATTTTGCATAAAGCTCATTCCAATATGCCGGAATATCTTTTGCATTTATGCTTCCTTCAATCAACTGTTTTTCTATTTCATACCGTATCATTACATGAAAATGGTATGTAAGTTCATCTGCTTCGGTACGAATAAGAGATGGTTGTACTTTATTAATGCCCTTATAAAATTGTTGCAACGAAATACCACTTAATTGCCCCGGGAAAGTTTGTTGCAAAAGAGCATAATTCGATTGCCAGAAGGGCAGGCTTCTGCCTACGCAGTTTTCCCAAAGCCGGCTTTGGCTTTCGTGAATACTCAGGCTACAATACTCTCCTAACGGTAAGCCATACTCGCTTGCAGGCAGCCCCTGCTCGTATAAAGCATGTCCGCCTTCGTGTATGCAACTCCAAAGCATGTTGGCAAAGTCATTTTCGCTGATACGGGTAGTAACTCTTACATCTGAATTGCAAAAATTGGTGGTAAATGGGTGCTCGCTAATGTCCTGCCTGCCTGCTTCAAAATCAAAATGTATTCGTTTTAATATTTCCATGCCAAGCTCCCATTGCTTGTCTTTATCAAAAAAACTATACAGAAAATTATTATCTACCTGTGGTTTGTTTTTAATAGTATTTAATAAATTCAACAGTTGTGGGGATAATGCTGCAAATAACTCATCTACTTTTTTTACGCTAAGGCCTTTATCAAATTCGTCCATCAATGCCTCGTAAGGGTGATGCTCATACCCGAGCAAATCTGCTTCCTGCTTTTTAAGATCAATTATTTGTTGCAATGGTTTTTCAAAGCAGCTAAAGTTATTTTCTTTTCGGGCCTGTATCCAGGCATAAAAACTTTTATTGACCGTTTCGCTCAACTGGCGTACAAATGACGGTGGCAATTTTTTATTTTTATTAAAATCGGCAAGGGAAAGCTCTACATTTCTTTTTTGTGAGGTTGAAAGAGTTTCATCATTTAGTACTTTTTGTAATAACTCTCCTAAAGATTTTTCAGTTAAATGTTCATGTGCCAATTCGCAAAGGGTTGCTATTTGCCGGGCACGTATTTCGCCTCCTTTGGGTGGCAGGTAGGTCTCCTGATCCCATTGTAAAACTGCTGATGCGTACTTTACATCGGCAATTTTTTGAAATTTTGTTTTATATTGTTTGTATAATAAAGAATCGTCCATTGTATCAAAATATTTAAAGAAATGAAAATTCAAGATATAACAAGTTTATTAGAAAAAATTGCTCCGGGAATTTTACAGGAAAATTATGATAATGCAGGGCTGATAACTGGTAATGCAAATTGGGATTGCAGCGGAGCAATTACTTGCCTGGATGCAACAGAAGCTGTAGTACTGGAAGCTATTGAAAAAAAATGCAATCTTATCATTGCCCATCACCCTATTATTTTTAAGGGGTTAAAAAAAATAACGGGTAATAATTATGTAGAAAAAACAATAATAACCGCCCTTAAAAATGATATAGCCATTTATGCCTCTCACACCAATCTTGATAATATGATAGAAGGAGTAAATGGAAAAATAGCAGATAAAATCGGGTTGAAAAACCGAAGGATACTTTTGCCTAAAGATGGTTATTTGCAAAAACTTTCGGTGTTTGTACCAAAAGATCACAAGCAGAAATTAACAGAAGCATTGTTTGAAGCCGGGGCCGGACATATTGGCAATTATAGCGATTGCAGCTTTGAGGTAGAGGGTATTGGAAGCTTTAAAGCTTTGGAAGGCGCCCAACCCTATATTGGCGACATTGGCAAAAGGCATTTGGAAAATGAAGTAAAAATAGAGGTAATATTTCCGGTATGGTTACAGCAAAAAATATTGAGCGCTATGAAATTGGCACATCCATACGAAGAAGTGGCGCATGATATTTATCCTTTGGCCAATACCTACTCAATGATTGGTAGCGGGCTTACCGGCGAGCTGGAAAAGCCTGTATCTGCCACAGAAATGCTCCAACAATTAAGGGATATATTTAAAATTCCTGTAATAAAACATACCGGCTTTACGGGTAAAATGATAAAAAAGCTGGCAGTATGCGGAGGCGCAGGTAGTTTTTTAACCAAGGCTGCAATGCAGGCTGGCGCTGATATGTACATAACTTCTGATATAAAATATCATGAATTTTTTGATGCTGAGGATAAAATACTGCTGGCAGATATTGGCCACTATGAAAGTGAACAATTTACTATAGAGCTTTTATTTGATATTTTGAGGGAAAATTTCCCTAACTTTGCCGTCCTAAAAACGGGTGTGAATACCAATCCTGTTCACTATTTTGAGGGCAAGGCTGAATAAAGGTTTGCCGTACAAGGGAGTGACACAACGATGATGACCAACGGTATGCTGCCCGTAAACAAAATTAAAAAACAAAAAATACTATGGCTTCAGTAAAAGAATTTTCGGTAGAAGAAAAATTGACTTCGATGGTGCGCTTACAAAAAGTTGACAGCAAACTGGACGAAATTCAGATATTAAAAGGTGAGTTGCCAATGGAAGTAAAAGACCTTGAAGATGAAATTGAAGGGTTGCACTCTCGTCAAACAAGGGTGGAAGAAGAAATAAACGGCATTACAGAATTTATTGAGCAAAAAAAAGAAGGCATTAAAGAAGCGCAGGCATTGATAAAAAAATATGAAAAGCAAAGTGAGAATGTAAAAAACAATCGTGAGTTTGAAGCCATCAATAAAGAGATTGAAATGCAGCAGTTGGAAGAAAAACTTTGCGAAAAACATATAAAAGATGCTACGGAAGAAATAGCTGAAAAAGCAAAGCAACTTGAATTTGCAAAAAAAGCAGTAACCACTAAGGAAGCCAACCTAAGCGGCAAAAAAGGCGAACTTGAAAAAATAATAAACGAAACAGAAAAAGAAGAGAAACATTATAACAAAGAAGCAGCATCAGCAAGGGCTCAGGTAGATGAAAGGCTGCTTATGAGTTATGACCGTATCCGCAAAAATTACCGCAATGGCCTGGCGGTAGTGCCGGTAGAAAGAGATAGCTGTGGTGGCTGTTTTCATGCCATTCCTCCGCAGAAGCAGAGTGAAATTAAGCTTCGCAAAAAAGTAATGGTTTGCGAAAATTGTGGCCGTATATTGGTAGATGCTGATCTAAACGACGCAGTAGAAGTAAAGTAAAAAATATTTATGAATGATTTGCCCCGATAGTTTTATCGGGGCTTTTTTTTGTGCTGTGGTTTTATCAATCGTAGTTTTTATTTCTTTTTCTTTTCTTTTTATCTGCATATATTTTAGATGCTTTATCTACCAGTTCTAAAAATTCTTTTTGAAGATAATTACTGGTATCGGCAGAAGCAGCAGCAGTAGCTTTAATTAAAGGCCAGTCAATATTTGCTGCATATTTTGATTGCTTTATTTTTAAGCCAAACATGGTAACAGCAGTTGCAAATTTTAATTCTCTGTCAATACTATCAAGCGGCTGAAAGTTTTGTGGTACATCATAATGAATATTTTTTGCAATTGTATCATTACAACTATAGCGCAAATTAATATTGGCAATATTTTGCAAATTATTATTAGCCGATAAATAAGGATGAGTGGGTAAAATTTCAAAAACAGCAAGGGTAGTGTTTCCGCTACCAATTTCGCCCCCTTCCAGGTCGCTGGCTGTATCCTGTACGGCATCTTTTCTATTATCAAAGCCAACAAGCCTGTATTCCTTTACCAAATCAGGATTGAATTGCACATTCATAAAAACATTTTCAGCTACGGCATAAATGGTTTGAGTAAGCTCTTTAACCAATACTTTTTCTGCTTCATTTACATCATCCAGGTAAGCATAATTACCATTACCTTTTTTTGCAAGAGTTTGCAATTTAGAATCTTTAAAATTGCCCATGCCTACACCAAGGCAGGTGAGGTACACTCCTATTTGCCTTTCTTTGGTTATTAAATCGTCCAATGCTTTTTCTGATGTTTCGCCTACGTTAAAATCTCCATCAGTTGCCAGTATCACCCTGTTGTTCCCTCCTTTTATAAAAGTACTTTGCGCCAACTGGTATGCAGCTCTAATGGCAGACTCGCCCGGGGTGTCGCCAGCAGCGGTAAGCTCTTCTATTGACTTACATATTTTTTCTTTTTCATTGCCAGAAGTAGGCCTTAGCCAAACTCCTACAGTGCCTCCGTACATTACTATGGACACGGTATCTATTGGGCGAAGGTTTTTTACAAACAATTGAAAAGCGGCTTTTAATAATGGCAACCTGTTTGGCATATCCATGCTTCCGGAAACATCTATCAAAAAAACAAAATTACTTGGCGGCACTTTTGACAGATCTATTTTTTTGGCATTAATATTTAAATAAAGTAATCGCTCTTCAGTATTCCATGGGCAGGAAGTAAGTTGTGAATTTATTTTAAAAACATTTCCGTCTTTGGGCTCATTGTAATGCAGGTTAAAATAATTTACCATCTCTTCTATTCGCACAGCATCGGGCGGCACAGGGCTTTGCATATTAATAAACCGTCGCACATTGCTATAGGATGCCTTATTTACATTTAATGAAAAACCTGTATTGGGATAATTTTTTGCGTTTATAAAATCATTTTCTATCAACTGAAAATAACTTTCATCGCTTAAGAACCAATGAACCCTCTCTGTTTGGTTTAAATTTTTGGTAATAGAAATAAGCCGGGGCTTGTTTTTTGTAGTATTAGAAGCAGACGTTTTTAAAACTATATTAAGCCATGCATCTGCTTTTACTTTTAGCACCTGGGGCTCATACCCGTCTAATGATACTGTAAGCGAGTCGAATAAATTTGGCACGTTAATACCAAAACCTCCATACGCTCCTGAGTAGTACATCATCCTGGATGAATGCAGAAAAATTTTTGCATTCTGCAAAGGCTGATTTTTTTCGTCTTTAATATCGCCACGAAGATAATATTGGCTATAAGCGGGCAATATAGCAAGGGTAAAAAGTAGGTATGTAAATATTTTTTTCAAAAGAAATAACGTGATGGTAAAATAGTTATTTCTTTTAACAAAGTAGAAAAGTTTTTTAGGATTTACTCCTCTATCAATTGATAAATTTCTTTAAGATTTCGTCCTAAGCC